>JBBRPV010000073.1:0-20409 GCA_038227445.1 Burkholderiales bacterium | reverse complement strand
TGCGACGACTGCCAGCTCGTTTGCCCATGGAACAAGTATGCAAAGGCCAGCCGCTTGGCCGACTTCGACGTGCGCGCGTCGGTTGGCAGTTCCACCTTGCTGACGCTTTGGTCGTGGACCGAAGCGGAGTTTTTGCGCTGCACAGAAGGCAGCCCCATCCGGCGCATCGGTTTCCAGCGCTGGCAGCGCAACCTCGCGGTGGCGTTGGGCAACGCGTTGCGGGTGGCAGAGGGCGCGGCTGCTGCCGAGATCATGAACACACTTGAATTGCGCCTTGCCGGAGCCGGTGAATTGGTGCGCGAGCACATTGCGTGGGCGCTGGCACAAGCCGATGTGCGGGCCGCTACCGCAAGCGCAAGCGCGCCAGCGCCGCCAGCAGCACAAGCACGCTGACCATTTGGAGCGGCGTTGACAGGGTCACCGGCCACGGCCACCGCCGCCGTCCATGCGCGCGGCCAGAACAAACCCGCAATGAGTTTGCCAGCACTGGCAGGTGCACTAATGCCACAGCGTTAACAGGACGTCACCCTCGGCACAGGGGGGGGGCCTGCCGCCACGCGGTCGGTGTGGCCCTACAATTTTCATTTTTTCCCAGGAGATACTTTCGATGCAACGCCGTAATTTGATAGTCACTGTCATCGCTGCTGCCACGCTTGGCACCTCCGCAGGCGCCTGGGCCCAGGCTTACCCCACCAAGCCTGTGAAGCTGGTTGTGCCGTTCGCGCCAGGTGGCACCACCGACATCATCGCGCGCGTCTTGGCCGAAAAGATCAACGGGCCGCTGGGGCAGGTTTTGATCGTCGATAACAAGGCCGGTGGCGGTGGCACGATTGGCGCACTCGAAACCGCGAAGGCCGTGCCCGATGGTTATTCCCTCGGCATGGCCACCGTGTCGACTACTGCGGCCAACCCCGCCATCAACCCGAAGATTCCCTACAACCCGCTGACCGACTTCACGCCCATCATCAACGTGGCTGCCACGCCAAACGTGATCGCGGTGCACCCGAGCTTCCCGGCGCGTGACTACAAGGGGTTTCTCGCCGAGGTCAAGAAGAACCCGGGCAAGTACAGCTTCGCCAGTTCGGGTACCGGCGGCATCGGCCACCTGCAGATGGAGCTGTTCAAGAACCTTTCCGGTACCTTCATCACGCACATCCCATACCGTGGTGCCGGCCCGGCATTGAACGATACGGTGGCCGGCCAAGTGCCAATAATTTTCGACAACTTGCCCTCGGCCTTGCCGTTCATTAAAGACGGTCGGCTTGTTGCGATCGTGGTCTCGGCGCCGCAGCGGCTGACGCAGTTGCCCAACGTTCCGACCTTCAAGGAAGTGGGCCTGGAGCAGGTGAACCGCATGGCCTTCTACGGCATCTATGGCCCCAAAGGCCTGCCAAAAGCGGTGGTCGACAAGATCAGCACGGCGGTGAAGAAAACGCTCGAAGACCCGGCCGTGAAGAAGCGCATCGAAGAGACCGGCTCGCAGATCATTGGCAATTCGCCGGAGGAATTTGCAGCGCAGATCGCGGCCGAGTTTGAGGTCTACAAAAAGGTGGTCGTGCTTCAGAAACTCACGCTGGAGTAAGGACTGCAAGCGCTTGCCGCCAGCCAGGCGTCGATCAGCCGTTTCACAGACGCTCTGTGGGTAGAAGACGGCCTTTCGAACAACACGCTGGCGGCATACCGGCGTGACCTTCAGCTCTACGCCGAGTGGCTGGATCGAAGCAGCTCGCGCACGCTCGACGACACCCGCGAGAGCGATCTGCTCGAATACAGCGTGGCGCGCCACGAAGCAAGCAAGGCGACCAGCAGCAACCGGCGGCTGACCGTCTTCAAGCGCTACTTCCGCTGGGCGCTGCGCGAGCATCTGCTGGCCGCCGACCCCACGCTGAAGCTGGTGGCGGCGCGCCAGCCCCTTCGCGTGCCCACGACCTTAAGTGAAGCGCAGGTCGAAGCGCTGCTCGGCGCGCCCAACGTCGACACACCCCTTGGCTTGCGCGACCGCACCATGCTCGAGCTGATGTACGCCAGCGGGCTGCGGGTGAGCGAGCTCGTCACACTCAAGAGCGTGAACCTGAGCTTGAGCGACGGCGCATTGCGCGTCACCGGCAAGGGCGCAAAAGAGCGGCTCGTTCCCTTCGGCGAAGAAGCGCACGAATGGCTGCGGCGTTATTTCGCCGAGGCCCGCACTTTGATTCTCAAAGGCCAGGCGAGCGACGCGCTCTTCGTCACCGCGCGCGGCGGCGCCATGACACGCCAGATGTTCTGGAAGCTGATCAAGGCGCATGCCTTGCGCGGCGGCGTGTTGGCGCCGCTGTCACCGCACACGCTGCGCCATGCCTTTGCGACGCACTTGCTGAATCACGGCGCCGACCTGCGCGCAGTGCAGATGCTGCTCGGCCATGCCGACATTTCAACGACAACGATCTACACCCACGTGGCCCGCGAAAGGCTGAAGCTTCTGCACGCTGCGCATCACCCGCGTGGATGATGCACAACGCAACGCAAGGCCATAGGGTGGCCCGCTGCGCTAATTTCCGAGCACAGAGCTCCGCAAGCACGCCTTGTAAAACGGGTTCCCCGGACTCGATGTGAGTCTGCTGGATGCGCGGAGCCCAGGAGCGGTGGCTTGGTGTGAAGGCCGCCAAGTGCTGGCATCAAGTTTTCAGGCCGCGGTGACCGGAATCTTGCCGATGCCCGACTTGATGCGCGCTTCCCAGTCCTTCGGCCCGGTTTCGTGAACCGACACGCCGTTGGAATCGACCGCCACCGTGACCGGCATGTCTTTGACCTCGAACTCGTAGATCGCTTCCATGCCCAGGTCGGCAAAGCCGACCACTTCGGCGCGCTTGATCGCCTTCGAGACGAGGTAGGCTGCGCCGCCCACTGCCATCAGATACGCGCTCTTGTGTTTTTTGATCGCCTCGATGCCCGCGGGCCCGCGCTCGGCCTTGCCGATCATGCCGATCAGGCCGGTTTTGCCGAGCATCATCTCGGTGAATTTGTCCATGCGCGTGGCCGTGGTGGGGCCAGCCGGGCCCATGACTTCGTCGCGCACCGGGTCGACGGGGCCGACGTAGTAGATGACGCGGTTGGTGAAGTCCACCGGCAGTTTTTCGGGCCCGCCCTTGGCCTCCAGCATGTCTTGAATGCGCTTGTGCGCGGCGTCACGGCCGGTCAGCATTTTCCCGTTCAGCAACAGCGTGTCGCCGGGTTTCCAGGCCGCGACTTCTTCTTTGGTCAACGTGTCGAGGTTGACGCGCTTGCTCTTGTTGTAGTCGGGCGCCCACTTCACATCTGGCCACAGATCCAGGCTTGGTGGTTCCAGGTAAGCAGGGCCGGAGCCGTCGAGCACAAAGTGCGCGTGCCGCGTGGCGGCGCAGTTCGGGATCATCGCCACCGGCTTGCTCGCGGCGTGTGTTGGGTAGGTGGCAATCTTCACGTCGAGCACGGTCGTCAGGCCGCCCAGGCCCTGAGCGCCGATACCGAGCGCGTTGATCTTGTCGCAGAGTTCGATGCGCAGTTCTTCAACCTTGTTTTGCGGGCCGCGTGCTTTCAGCTCGTACATGTCGATGTCGTCCATCAGGCTCTGCTTGGCCATCAGCATCGCGCGCTCTGCGGTGCCGCCGATGCCGATGCCCAGCATGCCCGGCGGGCACCAGCCGGCGCCCATCGTGGGCACGGTCTTCATCACCCAGTCGACCAGCGAATCGCTCGGGTTCATCATCACAAACTTGCTCTTGTTCTCGCTGCCACCGCCCTTGGCGGCGACCTGCACATCGACCGTGTTTCCGGGCACGACCGTCATGTGCACCACAGCCGGTGTGTTGTCTTTTGTATTCTTGCGTTCAAAGTGCGGGTCGGCCACGATGCTTGCGCGCAGCTTGTTGTCGGCAAAGTTATAGCCGCGGCGCACGCCCTCATTGATGGCGTCTTCGATGCTGCCGGCAAAGCCCTCGAAGCGCACGTCCATGCCAATCCTAAGGAACACGTTGACGATGCCGGTGTCCTGGCAAATGGGGCGTTTGCCTTCGGCGCACATCTTCGAGTTGGTGAGGATCTGCGCGATCGCGTCTTTTGCCGCCGCGCTCTGCTCGGCCTCATAAGCTCGCGCCAGGTGGGCGATGTAGTCGGCGGGGTGGTAGTAGCTGATGTATTGAAGCGCGCCGGCAACGCTCTCTACCAGGTCGGCGTATCGAATAGTGGTCATGGAAGGGCTCGGTGGATGGCGGTGCGGGCGCAAGGAAGAGGCTGGCCGAAGGTGGCTGACAATGCAGCTTGGCAGTTTACTGAACCCGAAAGCGCCACTTGATCAGCAGCATTCGTCGTTTCATTGCTTCGGAGTCCGCCGGTGGCGTCGTGCTTGCACTTGCGGCAGCCTTGGCGCTGGTTGTCAGCAACTCGGCGCTCAGCCCGCTGTACCGGCAGTTCGTGGAGCTGCGCGGCGAAGTGCGCATTGGCGGCGACTGGCTGGTGCTTTCCAAGCCGCTGTTGCTCTGGGTCAATGACCTGTGGATGGCGGTCTTCTTCTTCCTCGTGGGGCTTGAGATCAAGCGCGAAGTGCTGACCGGCGAGCTGGCGTCGGTCAAGCAGGCGGCTTTGCCGTTGGTTGCCGCCGTGGGCGGCATGCTGGTGCCGGCGCTGATCTATCTGGCGCTGAACCATGCCGACCCGGTGGCGCTGCGCGGCTGGGCGATCCCCACCGCCACCGACATCGCTTTCGCGCTCGGAATCCTCATGCTGCTTGGCTCGCGCGTGCCGGCGTCGCTGAAAGTCTTCCTCACTGCGGTGGCCATCATCGACGACCTCGGCGCCATCATCGTGATCGCGTTGTTCTACACAGCGCAACTGTCACTGCCGATGCTGATGGCCGCGGGTGCCGGCGTGCTGCTTCTGTTTTTGCTGAACCGTGCAAGGGTCGCGAGCATCGGGCCCTACGCTGTGCTTGGCCTGTTGGTGTGGGTGTTTGTGCTGAAGTCCGGCATTCACGCCACGCTGGCCGGTGTGGTCACCGCGATGGCGATTCCGATGCGAGACAAGGCCGGTGGTTCGCCGCTTGAGGCCACCGAACATGCGCTGCATCCGTGGGTTGCGTTCGCGGTACTGCCGATGTTCGCATTTGCCAACGCGGGTGTGTCGCTCGAAGGCGTGTCACTCGGCACGCTGGCGCAAGGCATTCCGCTGGGCATCGCGCTCGGCCTGTTTCTGGGCAAGGCGGTCGGCGTGTTCGGTGCGTCTTGGCTGCTGATGCGTGCCACTGGCGCCAGGCTGCCAGCGGGTGCCACGACGCGTGAGTTTTTCGGCGTGTGTGTGCTCTGCGGTATAGGCTTCACGATGAGCCTGTTCATCGGTGGTCTGGCGTTCGCGGGGCAAGGCCTGGGCCATGAAACCCAGGTGAAGCTCGGTGTGTTGGGTGGCTCGTTGGTTGCAGGGCTGGTCGGTTCGGCCTTGCTGCTGTGGCGCAACCCGAAACGGCCGGCATTTACGGCGAAGCTGAAGTATGAAAAGCGAAGCTGAAGTGGCTGCAAACGAGGTCGAACCTTCGGGCATTGCAGAAGCACTGCGTGCTCAGCAGGTGCGCGCCCATTTCAACAACATGCCGTCGGCGATTGGCGGGGCGGTGTTCGCGGGGGCGCTGTTCGTTTTCATGGAGCGCGCTGTCGTTCCGATGAGCCTGCTGTTGGCCTGGTGCGGCGCGCTCGCGGTGATGTGCTTGGTGCGGGCCGGAACGGCGCTGGCCTTCTGGCGCGCCGCGCCCGACCTCTCTTCGCACGGCCGCTGGCTGCTGTTTTACCGCCTGGGCATCGTGGCGCACGGCGCCGTGTGGGGGCTCTCCAGCGTCTTGCCAATTCCGGCTGACGACTCGCTCCACCAGGCGGTGCGCATCGTCGTGCTGGGCGGTCTGACCGCCAGCACCTTCACGACGACGACCTTCGACCCGCCTGCCGCGTTGGCTTTCGGCGCACTGGTGCTCGGCATGCTCGGCTTGCAGCTGTTCGGCCAGCCCCACAGCATTTACTGGACATTGGGTGTTGCCGTGATTGGCACGCTCGCGTTCCTGAGCCTCGCGGCGAAGCGCTCGCACCTGGTGGTGCGCAGCTATGCGGCTTCGCGGCTGGCCGAGGCAAAGCAGGCTGAGGCGCTGCGCCGCAGCGAAGAGCTGCTGGAACGCACAGGCGCCACCGCGGCCGTTGGCGGCTGGGAACTCGACCTCGCGACGATGGCATTGCGCCTCACGGCGCAGGCCTACCTGATCCACGACGTGTCGCCGTCGAACCGCCCCACCTTCGATGGCTTCGTCGGCCTCTACGGGCCGGCGCAGCAAACCGCGCTGCGCGCCGGGCTGGCCGCCGTGGCGGCCACGGCATTGCCCTACGACCAGGCGCACCTGCTCACCACCGCGCGTGGCCGCCAGCGCTGGGTGCGCCTCATCGGTCACCCGCAGATCGAAAACGGCGAAGTGGTTCGCATCAACGGCGTGGTGCAAGACATCACCGCGGCGAAAGCCGCCGAGCTGGCGCTGGCCGAGAAACACCACTTGCTGACGCTGCTGGTGCAGACGATGCACGAAGGCTTCTGGTTCGTCGACACCGAAGGCATCACGACCGATGTAAACCCGGCGATGTGCGGCATTCTCGGCCGGCCGCGTGAAGACATCATTGGCCAGAACATCTGCGAGTTCGTCGACGCCGCCAACAAACTGATCTTCGAAGAGCAAGCGAAACATCGAGCAGCGGGCGTGCCCACGGCATACGAGATCGCGCTCACTCGCCCCGACGGCAGCCAGATCGACTGCTTCAACAACGCCACGCCAATCTTCGACACCGCCGGGCGCCGCATCGGCGCGATTGGCATGTTTGCCGACATCAGCGCGCGCAAGCGGGCCGAAACCCAGTTGCGCGCCACCAGCGCCGAGCTGACGCAAAAGACACAGGCTCTGCAGGTGACGCTCGACAGCATCGCCCAAGGCATTCTCAGCATGGACGCCGAGGGCCGTGTCAGCGTGCACAACCGGCGCCTGCTCGAATTGCTCGACCTGCCGGAAACGCTGGTGCGGCCCGGCACCACGCTCACCGAGATCGCAACGTTCCAGATGGAGCGCGGTGATTTCGGCGAAGGCCTGTCGTACATCGCGCCCGAGTCGCGCCAATCTATCGCGGCGATGCGGCACCTCGACCTGCCGCTGGCCTATGTGCGCCAAACGCGGGCGGGGCTGCGCATCGAAGTGCAAACGCGGCACTTGCCCGACGGCAGTCTGGTGCGCACCTACGCCGACGTGACCGCCTATTTCGAGGCCCAGCAGGCAGTGCGCGACAGCGAAGCGCAGTTGCGTTCGTTGCTCAACGCTTTCCCGGGCTACATCGCAGTGCAAGACCCGCAGGGACGCTACACCTACGCCAACGAGCGAGTCGCTTCGCTGCTGGGTCTGCCCCGCGAGCAGATCGTGGGCCACTCTGTGCGCGAGGTGCTGGGCGACAAGCGCTTCGCACAGCTACAGGCGGTGGTTGCGCGCGCCGAAAGCGGCGAGCCCATCACGGTGGAAACCGAATACCCTGCGACGGGCACTGGGCGCCCCGCGTGGTTGCAAATCACACACGCCATCAGCGCCGATGCAGCCACCGGCCGACGCGACCACGTTGCCTTCGGCATCGACATCAGCAAACGCAAGGCGGCCGAATTTGCGCTGATCGGCGCGAAAGAAGAGGCCGAACGTGCGAACCGCGCGAAGTCGGAATTCCTCTCGCGCATGTCGCACGAATTGCGCACGCCGATGAATGCGATTCTGGGCTTCGGGCAACTGCTCGCCTCCGACAACCGGCACCCGCTGGTCGAGCGGCAGCGCGAGCACGTGAGCGAAATCCTGCGCGGCGCGCGGCACCTGCTGAACTTGATCAACGAAATGCTCGACCTGGCACAGGTCGAAACCGGCAAGCTTCAGGTGTTGCTCGAGCCGGTGCAACTCACAGATCTGCTGCAGGATTGCATGGGTCTGGTGCACCCGATAGCGAGTGCCGAAGGCGTCGACGTGAAAGTGCTCGACGAAGGCGGCCGCGCGTGTTTCGTGTTGGCCGACCGAACCCGGCTGAAGCAGGTGCTGCTCAATCTCATGTCGAACGCCATCAAGTACAACCGGCCGCAGGGCCGCGTTCACATCACCTCTGTGGTCCAAGCGCAGGCCGTGCGCATCGGCATCAGCGACAACGGCCCGGGCCTGAGCCCTGCGCATGCGGCGCGCCTGTTCCAGGCCTTCGAGCGCCTTGACGCGGTGCGCACCGGCGTGGAAGGTGCGGGCCTGGGTCTGGCGCTTAGCAAGCACTTGATGGAAGCGATGGGCGGCGAGATCGGGTTGGACAGCGTTGTGGGCGAGGGCAGCACCTTCTGGCTGCGCCTGCCGCTGTCGGAGCCGCCTGTCATTCCAGGCCGCGGCTCAGTGGCGGCACTGCCCCAACTCGGCGCGAGCTTGCCGCCGGCGCGGCTGCGCAAGGTGCTCTACATCGAAGACAACCCCGTCAATGTGCTGCTGATGGAGGCCATGCTCGGCCGCGTGGCCGGCCTGCTGATGATCAGCGCACCGTTGCCGCTGCTGGGCCTGCAGATGGTGCAAGACGAATGCCCCGACCTGATCCTGCTCGACATCCAGCTGCCCGGCATTGATGGCTACGAGGTGCTGCGCCGGCTGCGCCTGAGTGAGGCGAGCAGCCGGGTGCCAGTGATCGCTGTCAGCGCCAACGCGATGGCGCATGACGTTGAGCGCGGCCTGGCGGCCGGTTTTGTTCGCTACCTCACCAAGCCGCTGGACCTGCGGGAGCTGCTCTCTGCCGTGGAAGAGGCCCTCGCCAAGCGTCATTGAGTGTCATTGAGCGTCACTGCGGGGCGGGGTGCGAGGCGTTGAGCAGTTTGTCGGTGTAGGCGATGGCAATGGCCGAAAGCAGGAAAGCGACGTGGATGATGGTCTGCCACATCAGCACATCGGGCTTGATGCTGGCGGCGCTGATGAAGCTCTTGAGCAGATGGATTGAGCTGATGCCGATGATCGCGGTGCCGAGTTTTACCTTCAGCACTGAGGCGTTCACGTGGCTCAGCCACTCCGGCTCGTCGGGGTGACCTTCGAGGTTCATGCGGCTCACAAAGGTTTCATAGCCACCAACGATGACCATGATGAGCAGGTTGGAAATCATCACCACGTCGATCAGCGCCAGCACGGCGAGCATGATCACGATCTCGGTCAGCTTCGGCGCCTGCTGGCCGATCACCTCACCGGCGGCGTTCTTGATGTCGGGAAACTGATAGCCCATGCCGTCGACCAGCGAGTGCAGCGCGGCCTGGCTGCCGAAAGCCGCTTCGATCAGGTGAGTCAACTCGACCCAAAAATGGAACACGTAGACACACTGCGCCAGGATCAGCCCAAGGTAGAGCGGCAGCTGAAGCCAGCGGCTCATGAAGATGAAGTTGGGCAGGGGGCGCAGCTTCACGGGCGAAGGCGAGGGCGTTTGGGACATGAAGGAGCTTTAATGGGCAGTGAAGCTGCGGCAAATTGTAGTGGCCGCACCATGCGGCGAACGGCCTTGGCGGTGGCAGAGTAAGGCCTTCGCAAGAGCGTCTGTTTAGGGTCCGGCTCACCCGCACAAGCGCACCATCGAGCCTACAAGGAGACAACACCATGAGCGCCACCAGCACCCGCATCTACCCTCCGCCCGCCGCCCTTGTCAAGGCAGCGCACATCTCGGGCATTGAAGCCTACAACGCGCTGTGCGACGAGGCCGAGGTCGACTACGAGGGCTTCTGGGCCCGCCAGGCGCGCGAGCTGATCAGCTGGAAAAAACCCTTCACGCAGGTACTCGACGACAGTGCTGCGCCGTTCTTTCAGTGGTTCGCCGACGGCACGCTGAACGCGTCTTACAACTGCCTCGACCGTCAGGTTGAAGCAGGGCTGGGGCAGAAGGTGGCGATCATCTTCGAGTCCGACGACGGCAAGGTCAGCAAGTTCACCTACGGCGAACTGCTTGAGCGCACCTGCCGCCTGGCCAACGCGATGCGCGCGCGTGGTGTGAAGAAGGGCGACCGGGTCGTCATCTACATCGGCATGTCGGTCGAGGGCGTGGTCGCCATGCAAGCCTGCGCGCGCCTTGGCGCCACGCACTCCGTCGTGTTCGGCGGCTTCTCTGCACAAAGCCTTCGAGACCGCATCGCCGATACCGGCGCGGTGATGGTGATCACCGCCGATGAACAGATGCGCGGCGGCAAGCAGCTGCCGCTCAAGTCCATCGTTGATGAAGCGCTCGCGCTTGAAGGCTGTGAAGCGGTGCGCGACGTGATCGTCTACCAGCGCACGGGCGGCAAGATCGCGTGGCATGCGCCGCGCGACAAGTGGCTGCACGACGAAATGAACGCGCAGGCCACCACTTGCGAGCCCGAGTGGGTCGGCGCCGAACACCCGCTGTTCCTGCTCTACACCTCAGGCTCCACCGGCAAGCCCAAGGGCGTGCAGCATTCGACGGGCGGCTACCTGCTTCACGCCGCACTCACCACCAAGTGGACCTTTGACCTGAAGCCAGACGACGTTTTGTGGTGCACCGCCGACATCGGTTGGGTCACCGGTCACACCTACATCACCTACGGCCCGCTCGCGCTTGGTGGCACCGAGGTGGTGTTCGAGAGCATCCCGACTTTCCCCGACGCGGGCCGCTTCTGGAAGATGATTCAGGACCACAAGGTCACGATTTTCTACACCGCGCCCACGGCGATCCGCTCGTTGATCAAGGCCGCCGAAGGCAACGCTGCCGTGCACCCCGACCGCTATGACCTGAAGAGCCTGCGCATCCTCGGCTCTGTTGGCGAGCCAATCAACCCTGCTGCCTGGGAGTGGTACCACAAGCACATCGGCGGCGGCCGCTGCCCGATCGTCGACACCTTCTGGCAGACCGAAACCGGCGGCCACATGATCACGCCGCTGCCGGGTGCGACCACGTTGGTTCCGGGTTCGTGCACGCTGCCGTTTCCCGGAATCAGCGCGGCCGTGGTCGATGAAACCGGCAAAGACGTGCCGTGGGGGCAGGGCGGCATTCTGGTCGTGAAGAAACCGTGGCCGAGCATGATCCGCACGATTTGGGGCGACCCCGAGCGATTCAAAAAAAGCTACTACCCCGACGATTTCCAGGGCAAGTACTACCTCGCAGGCGACGGCGCCATTCGCGACGCGATCACCGGCAACTTCACGATCACCGGCCGGATCGATGACGTGCTCAACGTCAGCGGCCACCGCATGGGCACGATGGAGATCGAATCTGCACTGGTCTCATGCACCGAGCTGGTCGCTGAAGCGGCCGTGGTCGGCCGGCCCGACGACACGACCGGCGAGGCGATTTGCGCCTTCGTTGTGCTCAAGCGTTCGCGGCCGACCGGCGACGAAGCGAAAGCCATCGCCAAACAACTGCGCGACTGGGTTGGCAAAGAGATCGGCCCGATTGCCAAACCGAAAGACATTCGCTTCGGAGACAACCTGCCGAAGACCCGCTCGGGCAAGATCATGCGGCGTTTGCTGCGCTCGGTGGCCAAGGGTGAGGCGATTACGCAGGACACGTCGACGCTCGAGAACCCGGCCATCTTGGAGCAGCTGGGCGCGAACTACTGAGTGCCCTGCACGTCAAGCGCGGGGGCCGAAGCTCCCTTTGCTTTAGCCGCAAAGCCAGGGTGAAAAGGCTGGCCACAGCAGCCGCCACGTCTAGCCCCGGCACGGCGGCTGCGTAGCGAATTTGGTAGCCCCGCGATCTCTCAAGCGTGCGGCTGCTCGAACAGCCGGCCGATGTTGATGATCGGTACCGGTCGACCTTCGAACGAAAAACAAGACAGCGAGATCCATGGCCAAAGGTCGCTGTCGGTCGGCAGCGCACATTGCTGGCTGTCGGCAACCTGGGCCATTCGAACAAGCGACGGCGCACACAACGCGCCGTATTCCAACGGAGCCCTTGGCACTCGCTGATACGCCAGCACGAGCACGTGAGAGAGCACCTTTGGGTTCTCGTCTGGGTAGGCGCGCATCAGCGTGCGCAGGTCCAACAACGGCAGTTGACGGCCTTGCCACTGCACCAGGCCGCGGCAGTAGTAGGGCGCGCCGGGCACCTCGACCAGCGGCGGCCGCTCGATCAGCTCCAACGTGGCGTGCGCTGGAAACGCGACGAATGTGCCGCGCTGGTACTCAAGCAGGCGTGCCGCCACGTGCGGCTCTGCGCGAGCAGCTTCGGCAGCGTCAAGTTCGTTTTGTTTGTCGAGCAGCGCCGCCTCGGCTCCGTTCGGCACCGACTGGTGCAAGGTGTCCAGGTTCATCGTCCTATCCTCTGGAGTCGAGTGCAAAAGCCATCACGCGTTCAGCGCTGGTGAACAGGGCGAGCTCGCCGTCAAGGTCTACGTAGGAATTGATCGGCGCGTCGGGAGCCTGCATCGCCGCCGGCAAGGCCTGAAGCTTCAGCTCGGCAGCCAACAACACGCGCACTTCGTTCCAGACCATGGCCACATCGCCGGAGCTGGTCACCAGGCTAGTCAGCAAAAAGCGGTCGCTTGGAAAGACGGCCAGCGGGCGCATCTTGGCCGACAGGGCCACCACCGGCTGGGCAGCGTCGCCTTCGCCATGGACGAAGATTCCACTCTGATCTGTGGGCTGAGGTGCAAGTTCGATGTGGTCGGTCGCGCCCACATCGTCTTGCGGCAAGAGAAGGCGCAAGGTGTCTGCGCGCAACAAGACGAACGTTCCCTTCAGCAGGGTTGATGTCGTGTCGGGGCTGGCGGTTGAAGTGGGCATGTCGGGACTCCCGTCGTGTTCAGGCCGCCAGCGCCCGGCGAATCATCTGCAGCAAATCGCTGTCGTTGTATGGCTTGGTCACGTAGCCGTCGACTCCCGCCTGCTCGGCCATGCGGCGATGTTTTTCTTGTGATCGCGACGTGATCATGATGACCGGCAAATTCTTCAGGTCGTCACGGGCACGAATGTGTGTGGTCAGTTCAACGCCGTTCATGTTCGGCATTTCAAGGTCTGTCAAAACGATGTCGGGCTTGAACGAGCGCAGCGTGTCGATTGCGTCGATGCCGTCACGCGCCGTTTCAGCGCGAAAACCCGCGTCTTGCACCAGCTGAAGCAGCGAGTTGCGCACCGACAACGCGTCATCAACGATCAGCACGCCAGGCAAGGGCTTCGCAGCCACAGCGTGCTTCGAGTCGGTGCGCTCGGGCGATGCACGGCGCTTGGTCGCGCCTGCGGAGAGCAGCTGCGTCAGGTCGAGGTTCACGGCCACACCACCGTCGCCAAGGATCGACAGGCCGGCAACGCCGCGCAAGTGCCGCGCGTAGCGGCCCGGGTTCTTCACCAGCAGTTCGCGAGCGTCCAGCAAGCGGTCGACCGCAAGAACCTGGGTCTTCTCATCGTGTCGCACGATCACCGCGTCGTAGTCGGCCAAGGGTTTTTCTTGGTCCACGGCGAGGCCCGCAGGCTCGGCCAGACGCACCGCTGGGAGCACACGTTTGCCGTGGCGATAGGTGAGTTGTGTGCCGAGCCGCTCAAAGCTGCCGACGCCTCGCGGCACGGCTTGTTCGATTTGCAGCGATGGCAGCGCAAACCGCTGACCGCTGACCTCGACAATCAGCGACTGCATGGTCGACAACGACGCTGCGAAGCGCAGCTCGATGGTGCAGCCCGCGCCGGGGTTCGAGATGATCTTGACCGAGCCGCTCATGGTGCTGGCCCAATCGCGAACCACGTCGAGGCCAATACCGCGGCCCGACACTTCACTGACGGTGTCACGCGTCGAGAAGCCGGGCAGCAGGATCAAGCGTGCGGTGTCGTCGTTGCTCAGCGCCTGCTCGGCGCCGATCAATCCGCGCTCGATGGCGCGGCGGCGAATCGCTGCCAGGTTCAGACCGCGGCCATCGTCGCTGCATCGCAGCACGACTTGCTGGCCCTGGCGGGTGAAGCTCAGTTCGATTTTGCCGGTGGCATCTTTGCCGCCAGCAACGCGCTCGGCCGCCGTCTCCAGGCCATGGTCGACGGCATTGCGCAGCAAGTGCAGCAAAGGATCGGCCAGACGGTTGAGAACATCACTGTCGATCAGCGTTTCGGCGCCCTTCAGCAGCAGCGTGGCCTGTTTGCCGGTGGCCTGGCAGGTGGAGCGCACGTTGCGCTGCAAGCGCGACTCCAGCACGCCGGCCTCTGTCATTCGGGTGCCAATCACCAGGTGTTGCAAGTCTTTTGCCAGCCGCTGCTGGCGGGTTTGCACGCTGGAGAGCTTGGCGATGTCTTCTTCAAGGCGCAACGCCAGAGCGCGCGCGTCGGCCGCTTCTTCCATCAGCGCACGCGCCGTGCTGTGCAGCTCGCTGTACTGGTCCATCTCCAGCGGATCGAACGCGCCGTCATTGGCCCGTTCGCTGCGGCCGCGCATCATCGTCAGCGCGCGCACGTCAACCACGGTTTCGAGCTCGAACAGACGCTTTTGAACCCGAAGGTTTTGCGTGAGCAGCTCACGCGAGCGTTCGGTCAAGGTCTTGATTCGCGCTTCCATCGCCGCACTGTGGACCGACACTTCGCTGGAGACGCGGAACAGTTCATCAACACGCTGCACGCTCACCCGCAATGCTGCGGTTGGCGACACCGTTGCGCCTGGGGCCACCACCGGGGTTGGCGGACTCGCTTGCGGCGCGAGGGGCTGGCGGGCTGGGCGCACTGCTGGCGCGGGGGCGGCCGCCGCTTCGCCGGCGTTAGCGGCTGCGTGGTCGGCTGCATCGTCGTCTTCGTCTTCGTCTGCGTCTGCGTCGGTAAATTCGTGCGCGCGCATCGTGCTCAGGGCGTCCAACGGCGCGTGCCGCGTTGCCACGCGTGTCTTCGGCACCTCGAGCGACTCCCCTCGGTCCATGCGGTTGGCCAGGTCGAGCACGCTTTGCAGCACGCTCTGCGCCTGCTCGGGGTAATCGTCGGTGCCGATGACGTGCCCCACCATTTGCTCAAGGCAGTACGCGGCGTCGAGCAAAACGTCGGCAGCCGCTTTGGAAACGTTGCCGCCCTCGCGCTCGAAGTACTCAAGCACGTCTTCGAAATGGTGGCCCAAAGACGCCAGCCCGCGCAACCCGATGATGGCGCCCGACCCTTTGAGGGTGTGCGCCACGCGCTTGGCGGCCACGAGATCAGAGCTGTCGCCATGGCCAGCGGCCATGTTGCGTGACAAATCAACCAGGTAGCGCGCTTGCTCAGGAGCCTCGTGGCAGAAGCCTTCAAGAAGTTTTTCGTCAATGTCGTCGGGCATCTCCAGCGCCACGTCTTCGGCCGAAGCGAGCACCGGGCGCTGCGGCTCGTCACCGCCCGGCATCTGCACCTGCAGCGGCATCGCGCCGAGCATGTGCATCACCTTCATGGCCTGATCTTCGTCCATCGGGTTGGGCGCGGCGCGCAGATGGTCGACGAGACCGGCCGCCGTTGATGGGTCGCTCAGGTTGCGCAGGTAGTACACGATCAGCGCCGGCCAGCTCTGTAAAAACGTGAGCACCGGGCCGCGCTCTTCGCGCGGCAGCGTGGCCAGCAGCAGGCCGTTTTGCACCACGTGGTCGCACACCGCATGCAGCCCCGGGAAGCCGACCATCTGGGCGGCCTCGCCCATGCGCTGAGCCTGGTTGCTGTAATGCTCCAGAGCGTCGAGAAAGCCGTCGTCGGCCTCGTCGATCACGGCGAGCTCGCTGAGGCTTTGCTCCAGGCTGGGCAAGGCCATTTCGACCTCGGCGGCCAGGGCTTCGATCAAATCGTTGAGCTTCACGCGGCGTGCTCCTCGGTTGGCTTGCGGCGGTGGCAGGCTCAGGCCGCCAGCGGCAGCTTGAACACGTTCACCGATTCGACCAGTCGGCGAGCCGATTGGAGAAGCGACTCGGTTTCCACGTTCTGCGAGGTAATCTGCTCCGCAGTTCGCTCCGAGCTGGCGCCGATTTTCTGCACCGATTTCAGCAACTGGGCCGACATCGTTTTCTGCTCGTCTGACGCCAGCGCGATGCGCTGCACCTGCGCTACCAGCTGGGCCGTGATCTGCTGCGTCACACGCATCTGGTCACCGGCTTTTTGCGCCTGCTGAGAACCTTGCACCACCTGACCGATGGTGCGGTTCACGGTGGCAATCGTTTCGTTGGTTTCCAGTTGGATGTTGCTCACCAGTGTGCCGATCTGCTGTGTGGCGTTGCGCGAGCTTTCGGCCAGGCGCTGCACTTCTTCGGCCACCACCGCGAAGCCGCGGCCCGCTTCACCGGCCACCGCCGCCTGCATCGACGCGTTCAGCGCCAACACGTGCGTGCGCTCAGAGATGGTGTTGATCAGGTTCACGATGCCGGAAATCTCCTGCGAACGTTCACCCAGCCGCTTGATGCGCTTTTCGGTTTCTGCAATCGTTTCGCGGATCGACTCCATGCCCTTGACCGTGCCGTTCACAGTCTCGAGCGCCGAGTCGGTTGCCTGCGTCGCCTGGGTGGCCGAGGCGTTGGTTTGCTCGGTCAGTGTTGCCACCTGGTTCATGGTCTGCGTGGCGGTTGCCAGCGAGTCGATCATCTGGCCCACGTTGGCGCGATCATCCTCTGCGGTCTTGGACACCAGTGCTGCCTGGGTTTGCACCTTGCCTGAGGCCGTGGCCACCTGGCCGGCAATTTTGCTCACGCCGTTCAACACCTTGGCGGTCTCGTCGGTCAGCGCGTTGATGGAGTCCGACACCGTGCCGATGATGTCTTGCGTGACTGGCGCACGCGCCGTCAGGTCGCGCTGCGAGAGCTGGTACACCGCCTGCAGAATTGAAATCACCGAGTTGTTGAGCACTTCGTTCTCCGCTTCAGCCTTCTTCTGGGCCGCCAAGCGATCAGCCAGCGCCTGATTGGCGCCGCGCAGAGCCGCCAGCAGCGCCAAACCGATGCCCAGCAGCACGACTGCCAGCAACGCTGTAGTGCCGGCCTGGATGCGGGTGGTGTTGACCACATACGCGGTACGGCGCTCGGCCGCTTCTTTCAGCAGCGCCGGCACCGGCACTTCGGCCGCATGCGCCACGTCGCGTGCCACTTTCACCGCGTCATTCACCGCGTAGGTGCCGGCCACGAACTCACGGAATGTCGAGGCGTAGGTGCCCAGAAGCTCACTGATTCGTTGGTGCGTGGTGGGGTCCAGCTTGGTGTTTTGAACTGACTGGCTCAGAGTTGCCAGCGCCTTGGTGAACTTGGCGACGTATTCCTCGCGTTCGCGCAGGATGAAGTCCTTCTCATGACGGCGCAGCAGCAAAATGCCTGCCTCCAGCTCGGGCGAACCGACCTTCAAGACGATGTCTTCGGCCGAATGCACCGCGTCGCGCAATTTGCCTTGCAGCCCCTGATTTTCGGTGGCGCCGAGCGCAATCTTCGCATCGGCTGCCGCCAGAAAGTTCTTGCGGTACTCACTGGCCAGCTTGGCCAGTTCGTCCAACACTTTCTGGTCGTTGGCCGTTGCCGCGGGGTTGGTGCGCGCTTTGTTGAGCGCGGCCAGGGCTGCCTCGTAGCTGCCTTTGTGCTTGTCGAGCTCTGCCTTGGTCTTGCGATCCAGATAGTCTTTCTCGTTGCGCCGCATCTGCAGCAGTTCCACGTCGAACTCCTGCGCGGCCAGTGCCAACGAGCCCAGGTCCCGCTGCGTCTCAAGACGCTGCGAGATCAACCCGGTGGTCGCGACGAAGCCGGCGGCCAGCACGCCGAACGCCACCAGCGACAAGCGTACGGTCTTGGCCAGTCGTTGGGCGCCGTCGCCCTTCAGGCCGAAAAGTTGGCCGATGTCGATTCTCTTCTTGACGTTCGTTTCCATGGAGGTTGATCCTTTCAAATGCAATTGCGCTGTTTTTCCGACGCGGCGCTTTGCGGGAGGCGCTCGCTGACTTTCACAAACTCATCTAAATGCAGGTCAAGGGCCACTTCGAGCCCTTTCATTGCGCCAACTCCGCCACCAGCCGATCTAAAAGGGCTGCGTAGCTGAATTCCATCCAATCTTGATCGGCGAACCAATAAGCATCGGAGACACAGTCGACCAGCGCTTCATGCAGCGCTGGATCTTCGAGGCGGTCTGCCGCGGTCGGGCGCAATCGCTGGGGCAAGCCATCGATCACCAGGCCGGCTTTGTCGTCACCGTGGCCGAGGACCAGCAGCATCGGCGTGGCCTTGGCGTCGTGCTCAACACCGAATCGCTCGACCAGATCAAACACCGGCACCAGGCCGCCATGCAGGTTGGCCATGCCAACGAACCAGGCCGGTGAGTTGGGCAGCTGATAGGTCGGCGGCATCTCGATCAACTCGCTGCCGTGTTCGTAGGGAATCATCAAGCGCAAGCCACCAATGCGAAAACCCTGGCGCTGCAGGGTGCCGGTCGGTCTCTCGTCAGCGCTTGCAGTGGCGCTCGCGGTAGGGACCGCAGCGGCGGCCGGTTGTGGCGACGCGGGGTCCTGGGCTTGTAGCGCGGGTGCTTCGCTGAAGTCGAAGCCGCGAAGCAGCGCCTCGGTGGGCTTCAGCTTGGCGGGCATCGCCAATTCAGCAGGGAGAGCAAGGGCTTCCATGGTGCGGCGGTTCAGGCGTTGAGCTGCGCCACGATCTGCTCGGCGCTGTAAGGCTTGGTCACATAGCCTTTGGCGCCCAGCATCTGGCCCCAGGCCATGTCGGCTTTCTGGTTCTTGCCGGTCACGAAGACCACGGGAATGTGCTTGGTCGCCTCGTCGGCCTTGAGGGCGCGCGTTGCGGCGAAGCCGTCCATGTCGGGCATGTTGACGTCCATCAGGATCAGGTCGGGTTTGTCGCGCTTGGCACGCTCGATGCCTTGCGCGCCGGACTCGGCCAGCAGGGTCATGTGGCCGGCAGCGGACACGATCTTCTCTAGGTTGCTGCGGTCTACAGCAGTGTCGTCAACGATCAGGACTTTGCGAGCCATTTCAGTCTCCTTCGTGTGGCTGGGCGGCGAATCAGAGTGCGCGCACTTGTTCGAGCATTTGCGCGTCGGTGTAGGGCTTGGCCACATAGCCCTTGGCGCCGAGCATCTGGCCCCAGGCTTTGTCGGCCTTCTGGTCTTTGGCGGTGACGAAGATCACCGGGATGTCTTTGGTGAGGGCGTCGGCCTTGAGCGCGCGGGTGGCGGCAAAACCATCCATGCCCGGCATGTTCACGTCCATCAGGATGGCGTCGGGCCGGCCTTGTTTGGCGGCCGCGAGTGCCTGGTTGCCGTCGGCCGCGGTGCTGACCATGTAGCCGGCGGCGCTCAGCAGCTTCTCGAGGCGCTGGCGGTCGGTGGCGTTGTCTTCGACGATGAGGAGGGTGCGTGCCATGAATGTTTCCTGGGCGGTTGGGTAAAGGGTGGAGCGGCGTGGTCTGGTCGCGGGCTAGGCAGCGCGCGTGGGCTGGTTGAGCTTGACGGGGGAGGTCAGTGTCGGGATACGCGCCGAGTCTGGCGCTGCGGGCCGCGCGACTGTGCGATGAACGTGCTGCTGAAGTACGTCGGTCAGTTGCTTTGGCTCGACCGGCTTGGTGAGGTAGGCGTCGCAGCCGGCCATCTTGCCGCGGATGCGGTCAAAGGGGGAGGACTTGCTGGTCAACATCACGACCGGCACAGAGCTCGCGCCGCGCTGCCGGGCCTTGATTTGGCGGCAACCTTCGTAGCCGTCGAGGTCGGGCATGAGCACGTCCATGAGCACGCAGTCGAACGTTCGTTCCGTCATGATCTCGAGCCCGGCACGAACGCTGGCTGCATCAGACACCGCGAAGCCACGCGCTTCCAGCAGCGAGCGAAGGTAGGCGCGAACCGCCAGGCTGTCGTCAACGACAAGGATCGGGCGACGCTTGTCGACCGCATGAGCCGAATCGGTAGTGACCGGTGCGGCTGGCGTTGCAAGAGATGGAGCCGCATTCGCTTGGTTTGCTGCCGCAAGGTCAGAGGTGCTGGGTTGCTCAAGCGCGCGCGCGAGCAGCATGGGCAAGATCGGCCAGTTCACCGGGCGCTTTGCGAGGGTGTGGCCGGGCGGCACGTTCGTTGCGTCGAGCCAGATCACGGGAATGCGTTTGAGCCACGATTGCCGCTGCGCCCAGTCCATCGCCTTGGGGTCGAGCGTGTCAATCATCACAACGTCGGCCATTGCCGCGTCGTCATCCCCAAGAAGGGCGAGCCGCGGAGAGCGCCGTTGCGAGACCCTGATGATGCCCTCAAGCAGTTGGCGCTCCATGGGTTTGAGGCCCTTGACCACCAGCTTGAGCGTGCCCGCCAGGACGGCGATCGGCGGCGCGGCAATGCTCGGTGTCGGCGCGGCAACGGTCGGCGTCGGCGCGGCAACGGTCGGTGTCGGCGCGGCAACGGTCGGCGTCGGCGCGGCAACGGTCGGTGTCGGCGCGGCAACGGTCGGCGTCGGCGCGGCAACG
>JBBRPV010000072.1:0-20878 GCA_038227445.1 Burkholderiales bacterium | reverse complement strand
CCTCCGACTCGGACTACTACGACCTCTGCTGACTTCTCGCTCCGGCACAGCCGTCGCCCTTTCAGGCATGAGGCGAGATCTCCCCGGGTAAGAACGCACTCCTTCGCTGCACAACCGCCGGATCTACGTCGCCTCGCCTTGTTCACGAGAGCTTCGCGGTTTCTTGCCCGCTCGCCCTGCTCGGCAACGCCTTCTATCCAGTTCTTGTTCATCGGCTCGCAGCTTCGCTCCACGCTTCCTCCCCACACTCGGTCGCCCTCGTGCAGTTGCGCTTCGCTTCGTTCGCTGTGATCAACTCTCGGGAGGACTTGCACCTCCAAGAGTGCGCCCGTGCCGGGCGCACAAGAAAAAGCCGGCTCGCGAGCCGGCTTTTCTGAGATGCAGCGTGGGCTGCGCGGGCGTTCAGCGCGCCTGCGGGGCCGATGCCACTTTCGGCTCGTCGAAGTTCGCGCCACCCCGGTTGGCCATATAGACCACGGCGCGGCCGATTTCCGCGTCTGCGTAGTCTCCGCCCCCCTGCGCTCCCATCTGGCCTTTCCCGGCCAGTGCAGACTTCAGCAGCGCCTCGTAGCCGGTCTTGATGCGCGGGGCCCAGGCAACGGCATCACCCAGCTTGGGAGCGCCCACCAGGCCGGCGGTGTGGCAAGCCGTGCACTGCGCCGCGAAGACCTGTTCGCCGGTCTTCAGCGAGGCCAGGTCAGAAACGTCCTTCACCTGCGCCATGCCGACCGGGCGAATGCGCAGCGCCACTGCTTCGGGCGTAAGGCCGGTGCTTCCGGCGGCAGGGCGGTGGTCGGTGATCACATATTCGACCAGCAGCAGGATCACAAGGATCGGCAAGACGAACGCGTAAAACACAGCCAATATCAGCTGCTTCGGCGTTTTGATGGGGCCTTCGTGCGGGCCATCGTTGTCGTGCGGGGTGTGGGCGTCACTCATGAGATCCTCAACTGCGAAATTCTGCTGCGTGTTTGCGCAAAAAACCTTCGAATTATAGAGTCCTCGCCCGAGCGGACCAGGGCGGCAGAACCCACCTCGCCGTGCATCGGTAATCGGTCTACAGTCGCTGATTCGCCCCGCAGCTTCTCAAGGAGAAAGCCATGTTCAAGGCGCTGGTAATTGACAAGACTCCCGAGTTCACCGTTGCGCTGCGCGAGGTCGACGATTCCTTCCTGCCCGAAGGCGACGTAACGATCGATGTTGAGTACTCAACGATCAACTACAAAGACGGCTTGGCCATCACCAACCGCTCACCGGTCGTGCGCAGCTGGCCGATGGTGGGCGGCATCGACGGCAGCGGCACGGTAACCGCGAGCTGCCACCCGGCCTGGAAGGTCGGTGACGCGGTCGTGCACAACGGCTTCGGCGTTGGCGAAACGCACAAGGGATGCCTTGCCGAGCAGGCGCGACTGAATGGCGACTGGCTGGTGCGCCGGCCGGCCGCGTTCAGCGCGCGCCAGGCCATGGCCATTGGCACGGCGGGTTACACAGCGATGCTTTGTGTGCTGGCACTCGAACGCTACGGCGTGCGCCCCGGTGACGGCGAGGTGCTGGTCACCGGGGGAACCGGCGGGGTGGGCTCGGTGGCTATCGCGCTGCTCGCCAAGCTCGGCCACACCGTCGTGGCCGCCACCGGCAAGCTCAACGAAGCAGGCTACGTGCAAGGCCTGGGCGCCACCCGGCTGATCGACCGAGCGGAGCTGTCGGCGCCCGGCAAGCCGTTGCAAAAGGAGCGCTGGGCGGCGGTCGTCGACGCCGTCGGAAGCCACACACTCGCCAATGCCTGCGCGCAGACACGTTACGGCGGTGCGGTGGCGGCTTGCGGTCTCGCGCAGGGCTTCGATTTTCCAGCCACGGTCATGCCGTTCATCTTGCGCAAAGTCGCCTTGTTGGGAGTTGACAGCGTGATGGCGCCCCTTGCCCTGCGCGCGCAGGCCTGGGCGCGGCTGGCGACCGACCTCCACCCGGCGCTGCTCGAATCGATCACCAGCGAGGTGCCGCTGTCAGGCGCTATAGAAGCCGCGAAGCGGCTGATGGAGGGCAGCGTGCGCGGCCGCGTGGTGGTTCGCACCAAGGGCTGAGGGTCGCGGCCTCCGAATCCGGCTGTTGACCGGAATGCGCCAAGGCGCCGATGAAGTCGGTGGCCTTTGGCTCGGAGCCTCTGAGAGAGGCCAGCGCGCTCGGCCACCCCAGAGGGTCAGGTGCGCAACACCGCGACGGTTCGAAAGGCATGATCGCACTTGTGCCTCCCAGCCAGCAACGGGCCACTAGAATCGCGCCACGGTAAGCGACCGTGGTGAAGTGGATATCATTGGGCCCTCCGAAGGCTTAGGCGCAGGTTCGATTCCTGCCGGTCGCACCAACTGCTTCGGCAGTTGATTCACACAGCCGGCACGCAGGCGTTATTCAAAATGAATAGGCCACGCCAACGCTCAGCTGAGGAATGCCGGGGATCCTGTCCAACTTGCGTTTTACGTTGTCGACTTCCTGCTGAACGTCTTGCTGGCTCACCGCTTGTGACAGAAGCGACCCGGTCGCGCTTCCTGTCACCTGGGCTCTGCCGAAGGCCACGCCGAGATCGAATACAAATCCCCAGCCCGTCGTTCCTGCGGCGTGCCCGTATCCGATGCCGAGATAGGGCATCGTGGTTGGATACCTCACATGGCCCTCAAATTGATCGTCGGGTCCGGCCGCGTAGACAGTGCCGCCAATGGTGATCGTGCCGCCGTTGCCGCGTCCGTTCAGGTCAGCGCGTGCATTGTTGAAGGTTAGGCCGCCGGTTACACGAAATCCGTCTGAGACGAACCAGTCGGCAAACAGCCCGAGTCGGTCGGCCTTGACCTTGACGTCGTACTCCGTCGTGTCCATCGTGGTGTGCCACGATGGTGACCCCACGGTGGACAGGTCGGCACGCAGCGATACCGTGTCAGCCACCGAAGTCGAGTAGCCGATCATCAGGCCGGGCAGGCCGACCGAGGTGTAGACCTCACCCGCCTGCGCGTTAGCCGCGACCACACACAAGAGGCTGAAGCTGAGAAAGACATTCATCTGAACTTTCATCTGGACTTTCATGTGAAGGTGGATCCTGTGCCGCAGGCGAGGCGAGCTTGCCCCGATCCTTCGGACCCGACTTGCTATCGACCAGAATCGGTCTGGCCTTGAGGCCTTTCCCACGTCCTTGGCGCTGACGGCATGCCGACGAGCGCAGTCCTCGACGAACGGCTGCCTGCTGACGCGGTTTAACCGTGTACGCAGGAAAGTTCGGGGGGCCAGGCGCTACACTTTCAGCGGCATCGGCACCGAGCCCTTCATCTTTTTGGAACGCAATCTTCACGCCCGTGATGAGCCCCCTGGACAAACCCTTCCACGACCGCGAAGTCGGCAACCGCGATAGCACGCTCGACACCACTCGCATCGACGACGTTCGCATCGGCGCGGTGCGCCCGCTGATCACGCCAGCGCTGCTGCAAGAACGTGTACCGGTTCTCGACAACACGCTGGCGCTGGTGGAAAGCAGCCGCGCCGCGATCGCCGATGTGCTTCACGGGCGCGACCAGCGGTTGATCGTCGTCGTCGGTCCGTGTTCGATCCACGACCACGACCAGGCGATCGAATACGGCACGCGCCTGAAGACTGTGGCCGATTCGCTCGGCGACGAGCTGTTGATCGTGATGCGCAGCTACTTCGAAAAACCGCGCACCACGGTCGGATGGAAGGGCTACATCAACGACCCGCACCTCGATGGCAGCTTTGCCATCAACGAAGGCCTGGAACGGGCGCGCCGCCTGCTGCTCGAGTTGACGGCGATGGGCCTGCCCACCGGCACCGAATTCCTCGACCTGCTGAGCCCGCAGTTCATCGCCGAACTGATCGGCTGGGGCGCGATCGGGGCACGCACCACCGAAAGCCAAAGCCACCGGCAACTTGCTTCGGGCTTGAGCTGCGCGGTGGGCTTCAAGAACGGCACCGACGGCACGTTGCGTGTGGCGGCCGATGCGATCCTCGCCGCGCGTGCGCCGCACGCTTTCATGGGCATCACAAAGATGGGCGTGGCTGCGATCTTCGAAACGCGCGGCAACGATGATTGCCACGTGATCCTGCGCGGCGGCAAGACACCGAACTATGACGCCGCGAGTGTGGCGTCGAGTTGCGAATTACTGCGCGCCGCTGGGCTGCGCGAGCAAGTGATGATCGACGTGTCGCACGGCAACAGCAGCAAGCAGCACCAGCGCCAAATTTTGGTCGCACAGGACGTGGCGGCGCAGATTGCGGCCGGCGAGCAGCGCATCTGCGGCGTGATGATCGAAAGCCACCTCGAAGAAGGTCGGCAAGACCTGCAGCCAGGAGTGGCGCTGAGACACGGTGTGTCGATCACCGATGCCTGCATCGGCTTCGCGCAGACCGTGCCAGTGCTGAATGCGCTGGCCACCGCGGTGCGCACGCGGCGCGGTCTTGGCGTTCGCTGAACTCGCCGCGTGACGGGTGGCCGCGCGGCGGCGGGCTCCCGGGGCGAGCGGCTTGCCGACGCGCACCGCTCGGTGATCTCGCCAACGGACCGTGGCTCATTCCCGCGCCGGGCCACTCACGCCACGTTGCCCGAAGATCGCGCTGCCGATTCGCACGAGGCTGGCGCCTTCGGCGATCGCCGCTTCGAGGTCGGAGCTCATGCCGACTGACAGGGTGTCGAGCGCCAAGCCTTCGGCCTGCAAACTGCGCATCAGCTCACTCAGCGCGCGATGCGGCAGGCGGTGCGCATCGAAAGTGGTCGAGGGCTCGGGAATGGCCATCAGCCCACGCAAGCGCAGGCGCGGCAACACGGCGACAGCGCGCGCGGTTTCGGCCACCTCGGCCGGCATCAACCCGCTCTTGCTGGCCTCGCCGCTGATGTTCACCTGCAGGCAAACCTGCAGCGGCGCGAGGTGCGCCGGCCGCTGCTCGCTCAGGCGCTGCGCGATCTTCAGCCGGTCGACCGACTGCACCCAGTCGAACTGCTCTGCCACGACGCGTGTTTTGTTCGATTGCAGCGGGCCGATGAGGTGCCATTCGATGCTGCTGCGCAGCTCGGCAAGCGCAGCGATCTTGTCCACGCCTTCTTGAACGTAGTTCTCGCCGAAGCGCCGTTCACCAGCTTCGAAAGCCTCGCGCACGGCCTGCGGGCTGTAGGTTTTGCTGACCACCAGCAACGTGACACTTTGCACGGGGCGACTCGCCGACGCACAGGCCTGCGCGATGCGAACGCGCAGTTGTTGGAGCTTGTCTGCGATCATCGTCATAATGCTTCGAGAGTATCTCGCAGCGCCTCTGCGCGTTCATGCGCGGCCCGATTCACCCGACTTGCGCACCAATGGATATCACTCAACTGCTGGCGTTTTCGGTCAAGAACAAGGCATCCGACCTGCACCTGTCGTCTGGCCTGCCGCCGATGATTCGGGTGCATGGCGATGTACGTCGCATCAACGTGGACCCGCTTGACCACAAGCAAGTCCACAGCATGGTGTACGACATCATGAATGACTCGCAGCGTAAGAACTACGAAGAAACACTGGAGTGCGACTTTTCGTTTGAGATTCAGGGGCTGGCGCGGTTTCGCGTGAACGCCTTCAACCAGAACCGCGGCGCAGCGGCGGTGTTCCGAACCATCCCTTCGAAGATCCTCACGCTGGAGCAGCTGAACACGCCGAAGATCTTCGCCGAGCTGGCTCTCAAGCCCCGCGGCATGGTGCTCGTGACCGGGCCGACCGGCTCGGGTAAGTCAACCACGCTGGCGGCCATGGTGAACCACCTGAACGAAAACGAGTTCGGCCACGTGCTCACTGTGGAAGACCCGATCGAGTTCGTGCACGAGTCGAAGAAGTGCCTGATCAACCAGCGCGAGGTCGGCCCGCACACGCTGAGCTTCAGCAACGCGCTGCGTTCGGCGCTTCGCGAAGACCCAGACGCGATTCTCGTTGGCGAAATGCGCGACCTGGAGACGATCCGCCTGGCGCTCACGGCCGCTGAAACCGGGCACCTCGTGTTCGGGACACTGCACACATCGAGCGCGGCCAAGACCGTCGACCGGATCGTCGACGTGTTCCCGGCGGCCGAAAAAGAAATGGTGCGTGCGATGCTCTCGGAATCGCTGATCGGCGTGATCTCGCAGACGTTGTGCAAGACCAAGGACGGCTCGGGCCGCGTGGCTGCGCACGAGATCATGCTTGGCACCGCGGCGATCCGAAACCTGATCCGCGAGTCCAAGATCGCGCAGATGTATTCATCGATTCAGACTGGCAATGCGCTTGGCATGCAGACGCTGGATCAAAACCTCTCCGACCTGGTGCGCCGCAACGTGGTCTCGCCAGCCGAGGCACGGTCCAAGGCCAAGTTCCCGGAAAATTTCCCGGGTTGAGTCCTATCGAAGAACCCTTCTGAGGGCTGTTCTTCGGCAGGCGAACGTCTCGACGCATGCAAGCGCCAAGGCTGGGTGCGGTGATAGGAAGCAGAGGACTCAAGACATGGAACGCGATCAAGCATCCAAATTCGTTAACGACCTGCTGCGACTGATGGTGTCGCGCAATGGCTCAGACCTCTTTCTCACGGCCGACTTTCCACCCGCGATCAAGGTCGACGGCAAGGTCACGAAAGTGTCGCCGCAGCCGCTGACCGGCCAGCACACGCTGGCGCTGGCGCGCTCGGTGATGAACGACAAGCAGGCCGCCGAGTTCGAGCGCACCAAGGAGTGCAACTTCGCAATCTCGCCGCAAGGCATCGGGCGCTTCCGCTGCAACGCTTTCGTGCAGCAGAGCCACGTGGGGCTCGTGATACGAACGATCCCGCGGATCTTGCCGACCATCGACGGGATGAAACTGCCGCAAGTGCTGAAAGACGTGGCGCTGAGCAAGCGCGGCCTGGTGATCCTGGTTGGCGCCACCGGTTCGGGCAAGAGCACGTCGATGGCCGCGATGGTCGACCACCGCAATGAGAACTCGTTCGGCCACATCATCACGATCGAAGACCCGGTGGAGTTCGTGCACCCGCACAAGAACTGCATCATCACGCAGCGTGAGGTTGGCATCGACACAGACGGTTGGGAGCAGGCACTGAAGAACACGCTGCGCCAAGCACCCGACGTGATTCTGATGGGCGAGATTCGCGACCGCGAGACCATGGAACACGCCGTAGCGTTCGCCGAAACCGGCCACCTTTGCATGGCCACCCTGCACGCCAACAGCGCGAACCAGGCGCTCGACCGAATCATCAACTTTTTCCCTGAAGAGCGCCGCCAGCAGTTGCTGATGGACCTGTCGCTGAACCTGAAGGCGCTGGTATCGCAACGTCTGCTGCCGCGCCAGGAAGGGCGAGGACGGGTGGCCTCGGTCGAGATCATGCTGAACACGCCGCTGATCTCCGATTTAATCTTCAAAGGCGAAGTCGCCGAAATCAAGGAGATCATGAAACGCTCGCGAGAGCTCGGCATGCAGACCTTCGACCAGTCGCTGTTCGACCTTTACGAGAGCCAGGCCGTCACCTTCGAAGACGCGTTGCGCAACGCCGATTCGGTCAACGACCTGCGTTTGCAGATCAAGTTGCACAGCTCGCGCGCGCGCAACACCGACCTGACGGCCGGTACGGAACACCTGACCATCGTATAAAGGGGCTTCGACCGGCCACTTCGTCACCTCAAGATGGCCTCTTTCGAGGCCATTGCCTTTTCCGGACAAGAACTTCGATGAGCAACAGGACTTACGAATCCACCACGTCGCGTCGCGTCGCCTTCCTCGGCTTGGGCGTGATGGGCTACCCGATGGCAGGCCACCTGGCGCGTGCTGGCCACAGCATCACTGTGTACAACCGCACGCAGGCCAAGGCGCAGGGGTGGGCCAGCGAGCACGGCCAAGCGTTCGCCGCCACGCCGAGGCTGGCGGCCGCAGACGCCGACATCGTCTTCACCTGCGTCGGTAACGACGACGACCTGCGCTCGGTTGTTCTTGGTGAAGACGGCGCTTTCGCCGGCATGAAAACCGGCGCCGTGTTCGTCGATCACACGACGGCCTCGGCAGCGGTCGCTCGAGAGCTGAGCTCGGCGGCGCAAACACACGGCCTGCAGTTCATCGACGCGCCGGTGTCGGGCGGCAACCTCGGCGCCATCAACGGGACGCTCACCGTGATGTGCGGTGGCGAACAGGCGGCGTTCGACGCGATGTGCCCGGTCGCGTTGGCCTTCGCCAAGGCCGTGACCCTGCTCGGCGATAGCGGTGCAGGCCAGCTCGCGAAGATGGTCAACCAGGTGGCGATCGCCGGGCTCGTGCAGGGCTTGGCCGAAGCCATCGCCTTCGGCGAAAAGGCGGGCCTCGACATGAGCGCGGTGCTCGGCGTGATCAGCAAGGGCGCAGCACAAAGCTGGCAGATGGACCAGCGCGGCCCAACAATGCTCGAAGACCGGTTCGACTTCGGTTTCGCGGTCGACTGGATGCGCAAGGATCTGGGCCTAGTGCTCGACGAAGCCAAACGCAACGGTGCGCGCTTGCCGGTGACGGCGCTGGTGGACCAGTTCTACGCCGACATCCAGGCCGCTGGCGGCAACCGGCTCGACACGTCGAGCCTTCTCAAGCGCCTGCGATGAAGGCGTGGGTAAGCGCTCGGCGCTTGCTCCTCAGGGTCTGACGACGGCCTTGCGCTGCGTGTCAGCGAGTTCGGCTTCGCTGACGACCTCAAACACCTTCACGACCTTCTGCACGCCGCTCACGCCACGCGCGATGTCGGCGGCGCGGTTCGCTTCGCGCTCGGTCACGCGCCCCATCAGGTAGACCACGCTGCGTTCGCTGACAACCTTGAAGCTGTTGACCTGAACGTCTTTGGCGTCGACGATGCTCGCTTTGACCTTGCTCGTTGTCAGGGTGTCGTTGGAGCGCGCCGCGAGCGAGCTCGGAGCGTTCAGCGTGAGTTCGTTGACGATGCTGCGCACACTATCGATGCGCATCACAGCCTGCTCCACAGCAGTCTTGTCGGCCTCTGTCGGCACCTCGCCAGTGATCAGCACCAGCCGGTTGTAGCTGGTGACGTTGATGTGGCCGCGGTCGCCGATCACGTCGGTGATGCGCCGCCCCGATTTAAATTCGATGGCCTGGTCGTCGACCTGCGTGCCGGGGGTGCGGCGGTCGGTCACGAGCAGCGAGCCGCCCCAGATCGCGCCCCCGATCAGCAGCGGCGCGCAGGCACTGAGCATGGTGCTCGCGGCGAGCGCCAGCATCAGTGTGCTGGCTCGCGCGCGTGGCCTGCATTTCAAAGAAGTCATGTGTTTTCCTGTTCGCCCAAGAGTTGCAGATCGACCGCATCGCACAGACAGTGCAACACCAGAAGATGCACCTCTTGAATGCGTGCCGTGCGCTCGTGTGGCACACAAATGTGCACGTCGGTTTCGGTCAGCAGATCGCGCATCTTGCCGCCCTTGTGGCCGGTGAGCGCGACCACGGTCATGTCTTTCGCGTGGGCGGCTTGCACCGCCGCCACCACGTTGCCGGAGTTACCGCTGGTGGTGATCGCCAGCAGCACGTCGCCCGGCGCGCCGAGCGCCTGTACCTGCTTGGAGTAGATGTGCTCGAAGCTGTAGTCGTTGCCAACCGCAGTGAGGATGGAGGTGTCGGTGGTCAGCGCAATGGCCGCCAGGCCGGGCCTTTCGCGCTCGAAGCGGCCAACAAATTCGGCGGCGAAGTGTTGCGCATCGGCGGCCGAACCACCGTTGCCACAGGCCATCACCTTGCCGCCGCTTGTGATGCATCCAACAAGGGCGGCGACCGCATCGGCGATCGGCTTGGAGAGCACTTCGGCGGCGGCGTATTTGAGGTCGGCGCTGTCGAAAAACTGCTGTTGGATTCGTTGTTCAAGCATGGGCACGCATCATATGACACCGATGCGCCAGCGAGGCCCCACGGGAACCGCACGCTTGTCTGCACTTGAATCAGGACGTATCGAAGGCGCTGCGCAGCCATTCGACACCGTCTCCATGTATTGCAACCACATCAAAGCGGCACGGCGGCAACGTGTTGAAGCGGCGTAAAAAGTGCTGTGCGGCAAACACAACACGGCGCTGCTTGCTCGCGCTGATGCTCGCTGCCGCACCGCCGAACACCGCGCTCGTTCGGGCGCGAACCTCTACGAACACGAGCGTTCCGTCGCGCTCGCGCAGGATCAGGTCGACTTCGCCGCCGCGGGCATGCGGCCCGGCCGCGACCCGATAATTGCGCTGCACGAGCGTGAGCCCTTGACGCTCGAGGTGGGCCAGTGCCCGCGCTTCGCCCTCGTCCCCCACGCTCTTGGTCGTGGCCTTTTTCGCAACTGCCATACCCGTGACCACACCCCACGCTTCGTTGATGCAACAGGCCGCCGCCAGCGCAGCGGGTGCGCAGCACTACCCTGCCGGCGCACTGTACGTGGTGGCCACGCCGATCGGCAACATGGCGGACCTGACGCTGCGTGCCATCCATGTGCTTGGGCTGGTCGAAGCCATCGCTTGCGAAGACACCCGCCACAGCGCGCCACTGCTGCGGCAACTCGGCATCGAAGGCAAGGCCCTGCTCTCGGTGCACGAACACAACGAGCGTGAAGCGGCCGCTGGCGTGCTGGCACGGCTGGCGCGTGGCGAGCGGGTGGCTTATGTGAGCGACGCCGGCACCCCGGCCATCAGCGACCCGGGCGCCGCGCTGGTCGCGGCAGCGCATGCGGCAGGCTACCGTTGCGTGCCGATTCCAGGTGCGAGCAGCGCAGTGGCGGCGCTCAGCGTGGCCGGCGACGCGGTCGTCGGTCCGTTCACCTTCGTCGGTTTTCTCTCGTCGCGGGCCGGCGAACGCTCGCGCGCCGTTCGGCAACTCGCAGAGAACTCCCACGCGCAGGTGCTGTTCGAAGCGCCGCACCGCATCGAGGCGTTGGTGGCAGCGCTTGCCGCAGGTTGTGGCAAGCGCACCGTGACGGTGTGCCGCGAGCTGACCAAGCAGTTCGAGAGCGTAACCACGATGCCGGCCGCCGACCTGCCGGCCTGGCTGGCGGCCGACGCGCACCGCAGCCGGGGCGAGTTCGTGTTGGTGGTGCATGCGCTCGCAGCGGTCATTGAAGAATCAGACACGCCCGCGTTTGACAACACGCTGCGCACGCTGCTTGCGGCTTTGCCGCTCAAACAAGCGGTGACGCTGACCGCTGAGCTGACGGGCGCGCCACGCAACGCGCTCTATGAGCGCGCGCTGGCGCTGAAGAGCAGTGCCCACGGTTCAGCGTAGCCCCAGCCTCAAGTTCGGCGCTTGGCCAGCGCCGTGAACAGAGCCGTTTTTAAGTCTGCGTCACAGGGAGTCGCCGCAAAAGTCCCCGTCCCAAACCACGACACTTTCCACCCCTCGTTGGGCGCCGCCGCCAAGCGCGGCTCGCATCTCGATTCGCTTCTCGATTCGCGTTCGGCGCGCTGAAGTTAAGTTGGCCAGCGACCGCGAGTTACCTGGCGGTTTGTGTGTCGTGTTTTTGCGCGTGAATGTCTTTGCTGGACGCGTTCTGCATGCGGTGCAGACGATCACGCTCGCGGCGGGTCACGGTGCCGTCGGCCTTCGCATGGGCTTCGGCTTGGTTGATTGCCGCCTGTCGCTTCTCCAGGCGCACGGCTTCCTTGGCGGTGAGCTGGCCCGAAGCAGCGCCGCTGGCGATGCGCGCCTGCTGGTTTGCTTCACGTTGGTCGACACGCGGCGTGGCCGGGGTTGATGCGGTTTGTGCGAACACGCCGATCGAAAAGCTGACCAAAGCGGTGGCGATCAGCGAGGTCTTAAATTTCAGCATGGTGGAGTTTCCTTTGGTTGATTGGTCGAGGTTGAGCGGATCGCTCCCCGAGTGTTCAACGAAGGCGCTGCGCGCTGAGACGACGGGGGCAAGGGTAAAGAAGCGTGAACGAACTCTTCCGAACCCCGGCTCCTACAATCGGAGCGGGCTTTTCAAAGGACTCCGGCCATGATTTCTCGCGAACCCACAATCGAGCGTTTGGCCGTTGCACGCTCGCTGTTGCTAGAACCTTTCGGTCTGACCGATGCCACGCTCTCAAAGGCAATCGCCATGATCGCCACGCACCGCATCGACGACGCAGACCTTTACTTTCAGTACACACGCAGCGAAAGCTGGAGTCTGGAAGAAGGCATCGTGAAGAGCGGCAGCTTCGGAATTGACCAGGGCGTGGGCGTGCGCGCGGTGGCGGGTGAGAAGACCGCGTTTGCTTACTCTGACGACATCTCCGAAGCCGCGCTGATGGACGCCGCCATGACGGTGCGCACCATCGCTGCCGCGGGCCAGAGCCGCCGCGTCAAAGTCGGCACGAAAGCGAAGGTCGCTGGCAGCCGAGTGCTCTACGCGCCAATGGACCCAATCACCACGCTCGGCAGCACGCAAAAGGTGGCACTGCTAGAAAAAGTGGAAAAACTCGCCCGATCAAAGGATCCACGTGTGAAGCAGGTGATGGCGGGCCTTGCCGGCGAGTACGACGTGGTCATGGTGGCCCGCGCCGACGGCACGCTTGCCGCCGACGTTCGCCCGTTGGTGCGTCTGTCGGTGACCGTGATCGCCGAGCAGACCGTGCACGGCGAAGTGCGCCGCGAAGTCGGCTCAAGCGGCGGCGGTGGGCGCTTCGGCTTCGGCTATTTCGACGACGAGCTGATCGAGAGCTACGTGAACGCCGCCGTCAACGCTGCGCTCACCAACCTCGAATCGCGCCCGGCGAAGGCCGGCGAAATGAGCGTGGTGCTTGGCCCGGGCTGGCCCGGCGTGTTGTTGCACGAAGCCATCGGCCACGGCCTTGAAGGCGACTTCAACCGCAAAGGTTCGAGCGCCTTCAGCGGGAAAATAGGCCAACGTGTGGCTGCCAAAGGCGTGACGGTGCTCGACGACGGCACGATCCCCGACCGGCGCGGTTCACTCAACGTCGACGACGAAGGCAACGCTTCGCAACGCAACGTGCTCATCGAAGACGGTGTGCTCAAGGGCTACATTCAAGACTCGATGAACGCGCGTCTGATGGGCGTTGCGCCCACGGGCAACGGCCGGCGCGAGAGCTATGCCGCGGTGCCGATGCCCCGCATGACCAACACCTACATGCTGGGCGGCGACAAGACCAAAGAAGAGATCATTGCCGGCCTGAAGCGCGGCCTCTACGCCACCAACTTTGGCGGCGGGCAGGTCGACATCACCAGCGGCAAGTTCGTATTCTCAGCGAGCGAAGCGTTCTGGGTCGAGAACGGCAAGATCCAGTACCCGGTGAAGGGCGCCACCATCATCGGCAACGGCCCCGACGCGCTCACCCGCGTGAGCATGATCGGCAACGACATGAAGCTCGACACCGGCGTGGGCGTATGTGGCAAGGAAGGCCAGAGCGTTCCGGTGGGTGTGGGCCAACCGACGCTGCGCATCGACAGGCTCACGGTGGGCGGCACCGCCTGACCAATGCGGCGCCCGGACTCGCGCGTACGCGAGTCCGTCGGCCTAGCGGGTACAGGCCGGCTGGTTCTGTCGTACACAGACGCCCCCGGTATGCCAAGTTCTCAATTCATGACGGGTTGAAGGAGAAATTGCACCCGTACATTCGGGGCTTTGAACTCGGCGGTTGGCCGCTGTCCCTCATGGGATTTGCTGGTTGGCTCCTCATTCGCAGGCACGCACTCAAGGGCACTGCTGCGACAGTTGCCGGTTTCGCCAACCACGGCCCTACCTGCTTGCCGGCATTTCACGATCGCACGGGGCAGAACAGATAGGCACCGTTTGGCCCTTAAAGCCGCGCCCAGCCGCTGGCCCAAACGCATAGGTTTCAAAGGTGCCCTCAAGCACGAAACACTGAACCAGGCTGAAGCTGCGCGGCCTGCAGGCGGCGCAGCGCCTACTTTGCAGCCTTGCGTTCGCCGAGCTTCAGCTCGTAGCGTGCGTTTTTGTCGGCGTCAACGAACTGCAACGAGTTGCCGGCCCATTCGTAGGTGCCGACAAACTCGTCGATCTGCATCGCGCCGTGCATCAGCGCCACTTCGACTTGGCTGCTTTTGAGCTTCAACCGGTAGACGAAGTCGCTGACGCGCACGCGCGCCGCGCCACTGGCGCTCAGCTCGACCTGGGCCGGACCGCAGCTGCTCGCCGCACCCGAGGTGGCCACGCACAGCTGCGCGGCGTAGGTGCCGGCGCCTGGGGCGGAATTCGCCGCAGCGGCGAACCCTGCCAGCGCCCAGACCACCGCGCAGCGCGCCCGCAAGAAGTTCGTTTGCCGTGTTGCTGTCATGTGGTCTTTCCTTCTTACTTGAGCAGGCCTTCGGCCTTGAGAGCGGCCTGAACCGCCGGCCGAGCCGCCATGCCTGCCTGGAACGCGCTCAGGTTTTTCATACCCGAAATGTTGATGCCGGTATGGGCGGTCCAGGTCGTCACCGTGAAGAGGTAAGCGTCGGCGATCGTGAACGCGTCGTCCAGCAGGTGGTGCCTGCCTTCGAGCTGCGCGTCGACCCACCTCAGCTTGTCGGTGGCGCGGGCGCGGATCACGGCCTTGCCATCGTCGTTCATCGCGGGGTTGAACAGCCCGCCGATGCCCTTGTGCAGTTCGCTGGTGACGAAGTTGAGCCATTCCTGCAGGCGGTAACGGCCCATCGTGCCGTTGGCCGGCGCAAGGTGTTTGGCCGGCACCTGATCAGCCAGGTACTGCATGATCGCCGGCCCTTCAGAAAGACGCTCACCGCTGTCGAGTTCGAGCAGGGGAACCTGACCCTTGGAGTTGATCTGGTAGTAGTCGCTGCCGTCGTCGGCGAGCTTGTGGGTCTTCAGGTCAGCCTTCACGAGATCAAAAGCAAGGCCGGATTCTTGAAGGACGATGTGGGGGGCAAGGGAACACGCGCCTGGAACGTAGTAAAGCTTCATGGTGCTTGGTCGCAAGTTATGAGTTTTGCATTACACCGCTTCCACTGCTTGTCTGCTGCGGCACGCCGAGGCCGGGCGACGCCCTTCAGTTGCTTTCACCACACCGTGCAAATCTGGACACCACCAATCGCGCGATGCGGCGCTACATTTCGGCCATGAGCGCCACCACCCCGCCCCCGCCCTTCGCGGTGACTTGCTCACGCCAAGTCGAGCGCCAGGTGCGCGGCCAGCCCACCTCCGACGGCGACGGCGTCAAGCTCACCCGGGTTCTCACGCAAGCGCTGCAAAGGCGCCTTGACCCGTTCCTGATGCTTGACGCTTTTGGCAGCGAGGCCGCCAGCGACTACATCGGTGGCTTTCCGAGCCACCCGCACCGTGGTTTCGAGACCGTGACGATCATGCTCGAAGGCCGCATGCGCCACCAAGACAGCCAGGGTAACGTGGGCCTGTTGGAGCCCGGCAGCGTGCAGTGGATGACGGCTGGGCGCGGCATCATCCACTCAGAAATGCCCGAGCAACAAGAAGGCCGAATGGCTGGGTTCCAGTTGTGGGTCAACCTCGCCGCGAAAGACAAGATGACGGCTCCCGCCTACCGCGACGTGCCGCCAGCCGACGTGCCCGAGGTCACGCTGGCGAGCGGCGTGCGCGTGCGCGTGATCGCTGGGGAGGCGCTCGGCGTGGCGGGAGCGGTGAGCCGGCCCACCACCGAGCCGCTGGTGCTCGACATCGTCCTGCCTGCGGGCAGCACCTTCGATGCCGCCGTGCCCGTTTGGCATAACGCTTTTGTTTACGTGTACGGCGGCGGCACGGTCGCGGTGGGCGGGCAGCCCATTCAGAGCGAGCGCATGGCTATTTTGGCCAACGATGCCGCGGCCGACGGGGTGCGCCTCACAGCTTCGGGCGTGCCAGCGCGGGTGCTTTTGGTGGCGGGTGCGCCTTTGAACGAGCCGATCGCCCAGTACGGCCCGTTCGTGATGAATACGGCCGAGCAGCTCCACCAGGCCGTGGCCGACTTTCAACGCGGCGCGCTGACGGCCTGAGAGGGCGTCCACGAAATCCGCTCCACCCGCTTGGGTCGCCTGCCCGGGTGCGCAGGATTCTTTCGCACGCCCCGACCGGCCCGCGAACAATCGCTGAAGAGCGTGTTGCCTTTCGGGCCGCTGGGTCGGCTACGCTTGCGTCTTTGTTTTTCAGGACATCTGCATGCCGCGCCAGACCTTAGACGACACCCGCCTGCACCCCGCGATTCGCGACAAGGTCGCAAACCTCAATGCCGACATCGTGCACAACGTTCAGGCCGCCGCGGCGTCGAACCCCGTGCTTGTGGTGGGTATGGCGCAGAACCCGTTCTGCCGTCGCGCGCGCACGGCGCTTGCCGCCGCAAGCGTGCCACACCAGTACCTCGAATATGGTGGTTACCTGAGCCAGTGGCGGCAGCGCAATGCGCTGAAGATGTGGAGCGGCTGGCCGACTTTTCCGATGGTGTTTGTGAAAGGCAGCTTGGTCGGCGGGTTCGATGAGTTGAACAAGCTGCTGACCAGCGGTGAACTCAAGCGCCTGCTCGGCGAGTAGGCGCGTGAGCGTGCTTCGCTTTGTCGGGGGTCTGGCTGGCGTGGCGATGTGCCTGCTCGCTGGCCGCGCGGCGATGGCCGAGCCACTGAGCGAGTGTCGCGTGCCCGGTCTGCGCCACAGTGTGCAATGTGGAGTGTTGCAACGCGCCCTAGACCCGGCCCGGCCCGACGGCCCGAAGATCGATGTCCACTACGTCGTTGCCCCGGCGATGGCGCGGCGAAAGCTGCCAGATCCGGTCTTCCTGCTGGCCGGCGGGCCGGGGCAGAGCGCGATCTCGCTTGCGCCGAGCATGTTGGCCCTGTTTGCTCGGCTCAATAACCGGCGTGACATCGTGTTCGTCGACCAGCGTGGCACCGGAAGGTCGGCGCCGCTCGACTGTGTTGACCCGCAGCGTGAGAGCCTGACCGAACAAGCCGATCCGGAGCGGCCGTTACAGCGGCTGGTGGAATGCAAGGCTGCCCTACTAAAGCTGCCTTACATCAAGGCGCCGGCCGACCTGGGGTTCTTCACCACGACGCTTGCCATGCAAGACCTTGATGCCGTGCGCCAGGTGCTCGGCTTCGAGCGCATCAACCTTGTCGGCGCTTCGTATGGAACGCGGGCCGCGCTCGAATACTCGCGCCAGTTTTCGCGAGCTGTGCGGCGCAGCGTGATCGACGGCGTAGCGCCGCCCGACATGGTGTTGCCGGCCAGCTTTTCGACCGATGGGCAAGCGGCGCTCGACAAGCTGCTGGCCGATTGCGAGCGTGAGCCGGCGTGCAGGAAGGCCTTCCCGAACTTGCGTGCTGACTGGGCTGGCTTGCTCGCCGGACTGCCACGCAGCGTGTCGGTCTCACACCCGCTGACGGGACTGCCAGAACGCTTCACGTTGACGCGCGAGATGGTGCTCGGCGCGGTGCGTGCCCCGCTCTACGCGCCCGCTTTCGCCGCGGCCTTGCCGGCGGCCATCAGCGCGGCGGCCCAGGGTACCTTCGAGGCACTGGTGGGCATGAGCTCGCTGATGTCGTCGCGAAAGGGCACGCAGCTCTCGATCGGGATGCATTTTTCGGTCGTGTGCTCCGAAGACCTGCCTCTGCTTGACAAAGCGACCGACCTGCCCGGCGCCGACTTTGGCGTCGATCAGGCCACGCTGTACCGGCGTGCCTGCGCCGACTGGCCGCGCGGTGCCGTACCGGCCTCGTACTACGGTGTCCCGGCGAGCGCCACGCCGGTGCTCCTGCTCAGTGGTGGGCTTGACCCGGCCACGCCGCCGCGACACGCTGAACGCGTGGCCAAGCTGCTCGGTGCTAACGCGTTGCACGTGGTCGTGCCGAATGCCGGCCACGGGGTGATGCAGCTCGGCTGCATGCGCGACGTGATCTACCGCTTTATCGATGCAGCCGACGACAAGGCCGCGCTGGGGGTTGACGCAGCCTGCGTGAAGAGCATTCCGCGTCCACCGGCGTTCGTGCCAATCAACGTGGCCACAGGGGCTTTGAAATGATCGGCATCCAGCACCTTGCCAAGCGCTTCGCCGCGCCGGCTGTGAAGGGCAAGGGCTTGGCGCAGCTGGTGCTGAAACGCAGCCAGCCCGAGCGCTTCGTGCAGGCCGTGAAAGACATCAGCTTCGCCGCGCCCGACGGCCACATCACCGGTCTGCTCGGCCCGAACGGCGCCGGCAAGACGACCACGCTGCGCATGCTGGCAGGATTGATCACGCCAGACGCTGGGAGCATGACGGTTGACGGCATCGATGTGGCGAGCCGCCCGCGCGAAGCGCTGGCGCGCATGGGCGTGCTGTCGGATTCACGCGGTCTGTACCCGCGCCTGAGCGCACGCGAGAACATCGTCTACTTCGGGCGGCTGCAAGGCATGCCCGCCGACGCAGCGAATGCGCGTGCGGAAAGCCTGGCACACATGCTCGAGATGAGCGCCCTGCTCGACCGCCGCACCGATGGCTTCAGCCAGGGCGAACGCATGAAGACCGCGCTGGCGCGCGCGCTGGTGCACGACCCGGCGAACATCATCCTGGACGAGCCGACCAATGGGCTTGACGTGTTGGCCACACGCGCGCTGCGCGAGAGCCTGCGATGGTTGCGCACGCCGGCGGGCGGCTCGAAGTGCATCGTGTTTTCGACCCACATCATGCAAGAGGTCGAGCGGCTGTGCGACAGCGTCGTCGTGGTCTCGCACGGCCGCACGGTCGCCACCGGCACCGTCCCCGGCCTGCTCGCACAGACCGGCGAGAACGACTTCGAGGAAGCCTTTGTGAAGCTCGCGTTTGCCGAAGATGTACAGACCCACCACACCCTCCCGGAGTTGGCACGATGAAGCCCATGCAGGCGGTGCTGACCGTGTTCCGCAAAGAGGTGAGCGATGCGCTGCGCGACCGTCGAACCCTGCTCACGGTCCTGGTGTCCTCGGTGCTGCTCGGGCCGCTGGTGCTGCTGGCGATCTCTGTGCTGGTGGCTTCGCTCGAATCGCGCGCCGAAGCGCGCCACGTCTATGTGGCCGGTATCGAGCACGCGCCGAGCCTGAAGAACTGGTTCGAGCGCCAGACCTACACGGTGAAGATCGCCCCGGACTCTTATGAAAAACAACTGCGCAGTGCCCGCTTGAGCGACCCGGTGGTGGTGGTGCCCGAAGGTTTCGAGGTGGCCTTGCAGCGGGGTGAGTCACCGACCGTCGAGCTCGTTTCCGATAGCGCCAACCAGCGCTCGCAGGCTGGCGCCGGACCGATCGCGCGACTGTTAAGTGGATTTACCCGCGAGCGCGCCACGCTGAACTTGGCGCTGCGCGGCATCTCGCTCACATTGTTGGAGCCGATGCAGGTCGAAGAACGCGATCTTGCAAGCACCCAAACGCGCGCAACGCAGATCACCGGAATGCTGCCCTACTTCGTGATGATGGCGGTGTTGTACGGCGCACTCAACGCAGCGCTCGACACAACAGCAGGCGAGCGCGAGCGCGGCTCGCTGGAGCCGCTGCTGATGAACCCGAGCGAACGATGGGCGCTGGTCGTTGGCAAATGGGGCGCCGTCGCCAGCGTGAGCATGCTGATCGCGGTGCTGAGTTGTCTGAGCTTCCTGCCAGGCCAATGGGTCTTGCGCAGCGACACGCTGGCCGCGATGTTCCAGTACGGGCCCCGCGAAGCCCTGTTGTTTTTGGTGGTGCTGCTGCCATTCGCGGCCGCAGTGTCAGCACTGCTGATGGCGGTGGCGATCCGTTGCAAGAGCTTCAAGGAAGCGCAAGCGAGTTCAACGGTGGTGATGTTGACCGCCTCGCTGCTGCCGCTGGTCAACGTATTTAGCCTGGGTGGCGATTCGCCCTGGCACCTGTGGGTACCGGCACTGGCGCAGAACGTGCTGATGACCCGGGTGCTCAAGGGTGAGGCGTTCGGTGTGGCGCAGATGCTGGTGCCGCTCGGAGTGTGTGTGCTGCTGGCGAGCCTGTGCGTGTGGTTCGTGGCGCGCACACTGCGCAGTGCCGCGGTTCGCTAAAGCGGCTCAGAGTGACTGCTTAGGCGCCCAGATCGGCGCCCCGGTCGATTGTTCAAAAGCCGGCAAGCTTTCGGCCGACTGCGTGCGGCCCGGCAAAACCCTGCGCAGGAGCGGCACGTCTGACCACCGGTGTGATCGTCACATGCCGGAACAGCAGGTTCGCGGCAAAGAGCGCCGGAACCGGCGACGACGCCTCGCCCCGTTTGACCAAGACGGGTCTGTTTAGCCCGCCACGGTGGCCTTGTCTTGTCCGGCCAGGCGGGCGCCGTGCTTCGGGGGCGCAACGATCACTCGTTCACAATCCGCGATTATTCGGATGAGGCGCCCTCGACGTGAACGACGAATCCCCACCCCACTGGCGCTGGTGCCGGTTCGACGAATTGAGCGTGTTCGAGCTAGAAGCGATCTATCGGGCGCGGCAGAGCGTGTTTTCGATCGAGCAGGCCTGCGCTTACCTCGATGCCGACGGCCTCGATGGAGTGTCGTTCCACCTGGCAGCGTGGTCGGTTGATCGCTCGATGCCAGTGGCTTACGCCCGGGTCGTGCAACCCGGTCAGAAATATGTCGAACCTTCGATCGGTCGTGTGATCACGATCACCGCGGCGCGTGGCACTGGGCTGGGCCGCGAACTTGTGCGCCGCGCGGTGGGGCACTGCACTGAAGCATTCCCGGGCCAAGGCATTCGCATTTCGGCGCAGACGCGGCTGGAAGCGTTTTATGCAGGCTTCGGCTTCAAAGTGATCGGCCAGCCCTACCTGGAAGACGACATCCCGCACACCGAGATGCTGCTGCACGGTTGATCCTAAATCCGGCAGTTACCCCGACGCCTGAAGCTCAGGAGGGGGTGTGAATGGGCCGAGAACTGGAGCGATCTTGTCGCTCACATAGCGCAGCAGGAGTGTCCAAGGGTCAGCTGAGTGCAACTGCTCCGCAGCTGCCTT
>JBBRPV010000071.1:0-21569 GCA_038227445.1 Burkholderiales bacterium | reverse complement strand
TATATAGAGGCGTGAGCCATGGGCACTTGTCGGTGGGCACGCTTTGCGGTGGCATGCGAACGCCGTAGCGCACGGCCAACGGCTGCACCGAACTGAGGGCTTGGCCGAGCGGAGTACCGTGTTCGAGCGGGCGCAGTTGTGGGTCGAACAAGAGATGGCACTGGCCCTGCGCATGGACCGACAGCCACTGGTGCAAGTGGTTGGTCAGCAGCGAGGTGCGCTGCGCGATTTCACGGTCAGCGTTGTGGATGAGGTCTTCTGTGGCGTCTTGCATCGGGGGCTCGCGCGTCAACCCAGGGGCACGGCGCCGGCCTGTGAAGATGCGGCACCGTCGAGCGCGCGGCCGCACACATCGAGTTGGCCGGGCTTGCCGAGGTCAACGGACGCACTGGCGCTGGCGGGCCGTCGATGATTTTCATGGCGGCCTTGAACTCGATGGTGCCGGGGCCTCTGAGCGTGATGCTGCCGGACTGGATGTCTAGGGCTGCGCCGCCTGCGGTGAGCAAGATGCTGATCGGCGCGGTGATCTTGACCATGCCGGTGGCGCTGCTGACCTCAATGTTCCTGTCGGCGGTGATCTTGGCCGCGCCCGTCAGTGCCTCCACCGCGACGCTGCCCGAAGCGGCATGCATGCGGATGCCGGTTTCCTGGTTGGGCTTGTCCGGGTTGGTGGCCTTGCCGTCGGTGAAGATGACCATGCCGTAGTCGACGGCCACGGCGTAGTTGGCGCCTGCCAGTTGGTCATTGTGTTGGGCGACTACCGCAACCGTGTTGCCGGCGCTGAAAATGCTGTTGGCGGGGGTGAAAGCCGAAATGCCGCCGGGTGCGGCAACGATGATGTCGGGGCGGCTCCAAGCGGGTACGTCGTCCCCGCCGCCGCCGCCTATTGGGATGCTCGGGGCAGGTGGGTCGATGGTGCTCACTCGAATCTCCCGGGAAGGTACAGCTTGAGTCCGGCTTCGACAAATTGCTCACTGGTGAGATCGCCCTGGATGTGACGTTCAGCGAGGGCTTCTGTTTCTTCAGTTAGGGCTATGCCTTGTTGTCGCACTCGCTCACGTGCAACCGCAACTTGGATGGTCCGCTCGGCGCGTTCCTGATCATCGATTGGCATGAGGGGTCTCCAGCGTTCGGGATTCAAGGCAATTATTGGTTCTGTCGCAACAAGGAATTGAATGCAGGCCGACAGTCCGACATGTCCGCATAGACGCCGGTGGTCGCTGCGTCGCGTGGGGAGACAAGCGCACAGGCGGCGGAGTAGAGGTTTTCTCGCACGAGACTCTGCCTCGGGACCTCACCGAGCGCTTGGCCCGGGCTCGTCCAACAAACGGGCTATTTGATCGCGGCTTCGCGCAATCTATGCGTGATCATCGGATTTGTTCACCGACCCTCAGCTCAGGCCCTGGTGGCGCAGCAGCGCGTCGATGCGTGGCTCGCGCCCACGGAAGGCCTTGAAGCTTTCCAGCGCGCTGCGGCTGCCGCCGGTTTCGAGCACGTTCTCGCGGTAACGCCGCCCGGTCTCCACGTTCAGCACACCGCCCCCCGCAACGGCCGACTCTTCGAACGCGCTCCAGGCATCGGCTGAAAGCACCTCGGCCCATTTGTAGCTGTAGTAGCCGGCTGCGTAACCACCATCGAAGATGTGAGAGAAGGTGTGCAGGTTGCGCGCGAAGGCCGGCGGTTGTATCACCGCCACTAGGGCGCGCACTTCGGCTTGCAAGCGCGAGATGTGTTGCGCGGCATCGGGCTCCATGTGCAAGCGCATGTCAACGAGCGAGAGCTCGACCTGGCGCAGAGTCTGCAAGCCGCTGTGGAAGTTCTTCGCGGCGAGCATCCGGTCGAACAGGTCCCGTGGCATCGGGTCAAGGGTATCGACGTGGGCGGTGAGGCGCTTAAGCACGTCCCATTCCCAGCAAAAGTTTTCCATGAGCTGGCTTGGGAGTTCGACCGCGTCCCACTCAACGCCCGAGATGCCCGAGACACCAATGTCGTCGATCTGCGTCAGCATGTGCTGCAGGCCGTGGCCAAACTCGTGAAACAGCGTGGTGAGGTCGTCGTGGGTGAGCAGGTTGGGGCGCAGCTGGCCGTCAACGATCACGGGCGGGGTGAAGTTGCAGACCAGATGGGCCACTGGCGTTTGCAGCCCGCGATCAGGCCGGGCCCAGCGGCTGCGAACCTGGTCCATCCACGCGCCGGGGCGCTTGCCGGGGCGGGCGTACAGGTCGAGGTAGAACTGCGCGACCAGCTCCGGTGCCACATCACCTTTGCCGTCGCGCTCGATCCTGAAGAAGCGCACGGTCGGGTGCCAGACCGGCGCGGTGTCGGGTCGAATGCGAACTTCGAACACCGTCTCGATGATGTTGAACAGGCCGGCGAGCACCTTGTCTTCGGTGAAGTATTGCTTCACCTCCTGCTCGCTGAAGGCGTAGCGCTTTTCCTTCAGGCGGTCGCTGGCGAAAGGCATGTCCCAGGCCTGCAGGTCGGGCAGGCCCAGTTGGGTGCGAGCGAAGTCGCGCAGCTCAGCCAGGTCGCGTTCTGCACAGGGGCGGGCGCGCTGCGCCAGGTCGCTGAGGAAGCGCACCACCTCGGCAGGCGAGCCCGCCATCTTCGGCACCAGCGACACTTCGGCGGCGTTGGCGTAGCCGAGAAGCTCGGCCTCTTCCTGACGCAGCTGCAGCAGCTCGCGCATCAAGGCACTGTTGTCGAGCTCGCCCGAGCCAAGCTCACTGGCGCGAGTAACGTAAGCGGTGTACATCTTTTCGCGCAGCGCCCGGCTCTCGGCGTATTGCATCACCGGAATGAAGCTCGGCATGTGCAGCGTGAACTTGTACCCGGGGTGGTCGTCTGCCTGCCCCGCGGCGCGTGCCGCTTGCTTCACGTCGTCGGGCAGGCCTGCCAGCTCGGCCTCGCTGGCGAAGCAGGCGTAGCCGTCGGTCGCGTCGAGCACGTGTTCCGAGAACTTTTGGCTGAGCTCGGCCTGACGGTCTTGCAGCTCGGCGAAGCGCGCCCTGGCGGCTCCTTCGAGTTCGGCACCAGAGAGCTTGAAGTCTCGCACGGCGTTGCTCACGGCCTGGCGGCGCGGCGCGCTCAGGCTGGCGGCGCGCGGGCTGGCGAGCACGGCTTTGTACTTTGCAAACAGAGCTTCGTCGGCACCGACACGGGTCTGGAACTCGACCACCTTGGGCATGTTCTCGTTGTAGGCAGCGCGCAGCTCGGGTGTGTCGGCCACGGCACTCAGGTGACCGACGGCACCCCAGGCACACGACAGTCGCTCGTTGGCCACGTCGAACGCGACGGAGAGCGCGTCGTAGTCGGCCGGCACAGCATCGCTGGCGGCGGTTGTCAGCGCAGTGTTGGCCTGGCTCAGCAATGCATCGACGGCCGGCGTGATGTGCTCTGGCCGGATCTCGGCAAAGCGCGGCAGGGCTCTCAAGTCGAGCAGGGGGTTGGCGGGGGTGTTGAGCTCGCTCACGGGACAGTCTCCTTCAGCGTGCACTGCGTTCGGCAGCTTCAATGGTGTTAACTAGCAGCATTGTGATTGTCATCGGGCCCACTCCTCCGGGCACCGGCGTGATGAACCCGGCGACTTGGCTGACGGCGTTGAAGTCGACGTCGCCGCAAAGCTTGCCTTCGTCGTTCCGGTTCATGCCCACATCGATCACCACTGCGCCGGGTTTGACCATGTCGGCCCGTAAAACGTTGCGCCGGCCGACCGCCGCGACGATCACGTCGGCCTCGCGCGTGTGGTGACCAAGGTCGCTCGTGGCGCTGTGGCAGAGGGTGACACTGGCGTCGGCCTGCAGGAGCAACAGGGCCATCGGCTTTCCGACGGTGTTGCTGCGGCCGATGACGACAGCGTGTTTGCCTCGCAGGCCGATGCCGGTGCTGGCGATCAATTTCATGCAGCCGTAGGGTGTGCACGGGCGAAAGCCGGGCAGGCCGGTCATCAGTTCGCCGGCCGACAGCACCGAGTAGCCGTCGACGTCTTTGTGCGTGGCAATCGCCTCGATCACTTTGTGCGGGTTGATGTGCGCTGGCAGCGGCATCTGCACCAGGATGCCGTGGATGCGCGGGTCGCCGTTGAGTGCCGCCACACGAACGAGCAGCTCACTCTCGGTGAGCGTGGCGTCGTACTTCTCGAACACCGAGTGCAATCCCGCGGCGTGGCAAGCCTTGACCTTGTTGCGCACGTAGACCTGGCTTGCCGGGTCGTCGCCGACGAGTACGACCGCCAGCCCGGGCTGGTGGCCGCCAGCGCTGAGTGCGGCGGCGCGCTGCGCGACTTCGGTGCGTATCTGTACCGACAGTGCGGTGCCGTCAATGAGTTGGGCCGTCATGGAACATGGACTCCGTCAACGAGAAAGGCCGCCGAGGAGGCGGCCCTTTTTGCGGGTGAAAGTTATCAGGCCTTGGCGAGTGCGCCGAGTGCGATCTTGAGCAGGTCGGCCACAGTGTTGGCGTTCAGCTTTTCCATGATGTTGGCTCGGTGCGCCTCGACCGTCTTGATGCTGATGCCAAGGTCGTCGGCGATCTGCTTGTTCAATCGGCCTGCCACGATGCGTTCGAGAACCTGCTCCTCGCGCGTGGTCAGGCGGGACAACAAAGCCTCGCGGCTCGCGGCCTCTTGGTACTTGGAAAAATCGATCCGGGCGCGGTCGAGCATCTTTTCGACCAGCGAGGCGAGTTCCTCTTCCTTGAAGGGCTTCTCAATGAAGTCTTCGGCGCCCTTTTTCATCGTGGTCACGGCCATCGGCACGTCGCCATGGCCGGTGATGAAAGTGACAGGCAGCGGTGAGCGGCGTTCGATGAGGCGATCTTGCAGTTCGAGGCCGCTCATGCCGCCCATGCGGATGTCGGCTATCAGGCAGGCCACTTCGCGCGGGTCGAAACGAGATAGAAAACTCTCGGCCGAATCGAAGCACTTGACGCGGTAGTCCTTGCCTTCGAGCAACCACTGGAGTGAATCGCGCACTGCCTCGTCGTCATCGACAACGTAGACGGTGCCTTTCTTCGGAATCAAGCTCATGAAGTGAGGACCGGGTTGGTTGTGATGGGCGGCTCCGCGGGGAGGCTGTGAACCGGCAGCGTGAACGAAAAACGACAACCGACTATCGCGTCTCCATTGTAGAGGTTCTGCGCCTTGATCCTGCCCCGGTGGCTCTCGATGATGGTGCGACACAAGCTCAGGCCGATGCCCAGGCCGTCGACCTTGGTCGAGAAGAAGGCTTCGTACAAACGCTTGATCACTTCTTCTTTGAGGCCGGGCCCCATGTCGGTCACGCTGAACTCGATCACTTCGCCTTCTTCTGCAGTGTGCAGCGGCACCACTCGCAGCTCAATGTTTCGGCGCTCGTGCGGCAGGCTCGCGTTGTCGATTGCCTCGGCTGAATTCTTCAAAAGGTTCAGCAGCACCTGCTCTATCAAGATGGGATCGACCATCACTTCAGGCAGCCGCTGCGCCACGTAGGTGCGAAGCGCCACGTTGCGCCGGCGCAGCTCGATGCCGGCCAGATCGACCGCGTCTTCAACGATGTTGTGGGCGTAGGCCGGCTGACGCTGCGGCTCGCTGCGTTTCACGAATGCGCGGATGCGGTGAATGATCTGACCCGCGCGTTGCGCCTGGCGCGAGGTTTTCTGCAGCGCGGCGATCAGGTCTTCTTTTTCGATCGCGTTGTTCGTCACGCGCGTGACCATGCCGTTGCAATAGTTGGTGATCGCGGTCAGCGGCTGGTTCAGCTCGTGCGCAACCGATGACGCCATCTCGCCCATCGTCACGAGCCGGCTCGTCACCTGAGCCTTGTTGGCCTGGCTCGCGGCCAACGATTCGGCGGTGCGGCGGGCCGTGATGTCCGTTGCGATCAGCATCTGGGCCAGGCGACCATCGGTCCATTGCAGGTAGCGCGCGCGCACGTCGAACCACTTGTGCAGCGATTCGAGGTACACCTCGCGCGAGTCGGAGCCCGCTTCAGTGAGTTCCTGCGTAGGCAGGCCGCCAAAGTTGTCCACCGAATCGTCGACTTCAGCGAGGAAAGGAACGCCTTCCTCCGCGCCAGCGAGCAATGCGTGGCCTTGAGAATCAGCACCGAACCAGAGGCGGAACGAGCGGTTCGCGAACAGCAACTCACCTTCTTGCACCGAGAGCACCGAGACGGCCGCGTCAAGGCCTTCGAGCACGGTGGTGAAGCGTTCGTGCGAAGCCGAGAGCTGGTCGCGGATGCGCTTGGCCTCGGTGATGTTGGTCATCGAGGTCATCCAGCCGGTCTGCTGGCCTTTCGGGTCGATCAGCGGCGAGACGTACATGCGTGCGTCAAAGACGGAACTGTCCTTGCGCATCACTTTCACTTCGATGCCGCCGGCCGGGCTGCGACCCTGAAGCTCCTGCTGAAGCAGGCGCGAGTTTTCTTCGATCCGGTCGGGCGGCCAGTACGGCAGCGGCGGTTTGCGGCCGACGAGGTCGGCTTCGGAAAAACCGGTCATCGCCTCGAAAGCCGGGTTCACGTAGGTGATGCGGCCTTCCATGTCCATCGCGCGCATGCCTGTCAGCATGGAGTTTTCCATCGCGCGGCGGAAGTTGGTTTCGGTGATGAGCGCGCTCTGCATCTGCTGGCGTCGGCCCATGTGTCGCCAGTTGCCGAGCAGCATCCAGGCCGTGAGCACCGACAGCGCGGCGACCATCCAGAACAGGGTGTTGCTGATCAGTCCGATGGAGGTGCGGTAACCCTGGCCGCGCAGCACCAGTCCGTTGGCGGTCGGAGCCAGTGGCAGCTCGTGAACGATTGATGGCCGCGCCGCGGCCGCGCCCGGCATTGAGGTGACGGTGCTGGCAAGCAGGTGGCCGGCACCATCGAGCAGGCTGATTGCATGGCGGACCGAAATGTCTTTGGGCACGTTGCGTCGCATCAGGCCTTCGATCGAGTATTCGGCGATCAAAACACCTGAGAACGCGCTGCGTTCTATTAGTGGCACCTGCACTTGGAGGACCACGTTGCCGAAGGTGTCGGCGAAGGGCTTTGAATACACCGGCTGGCGGTGCGTGCGGGCTGCGACGAAGGTGACTTCAGGGGCGGTGTCTGCACCTTCCACCGGGAACGAGGCCGGTGTGTCGTCGACCGCAATCGCGGCTTCGGCTGGGAAGCTGGTCGACGAGTAGCTCGCCTTCACGGTGCGTGAGCCGTTGACCCAGATCAGGTTGGTGATCTCCGGATGTTCTCGCGTGAAGCCGCTGGCCTGCGCGAGGAACTGGTTGCGGTCAATTGCACGAGTGACGATCTCGCGCGCTATGCGCACCAGCTGCTCCTGGTTCTCGATCAGGCGCAGTCGAATCTGCTGCTGCGTGATCTCGGTGTCTCGCTTGACCGACTCTTGCTGGCGCTCAAATTCCTCGTTGCGCAGATACCAAAACGCCAAAATGATCGCGGCAAGAAAGAGCAACACCGACACCAGCGGGCCGAGGGTGGCGAAGTGGTCTTGCCGGGTGGCAGACTGGTTCCGCCACCAGCGGCCGAAGAGGCGCTGCGGCCAGCTTCGGGGTGGACGGGAAATGGGCGCGGCCTTGATGGCTGGAGTCATCGCGAGATTATCAAGGGTCACCGCACCGGCGGCCGCAAGCGGGCTCTGGCAACAAAATTTGCCCGCCTCATAAATCACATCATGAAATCAACTCGCGCCATTTGGGAAAAATTGGGAGTTGTGAGAAACTCCCGCCGACCCAAAAAATTCAACTCTGGAGACAAGCATGTCAGCAATGCCTGAGTCATTCGGCACCGCCGCGAACGATGCCGACCGGCAAGAAACCCGCGAGTGGCTCGACGCGCTTTCGGCCGTCATTGGCGCCGAAGGCGGCGAGCGCGCGCATTTCCTGCTCGAGCAGCTGATCGACCAAGCCCGGCAGGCCGGCATCGACGTGCCGTTCTCGGCCAACACGGCTTACGTGAACACCATTCCCACCGACCAAGAAGAACGCACGCCGGGCAACATCGAGCTCGAAGAACGCCTGCGCACGTACATGCGTTGGAACGCGATGGCGATGGTCGTGAAGGCCAACCGCCTGCACCCGGTTGACGGCGGCGACCTCGGAGGCCACATCTCGAGCTTCGCGTCGTTGGCCACGATGTTCGGCACCGGCTTCAATCACTTCTGGCACGCCGAGAGCGAAGGCCATGGCGGTGACCTGCTGTATATCCAGGGTCACTCGTCGCCCGGTGTCTACGCTCGTGCCTTCATGGAAGGGCGCATCTCGGAAGAGCAGTTGTTGAACTTCCGCCAGGAGGTCGACGGCAAGGGCATTTCGAGCTACCCGCACCCGAAGCTGATGCCTGAGTTCTGGCAGTTCCCCACCGTCTCGATGGGTCTGGGCCCGCTGATGGCGATCTATCAGGCGCGCTTTCTCAAGTATCTGCACGCACGCGGCATCGCCAACACCGAGAACCGCAAGGTATGGGTGTTCTGCGGCGACGGCGAGATGGACGAGCCCGAGTCGCTCGGCGCTATCGGCCTGGCCGCGCGCGAAAAGCTCGACAACCTGATCTTTGTCATCAACTGCAACCTGCAGCGGCTTGACGGCCCGGTGCGCGGCAACGGAAAGATCATCCAGGAGCTCGAAAGCGAATTTCGCGGCTCGGGCTGGAACGTGATCAAGCTGCTTTGGGGCAGCTACTGGGACCCGCTTTTGGCGCGCGATAAAGAAGGCATCTTGCGCAAGGTGATGATGGAAACCGTCGATGGCGATTACCAGGCCATGAAGGCCAACGACGGTGCCTTCGTGCGCAAGAACTTCTTCGGTCGGCACCCGAAGCTTCTTGAGATGGTCTCGAAGATGAGCGACGAAGACATCTGGCGCCTGAACCGGGGCGGCCACGACCCGCAAAAGGTCTACGCCGCTTTCCACAAGGCCGTGAACACGACCGGCCAGCCGACGGTCCTGCTGATCAAGACTGTCAAGGGTTACGGCATGGGCAAGAGCGGCGAGGGCAAGAACACCGCGCACCAGACCAAAAAGCTGATCGACGAAGACGTCAAAGCCTTCCGTGACCGCTTCAACATCCCGATCGCTGACGACAAGCTGCACGATATTCCGTTCCTAAAGCCGGCCGACGACACGCCGGAAATGAAGTACCTGCACGAAAAGCGCAAGGCCCTCGGTGGCTATTTACCGCACCGCCGCACCAAGGCCGACGAGACTCTTGTGGTGCCACCGCTTAGCACCTTCAAGGCCGTGCTCGACGCCACCGCCGAAGGGCGCGAGATCAGCACCACGCAAGCCTTCGTTCGATTCCTCACGCAGCTGTTGCGCGACAAGGAATTGGGGCCACGCGCGGTGCCGATCCTTGTAGATGAAGCCCGCACCTTCGGCATGGAAGGCTTGTTCCGCCAGATCGGCATCTACAACCCTGCAGGGCAAAACTACACACCGGTCGACAAGGACCAGGTGATGTATTACCGCGAAGACAAGGCCGGGCAGGTGCTGCAAGAAGGCATCAATGAGCCGGGTGGCATGAGCAGCTGGATCGCGGCGGCCACGAGCTATTCGACGAACAACCGAATCATGATTCCGTTTTTTGTCTACTACTCGATGTTTGGCTTCCAGCGTGTGGGCGATTTGGCTTGGGCTGCTGGCGACATGCAGGCGCGCGGTTTCCTGCTCGGCGGCACTTCGGGCCGCACCACGCTCAACGGCGAAGGCCTGCAGCACGAAGACGGTCACAGCCACATCCTGGCCAGCACGATTCCCAACTGCATCAGCTACGACCCGACCTTCGCGCACGAAGTCGGCGTGATCCTGCACCATGGCCTCAAGCGCATGGTCGAGATGCAGGAAAACGTCTATTTCTACCTGACGCTGTTGAACGAAAACTATCCAATGCCGGGCCTGAAAGTGGGCACCGAAGAGCAGATCATCAAAGGGATGTATTTGCTGGAAGAAGGTGCCAAGAAAACTCCCCGCGTGAACCTGCTCGGCAGCGGCACGATTCTGCTGGAGAGCGTGGCCGCCAAAGCCCTGCTGGAAAAGGACTGGGGCGTGGCAGCCAACGTGTGGAGCTGCCCGAGCTTCAACGAGCTGGCGCGTGATGGGCAAGACTGCGAGCGCTGGAACCTGCTGCACCCGCTTGAGAAAAAGCAGCGTGTGCCTTTTGTTGCCGAGCAGCTCGACAAGTTCGCCGGCCCGGTGATCGCGTCGACCGACTACATGAAAAACTACGCCGAGCAGATCCGCGCTTTCATTCCGAAGGGTCGCACCTACAAGGTGTTGGGCACCGACGGTTTCGGTCGCAGCGACTTCCGCAGCAAGCTGCGCGAGCACTTTGAAGTCAATCGCCATTACGTTGTGGTTGCGGCGCTGAAGGCACTTGCTGACGAAGGTACGGTGCCGATGGCCAAGGTGGCCGAAGCGATCAAGAAGTACGGCATCAATGTTGACAAGATCAACCCGCTGTACGCATAAAAAGACGGACGGAGACAACAAAAATGGCAACGGTTGAAGTCAAGGTCCCCGACATCGGCGACTTCGCGGAAGTGGAAATCATCGAGCTGATGGTGAAGATCGGCGACACCGTGAGGGCCGAGCAATCGCTTATCACGGTTGAGAGTGACAAGGCCTCAATGGAGATTCCTTCGTCGCACGCCGGTGTGGTGAAGGAGATGAGGGTCAAGGTCGGCGACAAGGTCAAGGAAGGTTCGTTGGTGCTGGTGATGGAGGTGGCGGGCGAAGCGCTTGCTGCTGCGCCTTCGCCGGCGCCGGCCGCCGCAGCAGTGGCACCTGCGCCAGAGGCCGCTCCCGCTCCCGCGGCAGCCGCTGCGCCGGCATCGGCCAGTGCCGGCCCTGTCAATGTGCTCGTGCCCGATATCGGTGACTTCGAAGAAGTGACCGTGATCGAGGTCATGGTCAACGTCGGCGATGCCATCAAGGTGGAACAGAGCCTCATCACGGTGGAGAGCGACAAGGCCTCGATGGAGATCCCGTCCTCGCATGCCGGAGTCGTGAAAGAGCTCAAGGTCAAGGTCGGCGACAAGGTCGCGAAGGGCAGCCTGGTTGCCGTTGTTCAGGCCGCTGGCGGGGCTGCGCCGGCAGCGGCTGCCGCTGCGCCTGCTGCCACTTCGGCCCCGTTGGCTGCACCGGCACCGGCTGCGGAAAAGGCCGCGCCAACGGCGGTGCTGGCGCCGCATCAGCCGTCACTTGCCACAGGTGTGTTGCCACATGCCTCGCCAACAATTCGCAAGCTTGCGAGAGAGCTCGGCGTGCCGCTCGAAGAAGTGAAAGGTTCTGGTCCGAAAGGCCGCATCACGCAGGAAGACGTGCAGGGTTTCGTAAAGGCCGTGATGGCCGGCAGCGTGCAGACGCAGGCTCAGGTGGCGACGGCGCCGGCTTCGGCTGCAGCGAGCGCTGGCGGCATTCCTGGCTTGCTGCCGTGGCCGAAGGTCGACTTCGCGAAGTTTGGCCCGGTCGAACGCAAAGACCTGTCGCGCATCAAGAAAATCAGCGGCGCGAACCTGCACCGCAACTGGGTGATGATTCCGCACGTCACCAACAATGATGAGATCGACATCACCGAACTGGAAGCGTTCCGCGTCTCGACCAACAAAGAAAACGAGAAGTCTGGGGTGAAGGTCACGATGCTCGCATTCGTGATCAAGGCCGTGGCCTCGGCGCTTAAGAAGTTCCCCGACTTCAATGCCAGCCTCGACGGCGACACGCTCGTCTACAAGCAGTATTTCCACATTGGTTTCGCGGCCGACACGCCAAACGGGCTGGTCGTGCCGGTGCTGCGCGATGCCGACAAGAAAGGCGTGATCCAGCTCAGCACCGAGATGGGCGAGCTGGCAAAAAAAGCCCGCGACGCAAAGATGGGCCCTGCTGATATGACCGGCGGTTGCTTCTCGATCAGCTCGCTGGGCGGTATCGGCGGCACACACTTCACGCCAATCATCAACGCACCCGAGGTGGCGATCCTGGGTCTGTCCAAGAGTGCGATGAAACCGCTGTGGGACGGCAAGGCCTTCGTGCCGCGCCTGATGCTGCCGATCTCGCTGTCCTACGACCACCGCGTCATTGATGGTGCTTCGGCGGCGCGCTTCAACGCCTACCTCGGCCAGATCCTCGGCGACTTCCGCCGCGTGTTGCTGTGACGCTGAGCCGCAGATGACCACCGTCGTGGTGGCCCGCTTGGGCGGCACCGTGGCCATCGCCGCCGACACGCTGGTCACTTTCGGTGACACGCGGCTGGCCCATGGTTATGAGGCGAACGAAAAACTGTTCAAGATGGGCGATTCGTGGATCGGCATGGCGGGCACGACTGCGCACTTTCCGGTTCTGCGTCGTGCGCTTTCTGCATTGCCGCCCGACGAGCTGAAACTGCACTCGCGCGACCAAATTTTCGACACCTTCTTGAAGCTGCACCCGAAGCTGAAGGAGAACTTCTTCCTCAACACCAAGGAAGAAGATTCAGACCCTTATGAAAGTTCGCAGTTCACCGCCCTGATCGTTAACCATGCCGGCATCTTCGGCGTCTACTCGTACCGCGAGGTGTTCGAATTCGACCGGTTTTGGGCCATCGGCACTGGACGGTCGTTTGCGCTCGGCGCCATGTTCGCGGCCTCTGATCGGGCCAAGTCGGCGCGCGAACTGGCTGAGCTCGGCACGCGCGCCGGCTGTGAATTCGACAAAAATTCGAGTGGGCCGGTGCATGCCCACACCATCAAACTAAAAGCGAAAGGCTGAGAATGGCCCTCATCGAAATCAAGGTGCCGGACATCGGCGATTTCAAAGACGTTGCTGTCATCGAACTGCTGGTCAAGCCCGGCGACACGGTCAAGGCAGAGCAAAGCCTGTTGACCGTCGAGAGCGACAAAGCGTCGATGGAAATTCCCTCTTCGCATGCCGGTGTTGTGATGAGCCTGGCCGTCAAGGTGGGTGACGTCGTCAACGAAGGCTCGGTGATCCTGTCGCTCGATGCGCAAGGCGCTGTGGTGGCTGGACCAGCTGCTGTGGCGAGCGCGCCGGTGGCGCCTGGGGCGGCTGCGCCCGCGGCTGCCGTCGCAAACGCGGCGCCTGCGCCCGCCGCATCGAGCTATGCCGGTGGCGCCGATATTGAGTGCGACCTCGTCGTGCTTGGTGCTGGCCCGGGTGGATATTCGGCCGCGTTTCGCGCTGCCGATCTCGGCATGAATGTCGTGTTGATCGAGCGCTTCGCCACGCTCGGCGGCGTCTGCCTGAATGTGGGCTGTATTCCGTCGAAAGCGCTGCTGCACGTGGCGGCGGTGATGGATGAAGTCAAGCACTTCGACGCGCTGGGCGTGACCTTCGCCCCGCCAAAGCTCGACCTCGCCAAGCTGCGCACCCACAAGGAAAAAGTGATCGGCAAGCTCACTGGCGGTTTGGCCGCGATGGCCAAAATGCGCAAGGTGGCGGTGCTGCATGGCACCGGCGAGTTTCTCGATCCTTTCCACCTTTCGGTTTCGTTGGCCAAGGGCGGCACGCAGACCCTGAAGTTCAAGCAGGCCGTCATCGCGGCCGGCTCGGAAGCGGTGAAGCTGCCGTTCCTGCCGAAAGACGACCCGCGTGTTGTCACGTCCACTGGCGCCCTTGAGTTGCGCCAGAACCCCAAGCGCATGCTGATCATCGGCGGCGGCATCATCGGCCTGGAAATGGGCACGGTCTACTCCACGCTCGGTGCTCGGCTCGACGTCGTCGAGATGCTCGACGGGCTGATGCAAGGCGCCGACCGCGACCTCGTGAAGGTGTGGCAGAAGATGAACGCGCCCCGCTTCGACAAGCTGATGCTCAAGACCAAGACCGTCGGTGCCGAGGCCACAGCCGACGGTATCAAGGTTCAGTTCGAGGGTTTGGACGGCACAAAGAGCGACGGCCTCTACGACCTGGTATTGCAAGCCGTCGGCCGCACGCCCAACGGCAAGAAGATCGGTGCCGACAAGGCCGGCGTGGTCGTGAGTGATCGCGGTTTCATTCCAGTCGATATCCAGATGCGCACCAACGTGCCGCACATCTTCGCGATTGGCGACATCGTCGGCCAACCGATGCTCGCGCACAAGGCCGTGCACGAAGCTCACGTGGCTGCCGAAGTTGCGTCCGGCGACACCAAGGCCGCGTTCAATGCGCGTGTGATCCCGAGCGTGGCCTACACCGACCCTGAAGTGGCGTGGGTCGGCGTGACCGAAGATGAAGCCAAGGCATTGGGGTTGAAGGTCAAGAAGGGCTTGTTCCCGTGGAACGCTTCTGGCCGCGCCATCGCCAACGGCCGCGACGAAGGCTTCACGAAGCTGCTGTTTGACGAGGCCACGCACCGCATCGTCGGCGGCGGCATCGTCGGCACGCATGCGGGCGACATGATCGGCGAGGTGGCCCTGGCCATCGAGATGGGTGCCGACGCGGTTGATATCGGCAAGACCATTCACCCGCACCCCACCCTGGGTGAAAGCATTGGCCTGGCGGCCGAAGCTTTCGAAGGTGCTTGCACCGACCTGCCGCCGGTAAAACGGTGATCTTGCATCGCCGGCGGGGCGCTGTATTTGCGTGGGTTCAACCGGCCTCGCGGCCTGTTGACTGGCGCCGGGCTTAGGGCCGGCGATCCGCTCAGGGTTTGCGGGTGGGAACCGGAACGACCGGTCCTCCGGCTGGGGCTAGCACCGGCGCCGTGGCCGCTAGTCGCTGAGCGCGCGCCTCGAGCTCGCCACGATCAGTGGCCAACACTTCGGCCATCACCAACGGGCAGCGTGACGGTGCGTCTTCGCCCTGGGCCCAGGCCACGGCTTCGCTGTTCGAGGTGAGTTGGCGGCTCACGCCGAGCTGCGTGCCGAGCTGGTTCATCGCAGCGTGCGTGCGCGCATAGGCCAGGCCCAGGTCGTACTCGGTGTTCGCATAGGCGCGGCGCGCGGTATAGAGCTCGTTCTCGGCGTTGAGCAGGTCGAGCAGGCTGCGTTGGCCGATGTCGAACTGCTGGCGGTAAGCGTCACGCGCTTTCTGGATCGCCAGCGTGTTGCGGTCGAGGTAGGAGAGCTGCTCGGTCAGCTTCTTGGTGTCGTTGTAGGCGATGGCAGCTGTCTGGCGCGTGTCACGGCAAGTTTTGTCGAGCAGGTCGCTGGCTTGGCTCACGATGTTGGCTTGCTGGCGAACGCGCGCCTGGTCGGCGCCGCCGTTGTAGAGATTCCAGGCAAGCACGATCTCGGCCGTGCTGTTGCGCGACTGGTCTTGCAGGCCGTCAACGTTGCGGCCGGCCTCGGCGCGCACACGTGCTTCGACCCGCGGCTGGTAGGCCGACCGCCGGGCTTCGGCGACCGAACGCGCACCGCGCATGTTTTCGATGCTCGCGCTGATGGCCGCGCTCTGGCTTACCGCGGTGTTCATGGCTTCGGCGGCCGTGGCCGGCAGGCCGGACTTGAGCATGTTGATACCGCCGAGGTCCTGCGCAGGCGCGGTGCCCACCAGACGCTGGTAACGCGCGTTCACGTCGTGCAGGTTGGCGAGTTCGGTGGTCAGGTTTGATTCGGCGAGTGCGACACGTGCGCCCGCTTGCTCAAGGTCGACACCGCGGCCCACCCCGGCTTTGAACCGCGACTGGAGCTGCAGGAAGGAGTAACGGTGCTGCACGAAGTTGTCTTCGGCAAGCTGAACCATGCGGAGATAGCGCTGCACGTCGTAGTGCGCCTTGGCGGCTTCGACCGCGGTCTGCTCTGTCACGTCGACCAGTTCGAAGTAACGCGCAAGCTGCTCGTGGCCGGCGCGTGCAACGTCGCTGCGCGTGCCCATGCCGTCCCACAGCAATTGGGTGAGGCTCACGCCGCCCTGTCGTCGGCTCAGTGAACGAGACACACCGTTGATGCTGTCACGCTCTTGGCCGACGCTGGCATTCAGGTCAACACGTGGAAGGTAGGCGCCGCGCGCCGCATCGACCGCATCCACCGAGGCGCGGTAGGCGTTAAATCGCGCAGAGACTTCAGGGTTGGTGTTGACTGCCTGTTCAACCGCAGACTTCAGCGGGTCGGCCGGTTGAGCTGAAGCTACGCCAGCGGTCATCAGCAGCACGAGAGAACTGCGCGCGAAATATGTTGATTGCATGAAGTTCCTGAGAATCAAGCGATGCATTTTTCGGGTCGGGTCACGGGGTTGTCGCACAGGCACACAGGCCGTTGCTTTCCAACGCGGAGCCCAGTGTGGTGCTTGGCATTCATTTCGCCTGCGCGACGCGGGCTCGGTGCGGAGTATTCCACGTCATCTTGCGCAGCGGTATAGCTTTGACAACAACCGCCGTTCCAATTGCCTGTGTTCGCAGAGCTGTGCAGTCATTTGTGTTCAAGTTCACGATCAACGCGCGGCGCTGTGTCGCATTGTTCGGGTGTGCTCAAGTAAGCCCGCGTGCGGACGAAGATGATGCGTTGGCCCGCCACTTCGTTTGCCTGTGACCCTCACGCTACCGCCTTCCCGTTCGCTCCTGCGTGATGCTCCAAGTCGGGCGCGTGCGGATGGGCTGCGCGTGCGCAAACCGCGGTGGGTTGTTGCGACGGCCTGGCGCTTTCGAGCGGCCTGTGTGTTGCTGGCGGCCGCCGCGGTCGCCGCGCAGGCCGCCCGCGCCTGGGACGCCGAAACAATGCAACGTGCTGCGCAGGCTCAGGGTCCTCTCGGCACGAGTGGCGTGCGTGACTTGCAGGCGTTGCTTGCTGCCGCATTGGGCCAGGACGAATCGCAGCGGCTGAGCACCTTTAACGACTTCTTCAACCGCCGCATCGTGTTCGGTGCCGACACCGAAGTCTGGGGCCAGCTCGACTATTGGGCGAGCCCGCTCGAAACCCTGGGCAAGGGCCGAGGCGATTGTGAAGACTATGTCATTGCGAAGTACTTCAGCCTGATGGCCGCGGGTGTGCCGGCAGCAAAACTTCGGCTCGTGTATGTTCGCGCGACCATCGGTGGCCCGGGCGGGGCGGTGCAGGCCCACATGGTGCTCGCTTACTATGATGCGCCTGGAGTCGAGCCATTGATTCTCGATAACCTGATCCGCGAGATACGCACCGCCTCGCGCAGGCCCGACCTGGAGCCGGTATTCAGCTTCAACAGCGATGGCCTCTGGCACGGTGTGGGCCTGCTGGGCGCGGGCGACCCGGTGGCCAGGTTGTCGCGCTGGCGTGAGGTGCTTGCGAAGGCGCGAGCAGAAGGGTTCCAATGAATAAAACGGAGAGGCAAGGATGTCGCTGATACGTCAAATTTGGTTGTTGCTGCTGGCCACGCTCCTGCTGGCCTTTGCCGCCAGCGTGAGCGTGAATGTGACGTTGGTACGCGACGCTTTGCAAACCCAGCTGCGCTTGAAGAACAGCGACAACGCCACCGCATTGGCGTTGGTTCTGTCTCAACAGAAAGGCCAACTCGATCTGATGGAACTTGTGCTCGCATCGCAATTCGACACAGGCTTCTACCGGCGCATTCGTTTCACCGGCGCCGACGGCACGCCATTGCTGCTCCGTGAAGCCGCCGCCGCACCGATGCACGCGCCGGCTTGGGTCGCTGCACTCGTGCCTATTGAGTCGCAGGCCGGTGTGGCGCAGGTCTCCGACGGCTGGCGCGCACTCGGGTCGCTCGAAGTGGAGAGCCAGTCTTCGTATGCCGTCGACGAGCTTTGGCGCAGCAGCCTCGGCTCCGCGGGAGCACTTGCGGTAGTGGGTTTGATCGCAGGGTTGCTCGCGTCGCTGGCGGTCGGGCGCATCCGCCGGCCGCTTGACGAGACGGTCGCGCAGGCCAGCTCGCTTGAGCGTGGTGAATATCTGACCGTGGCCGAGCCCAATGTGCCGGAGCTCAAGCGCCTCACGCGAGCGATGAATTCGATGGTCGCGCGGCTTCGGGTCGTGTTCGAAGGGCAGGCTTCGCTGGTCGAGAGCCTGCGCCGCCAAGCCAGCTGCGATGCACTCACGGGCTTGTCGAATCGCTTGCACTTCATGGCGCAATTGCGGGCGGCCTTGCAGCGCGAAGACGGCCATGCCGCCGGTGGCCTGGTGTTGCTGCGGGTCTTGAACCTCTCGGAAGTGAACCGCACGCTCGGCCGCGAAGGTACCGACGCGCTGATCGCCGCGATTGCGCAGACGCTGCAAACCTACACCCGGCGCGTCGACGGTTCTTTCGTGGGCCGGCTCAATGGCTCCGATTTCGCACTCGGCCTGCCTGCAGGCGGCGTGGCGCGTGAAACCGCACAGGCGGTGATCGATTTACTGCGTGCTGCCTTGCCAGCCCTGGCCTCGCACGTGACCGTGGCGGCCGGTGCGGTCGAGATGAGCCACGGCGCCGCACTGGCAGAGCTGATGGGCCTTGCCGATCTGGCGCTGGCGCGTGCTGAAAGCAACGGCCCGTTCGCTGTCGAATCAGCGGGCGAGCGGGGCGGCGCCTGGGCCGGCCTGGGTGAGCGCGGCTGGCGCGAGCGGGTCAGCCAAGCGCTGGCCGGCGAGCGTGTGCAGTTGGGCACCTACCCGGTCGTGAATGCGCACCAGGGCCTTATCCACTGGGAATGCCCTTTGCGCTTGCAGCTCGACCCGCAAGGGCCGTTCGAGGTGGCGGCGTACTGGCTGCCGTTGGCGGTGCGCAGCCGCCTGACTTGTGCCGTAGACGAGCACGCCCTGATGCTCGCGCTGCGTGCCATCGCCAGCGACGGCCAGCCGCGCTGCGTGAACCTGTCGCCCGCCTCACTGGGAGACAGCGGGTTCGCCTCTCGGCTGCGGGCCCAGTTGCTGGCGATGCCGCGCGCGGCGCGCAGCGTCTGGCTGGAAGTGAGCGAAGAAGCAGCTGTCGACCAGTTCGATCTGGTGCGTGAGTTGGGGAGGCAACTTCGGCCGACCGGAGCCCGCTTGGGCCTGGAGCACGCCGGCGAGCGCATCGGCCGGGTCGAGCGCTTGTTCGAGGCCGGGCTTGACTACGTGAAACTCGACGCTGCTGTGGCCCACGGCGTGGCGCTCGATGCCGGGCGCGCGGGTTTCGTGAAAGGCCTGGTCACGATGCTTCACAGCCTCTCGCTGGAGGTCTACGCCGAAGGCGTGGGTGACGCGGCCGATGCCCAAACCCTGTGGGATTGCGGTGTCGATGGGCTGACCGGGCCATGGGTCACCTCAACCTTGTACAAGCCGGCGGCCTGATACGGCAGGGGCTGCAGTCCGGGTCCGAGTGGGCCCGGTGCCGATCAAGAGCCGTCAGTCACCAGCTTCCCGCGTTGCAGCAACTGATTGATGATCTCGTTGTCGGTGGCGCTTGCGCTCAGGCCAAAGGTCGCCACCGAGCGCACATCGACGCCGCTGAGCACGATCCGCTGGTCTTCGGCCGCGGCGCTGTACACGCCGCCGGTGAAGCCACCGGTGGTGCTGACGTGGATGATGGTGCTGCCCGCCGTGGTGGTGGTGTCGAAATCCAGGTAGCGGTCGAGGTTGCCAGTGGTTACACCGGCTTTCGCCTCGCCTTGCAGCAGGTCGCGCAGGTCAAGCAGGTCACCACCCGCAGCGACCGGGGCCACGCTGAAATCGACAATCGTGTCGGTGGGTGGAGCGCCGCCCGCGCCGCGGTCGACCAAGGTCCAGGCGAATACATCGGCACCCGTGCCGCCAGTCAGGTTGTCGCTGCCCGCGCCGCCGTAAAGCTTGTCGTTGCCCGCACCACCGTTGAGCGTGTCGTTGCCCGCGCCGCCGTACAAGACGTCATTGCCGGTGCCGCCGTTGAGAATATCGGTGCCTGCGTCGCCGTAGATCAGGTCATTGCCGTCGTTGCCGTTCAGTGTGTCATTACCTGCGAAGCCCTGGAGCTGGTCGTTGCCCGCCGTGCCGTTCAGTGTGTCGGCGTTCTGCGTGCCGGCCGTGGTGGTGCTGGTGGCGTCGATCGTCACCACCACGGCCTGGACGGTCGACGCGGTTGCGCCGGTGCTGGTTTCGGTGGAGGTTGCGGTTACCGACAAGTTGAGCGTTCCGGTGAAGCCCGCAGTCGGGTAGAGATGCAGCCCATCGAGTTGAGCAGGCGTGAAGCTCCAGACACCACCGCCCAGGTTCGTACCCGCCGAGAAAGCAGCACCTGCTGGCACACCCGCAACCGAGATGGCGAGCGTCTCGGAGCCATCGGTGTCGGTCAAGCCTGAGCTGATCGCGAAGCCCACGGGCGCACCATAGACGTTAGAGCCAATGGTTACCGTGGGTGAGCTGACCGAGATCGATGAGTCCTTGCCGTCGTCGCGGCCGTTGAACACCAGCCATGAGAACTGGTAGTCGCCGGTCGCCGGGGCCGTGAACACGTAAGTTCCCGAAGCGTCCACCGCAGCACCGTTGGTGTTGATGCCGGTTTGCTCTGAAGAAGACAACTGCACGTACTGCTTGGTGCCTGCTGGGTCGGTCACGACAAGCACGATCACGTCATTGAATCCATCGTTGATTTCGTTGACGATGTTTTCGCCGTTGAAGAACTGCCAGTTGAACGAAGCCTGGTGGCCCGACCCCAGCGTGACGGTGTAATTGGTGAGCTTGCCGTCGATTGCGTCCACGTTGCCCGGATCGTTCGTGGTCGAGCTTGAGGGCGTATCGAAGGTGTCAAGTTTGCCGCTGACCAGGCCCAGGGTCGCTTCGAGGTTGGCTTGGGTGATCCCAGGTTCTGTGCTGATCGTCGACGCGCCCGGCACCAAGCTGTATATCGCGCCCGGTACTACCAGCGTCGGCGCGTCGGCGACGGCGGCAACGGTCAGATTTACCGTGGCCGTGGAACTGCCACCGTGTCCGTCGGACACGGTGTAGGAGAAAGAAGCCGGGCCGCTGAAATTGGCGGTCGGCGTGAACACCACGTTGCCGCTGCCGTTGATCAGCACGCTGCCGCCGACCGCCGCTTGCACGCTGCTTATCGAGAGCACGTCGCCGGCGTCGACGTCGGTGTCGTTGCCGAGCAGGTTGGCGGGGGTGAGGGTGATAGCTGAGTCCTCGTTGGTCGCGGCGCTGTCATTGACGGCAACCGGGTTGTCGTTGACTGGAGTGACCGAGACAAAGACCGTGGCGGTTGCGGTGCCACCTTGGCCGTCCGAGATCGAATAAGAGATCGTGGTCGGGCCGTTGAAGTTGGCGGCCGGGGTGAAGCGCAGCGTGCCGTCTGGATTGATGGTGACGGTGCCGTTGGGCGAGGTCGCGGCGGTGACCGTGAGCGCATTGCCGTCGACATCGGTGTCGTTTGCCAGCACGGTGATCGGTGAAGAAGCGCTGGAGTCTTCAAGCACCGTGAGCAACGGAGACGCTGCGGTCCCGTCGTTGACGGCAACCGGGTTGTCGTTGACCGGAGTGACCGAGACAAAGACCGTGGCAGTTGCGGTGCCACCTTGGCCGTCCGAGATCGAATAAGAGATCGTGGTCGGGCCATTGAAGTTGGCGGCCGGGGTGAAGCGCAACGTGCCGTCGGGGTTGATGGTGACGCTGCCGTTGGGTGAGGTCGCGGCGGTGACAGTGAGCGCATTGCCGTCGACATCGGAGTCGTTTGCCAGCACGGTGATCGGTGAAGAGACGCCCGAGTCTTCAAGCACGGTGAGCAGCGGAGACGCTGCAGTCCCGTCGTTCACGGCAACCGGGTTGTC
>JBBRPV010000070.1:0-21803 GCA_038227445.1 Burkholderiales bacterium | reverse complement strand
TGGTCTCTGATCTTGGTCGAAAAGAGACTCTCCCACAGCGCTCGTTTGTTCAAGATCGCTGAGGGAGACCTTATATCGTCCCTCGCTCAGCTTGATCAAATCGCGGGCCAGGGACATCGGTATTCGTGCTCGTGCTCACGTGCAGATCGAGCTGAAGACGCTGGGCATCAGCCCGCGCCGTGCGATGGAGCAGATCGTTGACTACAAGAACGACCCAGGCAACGGCTACAGCAAGACCCTGCTGTGCTTTTTGCAGTTGTTTATCGTCAGCAACCGCACCGACACCTGGTACTTCGCCAACAACAACGCCCGGCACTTCGCTTTCAACGCCGACGAGCGCTTCCTGCCCGTCTACCAGTTTGCCGACGAGGCGAACAAGAAGATCACCCACCTCGACAGTTTTGCCGATGCCTTTTTGCCCAAGTGCACGCTGGGTGAGGCCATCAGCCGCTACATGGTGCTGGTGGCCAGCGAACAGAAGCTGATGATGATGCGGCCCTACCAGGTGTATGCCGTCAAAGCAATCGTCGACTGCATCCACCAGAACTGCGGCAACGGCTACATCTGGCACACCACCGGCAGCGGAAAAACGCTCACATCCTTCAAAGCTTCCACGCTGCTGAAAGACAACTCGGCAATAGAGAAGTGCCTCTTTGTGGTGGACCGCAAAGACCTCGACCGCCAGACCCGCGAAGAATTCAACCGCTTTCAGGAACGCTGCGTCGAAGAGAACACCCGACCTCACCACCGACAACGCCATCGCCATCGCCATCGCCATCGCCATCGAAGCCATTCTGCCGCGCGAAGACCTGCAAGCCTTTCGCGGTGTGTACCTCGACACGGCCAAGCGCTTGAAAGACCAGCAGGGCAAAGGCGGCACAGGCGGGGACGGCACTGGCGGCAGCAGCGAGAGCGAGGTCGACCAGCTCGACTTCGAGTTCGTGCTGTTCGCCAGCGTCGTTATCGATTACGACTACATGATGGGCCTTATGGCGCGCTACTCGCAGCAAGGGGCAGGCACCAAGCAGAAGATGAGCCGTGAAGAAGTCATCGGTCTGATCCAAGCCGACGCCAAGTTCATGAACGAGCGCGACGACATTGCTGCGTACATCAACACCCTGAAGGCCCGCGAAGGCTTGAGCGCTGACGCCATTCGCGAGGGCTACACGCGCTTCAAGAAGGAGAAGGACAGCGCCGAGCTGGCTGTTATCGCCACGATGCACGGCCTGGCCGCCAGCGCGCTGCAAGCCTTTGTGGACGGCATTCTGCAACGCCTAATCCTGGATGGTGACGCGCTGGGCGAGCTCATGACTCCGCTGGGCCTGGGCTGGAAGGCGCGGGCGCAGGCCGAGACGGCACTGATCACATTACCGTTCTCGTTACTGGTCCTTTCAAGGGTTGACGAAGTCATTGCAAAACAGGCCCATGGATTCAAAGCCTCGTTTGTTCACGACAAGAAGTCGGATCTTGTTAAGGTTGACCTGCCATTGCCACCTCTCCCCGAACAACAACACATCGCATCGTGCCTGAGCAGCCTCGACGAGCTGATCAGCGCCGAAAGCAAACAGCTCGCTGCCCGCAAGACCCATAAGAAAGCGCTGATGCAGCGGCGCTTCCCGTCGGTTGAGGCTGTAGCGGCGTAAGTGACCTGATCCTCTACTCCACCGACGACGGGCGCAGCCAGATCAAGCTGCGGGCGGATCAGCAGACCGTCTGGCTGACCCAGCTCGACATGGCCGAGTTGTTCGACGCCACCAAGCAGAACATCTCACTGCATCTGAAGAACGTCTTTCAAGATGGCGAGCTAGACCCAACGGCAACTGTCAAGGAATCCTTGACAGTTCAATCCGAGGGCTCACGCAGCGTGCAGCGCCCGGTCACGCACTACAACCTCGACGCCATCCTGGCCATGGGCTACCGGGTGCGGTCGCCGCGCGGCGTGCAGTTCCGCCGCTGGGCGTCCACCGCGCTCAAGGAGTACCTGCTCAAGGGCTTCGTGATGGACGACGAGCGGCTGAAGAACCCGGACGGCTGCCCGGACTACTTCGACGAGATGCTTGCGCGCATCCGGGACATTCGGGCCTCGGAAAAGCGCTTCTACCAAAAGGTGCGCGACCTGTTTGCGCTGAGCACCGACTACGACAAGACCGACCAGGCCACGCAGACCTTTTTTGTCACGGTTCAGAACCTGCTGCTGTACGCGGTGACCCAGAAGACCGCAGCCGAGCTCATCACGGCGCGGGCCAACCCCGCCGACACGGACTTTGGCCTGCTGCACTGGAAGGGCGCCCAGGTGTGCAAGCAAGACATCCTGGTCGCCAAGAACTACCTGACTGCCGACGAGATCGACACCCTGAACCGGCTGGTGGTGATCTTTCTGGAAACCGCCGAGCTGCGCACCAAGAGCCGGCAAGAGATCCGCATGGGCTTCTGGCGCGAGAACGTGGACCAGATCATCTGCAGCAACGGCTTTCCATTGCTCACGCATGCTGGCACGGTGAGCCCTGCCCAGATGGAAAGCAGCACGCATGCGCTGTACCAAGACTTTGATCAGCACCGCAAGACGCATGCGGCTATGCACGCCGACCAGCAAAACGACGCTGAGCTGAAGGCGCTTGAAAACACACTCAAACACCGTCCGAAAAAATGACCGAAGAAAAGCAGAAACAACTGGGCAAGACCCTGTGGGCCATTGCCGACCAGCTGCGCGGCGCGATGGACGCAGACGACTTTCGGGACTACATGTTGTCGTTCCTGTTCCTGCGCTACCTGTCGGACAACTACGAGGCCGCAGCGAAGAAGGAGCTGGGAGCGGACTACCCAGCACAGATTGACGGCTCGGTATCGACACCCCTGAAGCTCTGGTACGAAGGTAACTTGAGCGACGTGCCCGCATTCGAGAAGCAGATGCGCCGCAAGGTGCATTACGTGATTCAGCCGCAGCACCTGTGGAGCAGCGTGGCCAACATGGCCCGCATGCAAGACGGCGAGTTGCTGCATGTGCTGCAGGCGGGTTTCCGCTACGTCGAGACGGAATCGTTCGAGAGCACTTTCGCCGGGCTGTTCTCCGAGATCGACTTGGGTTCGACCAAGCTGGGCAAGACCTACGCAGACCGCAACGCCAAGCTGTGCACGGTGATCCAAAAGATCGCCGAGGGGCTTGCCAACTTTTCAACCGACATCGACGCGCTGGGCGATGCCTACGAATACCTGATTGGCCAGTTCGCCGCCGGCTCTGGCAAGAAAGCGGGCGAGTTCTATACGCCGCAGCAGATCTCCGACATTCTCTCGACCATCGTCACGCTGGACAGCCAAGAGCCCAAGACCGGCGCGCGCCAGCGGCTTGAAAGCGTTATGGACTTTGCGTGCGGATCAGGCTCGCTGCTGCTGAACGTTCGCAAGCGCATGGGGCCACACGGCATTGGCAAGATTTACGGGCAGGAGAAGAACGTCACCACCTACAACCTGGCGCGCATGAACATGCTTCTGCACGGGGTGAAGGACACCGAGTTCGAAATCTTCCACGGCGACACGCTGACCAACGAGTGGGAGATGCTGCGCGAGCTGAACCCAGCCAAGAAGCCGGCGTTTGATGCGATCGTGGCCAACCCGCCCTTCAGCTACCGCTGGGAAAACAGCGAGGCCATGGCCGACGACGTGCGCTTCAAGAACCATGGACTGGCGCCCAAGTCAGCAGCGGACTTTGCCTTTCTGCTGCACGGCTTCCACTTCCTGAAGGACGAAGGTGTGATGGCCATCATCCTGCCGCACGGCGTGCTGTTTCGGGGCGGGGCAGAGGAACGCATCCGCACCAAGCTGCTGAAGGACGGGCACATCGACACGGTGATTGGCCTGCCGTCCAACCTGTTCTATTCCACCGGCATACCGGTGTGCATTCTGGTGCTGAAGAAGTGCAAGAAGCCGGACGACGTGCTGTTCATCAACGCGGCGACCCAGTTCGTCAAAGGCAAGCGTCAGAACCAGCTGACCGACGAGCACATCGCCAAGATCATCAAGACCTATCGGTTCCGCGATGAAGAGGCGCGCTATTCCCGCCGGGTGGAAATGGCCGAGATCGTGAAGAACGATTTCAATCTGAACATCTCGCGTTACATCAGCACGGCGGTGGGTGAGGCGGAGATCGACCTTGACGCGGTGCATGCCGAGTTGGTCGAAGTGGAGCGGGTCATCACGCAAGCAAAACAAAGGCACAACAGCTTCCTGAATGAGCTGGGTCTCAAGCCGTTGCCATAAGAGCACCTTGTGATTCCTTGCTGGTGCCGGAGCGCCCCGCGGATACGGAGCTGCTGGCTAGGCGAGTTCCGAGTTGACCTCGTGTTGGTCGCGGCCGCGAGGCACGCAACCGCTGGTCGCAATGTCATTGAGGCCGGCAACGCCGCAGTTTGGGCGCCATTACTCCCACTCGATCGTGGCCGGTGGCTTGCTGCTGACGTCATATGCAACCCGGTTGATGCCGCGCACCTCATTGATGATGCGACTCGACACCTTCTTCAACAACGAATAGGGCAGCTCCGCCCAGTCGGCGGTCATGAAGTCACTGGTCTGCACGGCGCGCAGCGCCACCACGTAGTCGTAAGTGCGGCCGTCGCCCATAACGCCCACGCTCTTAACGGGCAGGAACACAGCGAAAGCCTGGCTGGTGAGTTCGTACCAAGACTTGCCGCTGCCTTGATCGACCGTGTTGCGAAGTTCTTCGATAAAGATTGCGTCAGCGCGGCGCAGCAGATCGGCGAACTCGGGCTTGACTTCGCCGAGGATGCGCACGCCCAACCCCGGGCCGGGGAACGGGTGGCGGTACACCATGTCGTGTGGCAAGCCGAGCGCCACACCAAGTTCGCGGACTTCGTCTTTGAAGAGTTCGCGCAGCGGCTCCAGCAGCTTCAGGCCCAGTGTTTCGGGCAGGCCACCCACGTTGTGGTGGCTCTTGATCGACGTGGCTTTCTTGCTTTTGGCACCACCGCTCTCAATCACGTCGGGGTAGATCGTGCCTTGGGCCAGCCACTTCGCGTTCAGGAGCTTTTTCGCTTCGGCCTGGAACACCTCGACGAACTCTCGGCCGATGATCTTGCGCTTGGCTTCGGGATCGGTCACACCGACGAGGTGGCCGAGGAACTGCGCGCTCGCATCGACCGCGATCACCTTGGCCTGCAGCCTGCCCGCGAACATCTCCATCACCATGCGGCCTTCGTCGAGGCGCAGCAGGCCATGGTCAACGAACACGCAGGTGAGCTGATCGCCAATCGCGCGGTGGATCAGTGCCGCAGCCACACTCGAATCGACGCCCCCCGACAAGCCCAGGATCACCTCTTCGCTGCCGACCTGTTCCCTGATGCGGGCCACTGCTTCGTCGATGTAGTTGCCCATCACCCAGTCTGGTTTGGCCTTGGCCACGTCGAGCACGAAGCGGTTCAGCAGCTCCCTCCCGAGCGAGGTGTGCGTGACTTCGGGGTGGAACTGCACGCCGTAATAGCCGCGCGCCTCATCGGCCATGCCGGCGACCGGGCAGCTCGCGGTACTCGCCATCAACTTGAAGCCGGGCGGCAGCGCGGTGACCTTGTCGCCGTGGCTCATCCAGACCTTCAGCATGCCGTGGCCTTCGGGTGTGCGAAAGTCTTCTAGGCCGTCGAGCAAGCGTGTGTGGCCGTGCGCGCGAACTTCGGCGTAGCCGAACTCGCGGTGGTCTGCGGCCTCGACCGTGCCACCCTGCTGCACCGCCATCGTGAACATGCCGTAGCAGATGCCAAGCACCGGCACCCCGAGGTCCCACACTGCCTGCGGCGCGCGCAGTTCATGGTCTTCGTAGGTTGAGGCGTGGCTGCCAGAAAGGATGATGCCCTTGGGCGCAAACTCACGGATGAACGCATCGCTCACGTCGTTGGGGTGGATCTCGCAGAACACGTGCGCCTCGCGCACGCGGCGGGCGATCAGTTGAGTAACCTGGGAGCCGAAGTCGAGGATGAGGATCTTGTCGTGCATGGTCGTCATGGGAGTGTTAGGTCGTCGTCGTCGGCGCGGCGGCTGAGCGGGAGTCTCGCGCCTCGCGCGCGCGCCTGAAATGGCGCAACGCGACCAGCATCGACACGGCCTGCAGCAGCGCGCAAAAGTAGAGCGGTGCGCCGATGCGCCAGTCGCCAAGTGGCAGGTGCGACACGGTCGCCAGCAGCGGCACGGCGATGGCCGGGGCGAGCACAGCCATCATGCTGTTGAGCGAGGCCACTGCGCCGGCCGTGCGGCCCTGCATGGTCGGATCGGCAGCGTTGGAGATGATGCTCTGCATTGCCGCGGTCGAAGCGAAGCCCAGCACGTTGAAAAGGATCACCGCGATGAGCATCCAGCCTTGGGTTGCGGCACCGCATAAAACGTAGAACAAGGTTGACGATGCCAGGCCCATGATCGCCAGCCGCTGCGGTGAAAAGCGCTTCAGCAAACGGCCGAGCAAGACGCCCTGCACCAGCACCGTCATCAGGCCAATCGCGAACAACGACCATCCGTTTTGGGTCGGCCCCCAGCCGAACTTGAAGGTGGTGTAGAGCACCCACGAGGTGTGCGTCATGAACTGCACCAGGCCGCTCAGAGCAATGACGAACACGAGCGAGCCGACGCCTTTGAGTTCGGTCAGCCCGCGCAGAGCGCTCACCGGGTTCGCCTCTCGCAACACGAAGGGCTGGCGCCGCTCGACCGGCAGCGACTCGGGCAAAACGAAGTAGCCGTAGAGCCAGTTCACGCAGGCCAACGAGCCAGCGGCGAAGAACGGCAAGTGCAGGTCGATGCCGCCGAGAATGCCCCCGAGCACCGGGCCGAGGATGAATCCCATGCCCAGCATCGCGCCGAGCTTGCCGAAAGCCTGGGCGCGCTCTGCCGGCAGAGTGATGTCGGCAACGTAAGCATTGGCAACAGCGATGTTCGCCTGCAACGCGCCGCTGAACAGCCGCACGACCAAGAGCATCCACAAGGCCGTCGCCATTCCCGTAATGAAGAAGCTCAGCGCGAAGCCGCTGAAGCCCAGCAACAACACAGGTCGGCGGCCGAATCGATCAGACAAACGCCCAAGGATCGGCGCGGCGAAAAAGTTCGCGATGCCGAACGCGATGGTCACCGCGCCGTACCAGAAAGCCTGCTCGGCCTGCGACGTGGTGAACGTGCCGACCAGCGGTGGCAGCACCGGAATGATCAGGCCGATCGACACCATGTCGATCAGTACCGTCAGCATGATGAACGGCATCGCGGCCTTGCGTCTGGCTGCAGGCGGAGCGAGCGTGCGGAGCGAGTCTCGGGTCGTCAAAAAAAGCTCTTCCGGGTGGCGAGTTACGGCACCCTATTGGGCGCCATCAATCGGCACGGTAATTTGGCGCTTCCTTGGTGATCTGCACGTCGTGCACGTGGCTTTCACGAATGCCGGCAGAGGTGATCTCAACGAACTCGGCTTTTTCACGCATGGCTTCGATACTCGCGCAGCCGCAGTAACCCATCGCCGCACGCAAGCCACCGGCCATCTGGAACACGATGCTGACCATCGACCCCTTGTAGGGCACACGCCCCTCGATGCCTTCTGGCACGAGCTTGTCGGCGTTCGGGTTGGCGCCGGTGTTGTCCTGAAAATAGCGGTCGGCGCTGCCCTGCTGCATGGCGCCTATTGAGCCCATGCCACGGTAGCTCTTGTAGCTGCGGCCCTGGAACAGCACGATCTCGCCCGGCGCCTCTTCGGTACCCGCGAACATGCCACCCATCATCACGGTGTGCGCACCGGCCGCGATGGCCTTGGCGATGTCACCGGAATAACGAATGCCGCCATCGGCGATGAGTGGAACGCCGGTGCCCTTCAGCGCCGTGGCCACGCTGTCGATGGCCATGATCTGCGGTACGCCCACACCGGCGACGATGCGCGTGGTGCAGATTGAACCCGGCCCGATGCCAACCTTCACCCCATCGGCGCCCGCTTCCAAGAGCGCCAACGCGGCTGCACCGGTGGCAATGTTGCCGCCGATCACATCGACCTGCGGATAGTTTTGCTTGACCCAGCGCACCCGTTCAATGACGCCGGCGCTGTGCCCGTGGGCAGTGTCTACCACCAGCACATCGACGCCGGCTTTTACGAGCAGCTCGACACGCTCTTCGGTGCCCTCACCCACGCCAACCGCGGCTCCGACTCGGAGCTTGCCGAAGGCGTCACGAGCGGCGTTCGGGAAGCTCGTCTGTTTGGTGATGTCTTTCACCGTCATTAGGCCGCGCAATTCGAAGGCGTCGTTGACGACCAGCACACGCTCCAGCTTGTGGCGGTGCATCAGCGCTTTGCCCTCTTCGAGCGAGGCGCCTTCGCGCACCGTGATCAAGTGCTCGCGCGCCGTCATGATTTCACTCACCGGGGCTTCAAGCCGGGTCTCGAAGCGCAGGTCTCGGTTGGTGACGATGCCGACCACCTCCTTGCCAAGCAACACCGGGAAGCCCGACACGCCGTGAAGCCGCGCGAGTTCCATCACCTCGCGCACGGTGGTCTCGCGCACGATGGTGATCGGGTCGCGCAGCAAACCCGACTCGTAGCGCTTGACGCGTGCCACCTCTGCCGCCTGTTGTTTCGGCGGCAGGTTCTTGTGCACGATGCCGATACCACCCTCTTGCGCAATGGCGATTGCCAGGCGGGCTTCGGTCACGGTGTCCATGGCGGCGGACACCAGCGGCAAGTTCAGGCGAATGTTTCTGGAAAGGTGTGTCGCAAGACCGGTGTCGCGAGGCAACACCTGGGAGAACGCTGGCACCAACAACACATCGTCGAAGGTGAGCGCTTTGCCAAGAAGGCGCATGGGAAAAGCTCCTGACGCAAAAGCGAAGTATACGGATGGAGCAACAAAACCACGCTTTGCAAACCGCGCGCGACGCTTACTTCTGCCGTGGCGCGTGGCGCACCGCTACACTTCTCGCCATCAAATTCGCCGGTTGAACGCCATGTCTAGATGGACTGTTGTTGTGCTTGCCGCTCTGCTGGGTTCGACGTTGGCGATACCCGCGTCGGCCCAATGGAAGTGGCGCGACAAAAGCGGCGTGCAGTACAGCGACCTGCCGCCGCCGCCTGGTGTGGCCGAGGCCGACATCCTGCAGCGCCCCACATCCGCAACGCGCAAGGGCAACGCACAGGTTGCACCGGCGTCTGCTGTGCCCGGAGCCTCGGGCGCTCCGGGGTTGACCCCGAAGCCGGTCGACTCCGAGTTGGAAGCCAAGCGCAAGAAGATCGAAGAGGAAGCCAGCGCCAAGAAAAAGGCTGAGGAAATGGCAGAAGAGACCCGCGTTGCCGCGGCCAAGGCTGACAACTGCACCCGCGCCCAAGCCCAGTTGCGCACCCTCGACAGCGGCGTGCGGCTGGCGCAAGTGAACGAGAAGGGCGAGCGCGTCGTGTTGGACGACACCGCGCGCGAGGTCGAGGCCAAGCGCGCTCGCGACATGATCGCGCAGAACTGCGCTAGGTAAGCGGAAGCCGAAGTCGTACTCGTCAACACGCGGGCCCGCGCCGCAGGGCCTGCAACCGAACGCGGAACTCCTGACCGAGCGATCCAACCCGAGTCAGTCCAGGTCAATCTGGCACAGGGTTTCGGGCTGTGTGGAACATCAAACAGCGACTTTGGTCGCCTCGCGATGCCACGGAGCATCACATTGCTTTACGCCGAGCTGGAGTCACTGGGCGCGTGGAGCGAACTTGTGCTCGGGCTCTCAGCGTTTGAGCCGCCCGCGCTGCTTGTGCTGGCGCAACCGGCGCGCCTCTTTCGGATCCACCTGCAACGGCCGGTAGAGCTCCACACGATCACGGTCGCGCAGCGCGTCGCCCGGCGCCGCCACCCTGCCCCAAACGCCGACGACCAACTGATTCGTGTCATGGCGCGCGGCCATGCCACTTTCGCGCAATGCATCGGCCACCGTCGCCCCTTCTCTAAGCGACAACAGCACTTCGTCAACTTCACCAGCTCGCGGGCTGTAGACCACCGACACCGCCAACACGTCAGAGACGGTGAACGAATTGGGTGCGCCCGAGCGGGCGACCCGCGCGCAGCCAATCTGGGCGCAAAGTGCAGCCACAGCACGGGCTACGGCGAACATTTTCGAAGGCGATTGGCCTCGTTTGGGCGGGCCGAGCGGGTGCGTCGGATTTGTTCACAGCCACTCAACGCACGCCATGCACTTGCTCGGCACGCTTGACGAACGATTCGACAAAAGTATTGGCGATGCGGTCGAACACCGGGCTCACGACCGCTTCGAGGGCAGCATTGGCAAAGGTGTAGCGCAGGTCGAATTCGACTTTGCAACCCTTGGCCTGCGGGCCATCGGCCGCAGGCAGTGGCACGAAGCGCCAAAAGCCCACGAGTTCGGAGAACGGCCCGTCGACCAGTTGCAGTTCGACGCTCACGCCGTCAACGTGAACGTTGCGCGTGGTGAACGACTGGCGCACGCCAAGGTAGGCCAGATGCAGTCGCGCCGTCACGCCCGCATCATGGCGCGCAACAACCTCGGACCGCTCGCACCACGGCAGGAAACGCGGGTAGTCTTCGACCGCTGTCACCAGCGTGTACATCTCGTGCGGCGAGTGCCACAACAGAACCGACTTTTTGACGTGCTTCATACAATGCAGAAATTGTAGGGGGCCCTTCGCCCTCATCTGAGCCCGCATGTCCATAGCCGAAAACCGCCGCGCAAATTTTGACTACCACATCGAAGAGCGCCACGAGGCCGGGATGGTGCTGCAAGGCTGGGAGATCAAGGCCGTGCGCGCCGGGCAGGTGCAGCTCACCGATGGCTACGTGGTGATCCGTGGTGGCGAGCTCTATCTCATCGGCTGCCGCATCAACGCGCTGCGCAGCGCATCCACCCACATCAGCCCAGAAGCCGATCGCACCAAGAAGCTGCTGATGCACAAGGAAGAAATCAAGCGGCTGATCGGCAAGGTCGAACAAAAAGGTTTCACGCTCGTGCCGATGAACCTGCACTACAAGGGCGGGCTCGTGAAGGCCGAGATTGCGCTGGCCAAGGGCAAGGCCGAGCACGACAAGCGCAACACCGAGAAGAAGCGCGACTGGGAAAGAGAGAAGGGCCGGCTGATGCGCCACAAAGTTTCTTCCAAGCCAAGCAAAGATTGAGCTGAGAAGTACGCGGCCAAGTGGGATAAGAGCCCCTGACCCCCACGCAGCGCTTGCGCGAAATCACCGACTTGCCCGGCCCGTGCGGCCCGCCGGTGCGGGGTAACTGGTTTCAGGTCAAGGCTTAAGCGCGTTCGAATTTCAGCGCGTCAGCGCCGCCAGGGCCTGTTCGGAATCGGCGATCAGGTCTTCCACCGCTTCGAGCCCGAGCGAAAAGCGGACCAGCCTGCCTTGCGCGTTCGAGCCCGGCCGCAGCATGCCGAGGTCGTAGGGCACGACCAGGCTCACCGGTCCGGCCCACGAAAACCCGATCTTGAAGAGCTGGAGCGAGTCGACGAAAGCATCGACCTGGGCCGTGCTGTAACGCTCGTCGAAGACCACTGAGAACAAACCCGCCGCCTGGGTGCACAGGCGCGCCCAGTAGTCGTGGCCGGGCGAGCCGGGCAACGCTGGGTGCAGCACTTGCGTGACCTCGGGCCGTTGCGCCCACCAGCGTGCGAGCCGGCGCCCGGCCGCATCGTGCGCGGCATAGCGCAGAGCCAGCGAGGGCAGCGAACGCAACACCGTCTCCGCGTCGTTTGCCGACACGCCCCAGCCCATGCGCATGTGCGCGCCGTTGAGCTTCAGGTGCAGGGCCGGGTCGCGTGTCGTCACCGAGCCCATCAGGATGTCGCCTCCCCCCGACGGGTACTTGGTCAGTGCGTGGATCGAAACGTCAGCACCAAGGCCTGCACCCAGGTCGAACGCATTGAACGCGAGGCCGGCGCCCCAGGTGTTGTCGAGCGAGATGATCGCGCCCTGCGAGCGCGCCGCGCGCACCAGCGCCGGCAGGTCGGGAAACTCCATCGTCACCGAGCCGGGCGCTTCGACCCACACCAGCTTGGTCGCCGGCGTCAGCATTTCCGCCAGCGCTTGTGGTTTGGATGGGTCGTAGAGCCGATGCGTTACGCCCCAACCTGCCAGCTCGTGGCGCGCCAGTTCCTTGCCCGGGTTGTAGGCGTTATCGGGAATCAGCACCTCGTCGCCCGCCTTCAGCAAGGCCGCGTCGACCAGCGTGATCGCCGCCAGCCCGCTCGGCACCAGCAGGCAGTGCATGCCGCCTTCGAGTGAGGCGATGCGCGCCTCTAACGTGAACGTGGTCGGCGTGCCGTGCAGTCCGTAGGTGTAGCCGGCCTTGTCTTTCCAGTCGCGCGCGCGCATCGCCGCAACGCTCGCAAAGATCACGGTCGAGGCTTTGAACACGCCGGGCTGCGGCGCATTGAAACCGGCGGGCGGCTGGTAGGCGTGGTGAATCAGTCCGGTGGTCTTGGGGTCGCTTTGGTGTTCCCTAGGGTGGTCGCTCATGCGCAGCTCACACGGGCTGTCCGACCAGGTCGTGGCCTTGCGTTCCCACAATCGTCACACGGGTGAATTCACCGACCTTCAGCGTCTTGGAAGCTTTCTCGGGCGGCAGCAGTTTCACGTTGCCGTCGATCTCTGGCGCGTCGGCATAGGAGCGGCCCACGCCCCCCTTGCGGCCGAGCGCTGGCGCCGAATCGATCAGCACCTGCATGCTCGCACCCACGCGGCGCTGCAGCTTCGTCGCCGACACCGCTTCGGCCACCGCCATAAAGCGCGCGCGCCGCTCCTCGCGCAGTTCAATGGGCAGCATGCCGGGCAGCTCGTTTGCAGTCGCGCCGTTCACGGCCGAGTACGCGAAGCAACCGGCGCGGTCTATCTGCGCTTCCTGCATGAAGCCGAGCAGATGCTCGAACTCCGCTTCAGTCTCACCAGGAAAGCCAGCGATGAAGGTGCTGCGAATCACCAGCTCGGGGCACGCTTGGCGCCAGCGCTGCAGCCGCTCCAGGTTCTTCTCGCCGCTGGCGGGCCGCTTCATGCGCTTGAGCACGTCGGGGTGCGAATGCTGGAACGGCACGTCGAGGTACGGCAAGATGCCACCGCTGGCCATCAGCGGCAGGATGGCGTCGACGTGCGGGTACGGGTACACGTAGTGCAGCCGAACCCATGCACCGTGGACCGCAGCGATCTGGGCGAGGCTCTCGCAAAGGTCGGTCATGTGGGTCTTGACCGGCCGGCCGTCCCAGAAGCCGGTGCGGAATTTCACGTCGACTCCATAAGCGCTTGTGTCCTGGCTGATCACAAGAAGCTCTTTTACGCCAGCTTCGAACAGGCGCTGCGCCTCGCCAAGCACATCGCCGATCGGCCGCGACACCAGGTCGCCGCGCATGCTGGGAATGATGCAAAACGAGCAGCGGTGGTTGCAGCCCTCGCTGATCTTCAGGTATGCGTAGTGGCGCGGCGTGAGCTTCACGCCAATCTTGGGATCAAAGAAGGCGGGGACCAGGTCGATGAACGGGTTGTGCGGCTTTGGGCTGTGCCGGTGCACCGCGTCCATCACTTCGTTGGTGGCGTGCGGCCCGGTCACTGCGAGCACGCTCGGGTGCATCTGTCGCACCAGGTTGCCACCGCCCTCACCCGCCTTGGCGCCGAGGCAGCCGGTGACGATGACCTTGCCGTTTTCGGCCAGCGCTTCCCCGATGGTGTCGAGGCTTTCTTTCACGGCGTCGTCGATGAACCCACACGTGTTGACGATCACGAGGTCGGCACCAGCGAAGGTCTTCGACGTGTCGTAACCCTCGGCGCGCAGTTGCGTGAGGATCAACTCGGAATCGGTGAGCGCTTTTGGGCAGCCGAGAGAGACGAAGCCGATCTTAGGGGCGGAGCCGACCAACCGGGTGCGTGGGGATAGGAGCGTGTCTTGTGTCATGGCGCCATTTTCGCCCATCGCGGTGTTTCAGGAAGGCCGGCCTCTCGCCTGCACAACGCGCAGCTCCACCCCATTGCACACAAGCGCTTGCGCCGTGTGCTCCGCGCGCGTTCGCGACGGCACCTGCGCACTTCCCACGTCGTGCAGCGTGAGGCGCGGCTGCACGCGGTACAAGCCCGGTTGCGAGAGATCAAACGGCAAGGACAGTTCGACGGTCACCTGTCGTGCCTGGCCGGCAGCGAACCGAAGATACTCGTCGGCCGACGGTTCGCCGCGCTTGACCGTCGGCCCCTTGTAGGGCAGTACGACTCCGTCGCGGGTGACCTCGACGTAGGCACCGAACCAGCCTTCGAACGGCGTATTCCACTCGAGCAGCCTCAAGGCCTTGCGGCCTTGATTTGTGACCACAAAACGAAGCGGCACTGGTGAACCCACCACCACCTCCGCCGGCGCGTGCAGTACGCAGCCCAGGGGTTGTGCGGCGCAGCCGAATGCTGTGGTCAGCAAAGTCATGCTCACCAGCCAGCGCGGGCTGCGCCCGCCACCTGGTGGTCTGATGCGCGCTTGGCAGGACATGAATTCGGACCTTTCGGGCCATCGTGGCATTTCAAATCTTCGGGGTGCCACAGCGCAACGCTCTGGCTTGCGCGTCGCGCTGGCCCGAAACCAACCGATTTCATCTGTGCGGCCAATCATGAATCACCGCACGAGGCGAACACCGGCCGGCCGTGCGGTTCCTGGCATCAAGGCTGCGCCGGCGTGTTCTCGGCAAAATACTCGTGGCTGTCGGCGTTGTCGAGTGCCTTGGTCGGGTCGGAAATGGCCAGTGCCTTGGCCGCCGATTGGCCGTAGGCCCAGTCGTCGGTGCTGGCGACCACGTTGAAGTGCGACATCTCATGCACCAAGGTGCCGGCTTTCGAGTCAGTGCCAGTCAACTGTGCGGCCCAGAACGCACCGCAGACGTAGATTTTGTAGGGCTGGGTCGGGTACACATAGGCATAGATGTTTTGCTTCTTGCACTTGCAGTCCAGCGTCAGTGCCTGGGTCGTGAACGCACTCTGTTCGGCTGCGAAGTGGCTCTTCGCTGTGTTCCAGCCGGCGTTCGAGACGGTGCCGAACCAAGTGGTATACCGCGGCGTTGCCGAGGCCGCGCCGCTGAGGTAGGTGTTGGCCGAAGTGGCATAACGGGCGGCCGCCGCCACCGCTCCCGCCAGAGTCGACTTCTGCGAGGCCGAGCAGTTGCCGGTGTAAGAGAGGCTTGCCGCGGCAGGCGGCACCGCCAGCGCGGCAGATGGCAGGGGCGACGTCCCGCTGCGCCCTTCGAGCCAGAGGTACATGGGCTCCGACACATGGGTCATTGCGCCGCCATGTTTGCCAAGGCCCGCATAGCTGATCGAGTAACGCCCACTGCGCGAGAGGTCGTAAGCGCCGGTCAGTTCAACCGAGTAACTCAGGCTCGCACCCGGTTCGAGTCGGACATGGTCTGCCGCTTCTGGTGCGGTGCGCTTGATCACCGGGCCGAGGTAGCGCACAGGCTCACCGTCGCGCGTGACCTTGAACAGCGCAGCCTCCAACTCGTCAGAAGGCAGCTGCCACTTCAGCAGGACTACCGGGTGGCGCGCGGTGTTCGTCACGGTCACGTCGACGACCACATCAACATCGCCTCTGAGAACAGGGCTCGGCACCGACAGCCGCACGTCGATTGCACCGTGGGGCGCAGCCTGGGCGCCAAGCGACGCCACCAGAACAACAAACGTCATGAACCATTTCGAAGAACATTTCATCGTGAACTCCTGTGGAAGAAGAAGACAGCCGCGACGGCTCGAAACCCGTCTAGCGTTTCGGCGGCACAAACCCGGGCATGCCCGGGAACAACGCAACGGCTTGTTTGGACATCTGTTCCTGCATCTGCACAAACATGTTGCGCGACCGCTCCATGTAGTTGCCCATCAGGCCCTGCACCACAGGCGCCTGACCGTTGAGGAACTTTGCCCACATCTCCGGGGTTTGCGCCCCCGGGTCGTAGGCGCCCTTGGACTGATCGGCCAACCTGGCCTGAATGTCAGTGAAGGTCTGCAGGTTCTTCTCAAGGTACGACCCCATCATGCCCTGCATCGCGTGGCCATAGAAGCGAATCAGTTGCGAGAGCATGGGCGCCGAGAAGATCGGCACGCCGCCGGTTTCCTCTTCGAGAATGACCTGCAGCAAGATGCTCCGCGTGAGGTCGTCGCCGGTCTTGGCATCGCGCACTTCGAAGTGTTCGGCCGACAGCACCATCACCTTCACGTCGGCCAGCGTGATGTAGGTACTCAGCCGCGTGTCATAGAGGCGCCGGTTGGGGTACTTTTTGAGGATGCGCGGGCCGCTGCCGGCAGCAGCAGCGTCGGCGCGCGGTTCAGCGGGAGCAGCTGCTTTGGCGGCGCGGCGGGTCTGAGCCATGGAAGGAAGCTCCTTGTGCAACTACAAAAACACACTATGAGTGTGACTCATGGCGTCCCGGGGGGGAATTCTGACCTTGAATCGGCGCAGGCGGTTTTCATTCCGTGGTCAAAGTTTCGTTATGTAGTGCGATACATTGCGTTGATCTTCCACCCTCTCGCGCTGCACTCGGCAGCCCAAACCGTACATGCCCTTCGCTCGCCTGCGCCGCAGCGTCATCGGCGCCCTGATCGCCTTGTCCTCGCCGCTCGCAACGGCTGCCGACCTCACTGTTTCCGCTGCCGCGAGCCTGAGCAACGCCTTCAAGGAACTTGGCACGCTGTTCGAGACCCAGAACCTGGGCACCAGCGTCGTCTTCAACTTCGGCGCTTCCGATTCGCTGCTGGCGCAGATTGCCAAAGGCGCACCGGCCGACGTGTTCGCCTCAGCCGACCAGTCAACGATGGACCGGGCCGACACGCAGAAGCTGCTGGCCGCGGGCTCGCGCCGCAATTTCGGCAGCAACACCCTTGTGATGATTGTGCCCACCGACAGCAAGCTCGGCCTGAAAGCGCCGGCCGACCTGCGCAAGCCAGAAATCAAGCGCATTGCGCTCGGCAACCCCGCCAGCGTGCCGGTGGGCCGCTACACCAAGCGAGCGCTCGAAACGGCCAAGCTTTGGACAGCCGTCGAGCCCAAAGCGGTCTTCGCCCAAAACGTGCGCCAGGCGCTCGACTACGTGGCGCGCGGGGAAGTGGAAGCCGGTTTCGTCTACGCCACCGATGCGGCAGTCATGAAAGACAAGGTCAGAGTCGCGGCCGCGGTCCCCACCGACACCGCCATCACGTACCCCATTGCTTCTATCGCCGGCAGCCCGAACCCCGCTGCGGCGAGCAAATTCCTCGGCTTCCTGACCGCGCCCGCCGCACAGGCCGTGCTCGCACGCTACGGCTTTGGCCTGCCTTAGCTGCGCACCACCCGGCATGGATGCATCGGTCTGGATCACGCTGGCGTTGACCCTGAAGGTCGCCGCCTGGGCCACCGCGGTCAATCTAGTGTTCGGCGTGGCGGCGGGCTGGCTGCTGGCGCGGTGCCAGTTCCCTGGCCGCGACATCGCCAGCGCGGTGCTAACGCTGCCCCTGGTGCTGCCGCCCACCGTGCTGGGCTACTACCTTCTGGTGGTGATTGGCAAGCGCGGCTGGCTAGGCCAATGGTTGAACGATACCTTTGGTATCACCTTGATCTTCACCTGGCAAGGCGCGGTGATCGCGGCCACCGTCGTGGCCTTTCCGCTGCTGCTGTCTTCTGCTCGAGCGGCCTTCGAGGCGGTTGACCCGCAGCTCGAAAAAGCGGCCCGTGTGCTCGGACTGAACGAGTGGGCGGTGTTTTTCCGCGTCACGATGCCAATGGCCTGGCCCGCGATCATGGCCGGCGTGTTGCTGGTCTTTGCACGCTCGCTCGGCGAATTCGGCGCCACGCTGATGGTTGCGGGCAGCATTGCAGGCCGCACCCAGACACTGTCGCTGGCGGTGTACGAAGCAGTACAGGCTGGCGACGAGGCCAGCGCCGGCAAGCTCATCGCCATCATCTCGGTCACGTGCATCGTGATCCTTCTGGCGGCCGGGCGGCTGTCACCCTCTACGCGGCGCTGACACAAGCCCGCACGGCTGCAATGGGTCAAGCACGAGCACTTGCTGATCCTTTGGCGAATTCACTGCGGTGCAAAGTGGGGAGGTTCCACAATGGGTTTTGAGGTCGACATTCACATGAATGTGCGCAGCGAGCGCCGAAGCTTCGAGCTTCGCGTGCAATTCACAACCAACGCGCGGCGCACCGTGATCTTTGGCCCGTCGGGTGCGGGCAAGAGCCTCACGCTGCAGGCCATGGCCGGGCTGCTGAAACCCGACAGCGGCCGCATCGGTTTCGCCGGCGAAGTGCTCTTCGACGGCGCCTTGGGCGTCAACATTCCGGCACGCCAGAGAGGCTTCGGCTATTTGTTCCAGGACTACGCGCTGGTCCCCAGGCTGAACGTGCGCCAGAACATCGCGTTTGGCCTGGCGCGCGGTCTGCGCAACCCCGCCGCAAGCGTCCACAACTCTGACGTCGACCGCTGGCTGCGCGCCTTCGAACTGGTCGACGTGGCTGCGCAACGACCAAGCGAACTTTCCGGCGGCCAACGCCAGCGAACGGCACTGGCGCGCGCCCTGGTGCACGCGCCGCGTGCGTTGCTGCTCGACGAGCCATTCGCTGCACTCGACCCCGAGTTGCGCCAGCGCGTGCGCAGCGAACTCGACGAATTGCTGCAGGGCATCGGCATTCCCATCGTGATGATCACTCACGACCCCGAAGACCTCGCGTGGTTCGGCGACGAGTCGCATTGCATTCGCGAAGGCGTGATCTGCAAGCAGCCCACCCCTGCGCTACGGCCAACTGCGACAAGGGTCAAGGTGACCTGACATGGCCGCTGCGCGCCCCCCGCAGCTGGGCGTTGGCAGTGACGTCTGGCTCAGCCTGAACGGCCACAACATGGCTGGCGCGCGTCGCTTGGCGCTGCTGGCCGAGATCGGCCGCGTTGGTTCAATCACGAAGGCGGCGCGGTCTGTCGGCCTCAGCTACAAGGGCGCTTGGAACGCCATTGACGACATGAGCAACATGGCCGGCGAGCCGCTGCTGGAACGCACGGTCGGCGGTAAAGGTGGAGGCTCCACCCGGCTCACGGCACGTGGTGAAAAGCTGGTGCACAACTTCGAGCTCATCAGCGCCGAGCACGCGCGCTTTGTAGAGCGGCTCAATCGCAAGGCCCAAGGCTTGACCGACGACTATTCACTGATGGAGAGCATCGGCATGAAGACGAGCGCAAGGAACCAGTTTGCGGGCACCGTGCGCGCGCTGGGCAATGGCGCCATCAACGACGAGGTCGAGCTTGAAGTGATCGGTGGGCTGCACATCGTTGCGACCATCACGCGCGAAAGCCGAAACGAGCTCGGACTTGAAGTTGGCACCAAGGCCTTTGCGCTGGTGAAGGCCTCGTCGATCCTTTTGATGACCGATGCCGGTGAGGTTCGCCTCTCGGCCCGCAACCAGTTCGCCGGCACGGTGATGCGCCTTGTGCCGGGCGCTGTGAACACCGAAGTGGTGCTCGCACTTTCTGGCGGTGGCAGCGCGGCCGCCGTCGTCACGAACCAGAGTGTGAAAGCGCTCGGCCTGACAAAAGGAAGCGCCGCCATCGCGGTGTTCAAAGCGTCGAGCGTCATCCTTGGCGTGGCCGCCTGATGAGGGCTGATGCCGCGCAGCGCGCCTGAGCTTGTTCAAAGCCTGCTCCGAGTTGCGCGCGATCAAATGGCGTTCACGGCTGGTTGGCACTTGCCGGGCGGTCGCCAAGCCTGGCGTAAGGCCGTGAAGAACAAGCGCGTTCACCTCCACGCATCGCCGCGGGCAACCACGTGGCCAGCCCCCAGGGGTTGCGCGCCTGGTTCATCGCCGCCGCAGTGACCACGGCCTCTGGCCGGCGCTTCGGCGCTGCAAGATGCAGGTGTTGATCGCATCATCTATCGCCAAGGCTGGCCTGAACCATGCACCCGAGCGCGTGCATGGTTGAAGGTTCGCGAGACTTCGGGCATGGACGTGGCCGATTGGCTGTCGAAGTGTCCCAAGTTCGTTTTTTTGGAATGTACTTCGCAAACCGGTCTACCAGCGCCTCGAAAAAAGTCTATGTTCGAAGTGGGTTCAGCCGGGGCAGTCAGCTGCCGGTGGAAGACTATTTGCGCCTATTTGTAAGCGCCGCCAGCAACTTCCGAAATGGAGATTCAATATGCAAAATGTCAACCAATTTGGGGGCATTGAAGGCTCAACACTGGGCAATTCTTCTAATAAGCTGAAAACAATATCAAAAAATGCAGAAGACAAAGAAAAAATAGTAAGTGCAGCACTAGACAAAATTGGCTTACATCTGGGACAAAACAAATTTGAATTTAAAGCGGGGCGGAACCAATCGCCAAATACCTTTAACGTTGATAATCGATCTAACGAGAATTCAAATTCCTCATCAAACCGATCCGAATCTCTAGCCCTCAACAACACAAGCGAAACGTCAACATCGGCCGTTTTGGAACTTGCCTCAGGAACTACTGGACAAATAATAAATACCGCTTATCCAATTACAAAAAGAACGGACTACATCAATAATAATGCTATTGTCACTATAGAGCAAAATGGAATTGAAATACAGCAAAGAGTTTATGATAAAAATGGGAACCTGACTATAGAAATTGAGAAAACCGTCAAATCCCAGAACGGCATTTTTGTCGCAAAAGATACCACAACATCACTTTATGACGCGACAGGTAAATTATACTCAACTAAAACAGAGTATGGCGACGGGAAACCTACAATTAAAGAAATATATAGATATGGGACAGAATCAGATTTCAGCCAATACGGCTTAGTAGCGGGTGATTATAATGAAATAATTAGCTACAAATACACAAACGATAAATCCATCAAGAAGGAATCCAAGATTACAGACGCAGGCGGCAATTTGGTTCTGCAGTCTTATTTTAACCCGGATAATAGTAAATTAATTATTCGCAAAGAAAACGGAATAGAACTAGAGCGAAAAATTTACTCGAAAGATGGAAGTTTGGCCAGGGAAATAATAACCACGACGGAAATATTTAATGAGACCTTAGTTCCGAAGGATATAAGTTATTACAAATACAACAACGCGAAGAAATTAATTACAGCCGAAATAAAATATGAAAATGGTCTACCTGCGAGAAAAGAAGTTTACACCTACGGAAAAGAATCAACTTTTGGTGACTACGGATTTTCCGCTGGTGACCATAAGGAAGTAATTAGTCACAAGTTCTCAAACAACCAATATATCAAAAAAGAATCAAAAATTAAAGATGCGGATGATAATTTGGTTTTCGAGTCCTATTTTAATCCAGATAATAGCAAGTTAATTATTCGCAAAGAAAAAGGAATAGAGTTAGGACGAATGATTTATGCTAAAGATGGGGCATTGACCAGGGAAACAGTAACGACGACAGAAACGTTTAATGAAGTTTTAGTTCCAAAAGAGACCACTTCATACAGGTATGACAACGGAAGAAAAATAATTACGGCCCAAACGAAGTATGAAAATGGCCTACCATCAAACAAAGACGTCTACACGTACGGAACAGAATCGTCCTTCGGTAATTACGAATTACCACCTGGAGGCTATAGAGAGGTCAGCAAATTTTCATATGAAAATGGAAGATTCTTGAAAATACAATCAAATATATATGATTCCGGTAATTTTATTATACTTGACTTTTATTTCGATCCGTTATTGAATAAAATTAAGGAAATACAGTACGTCTATAAAAATGATGTTATTTATTTTGAAATAAAGCGAGATATAAATTCTTACATATCAGGCGCGAGTAAAAGGTTTGACAAATATGCGCTACTTAAACTGAAAGAGTATGAAACCT
>JBBRPV010000069.1:0-21863 GCA_038227445.1 Burkholderiales bacterium | reverse complement strand
TGGCCGACATCGAGCGGGGCTTCCGAGCGCTCAAGAGTGAAATCGAGATCGGCCCGGTGTACCACCGGCTGCCCAAACGCATCCGGGCGCACGCGCTGGTGTGCTTCCTGGCGTTGGTCCTGCACCGGGTGCTGCGCATGTGCTTGAAGGCCAGCCAGCGCGAGGAGTCGCCGGCAACCCTGCTGGCGCAGCTGCGGCGCATCCACCATCAGACGGTGCAGACGCCGGACGGCCTTGTGCTGCGCGGACTGACAGAACTGGGCGCGCCGCAGAAGGAATTGTTTACCGCAGTGGGGCTGTCGATGCCTACGCCGGCTGAACTGCTGGCGCCAGCGGGAGGTTCGCCGACGGCCCGCGTGTAGTCTGCGGATTCACTCGCCAATCTCGGCAAATCAAGGACTTACGCGCAGAAAATGCCGAACTTGGGGGGCTTGAGTGAATTGAGAGCGTCGCGAATGAGCGATGAAATTGTCGCGAAGCTTCGGCTTCGGCTGCGCGACTGGTAGCGCACGCATCGTTGTCAGCGCCGGGCCGAACCACCAACGGTCAAGCTTGCCGCAAGCCCACGCACCGCGCCATGGGCTGCGTCAATCGCCTGCTCGGCTATGCGCTGCTTCCACGCGTCGGTGTCGGTGTAGAAGGCGTCGCGCACCTGCTGCTTTATCTGCAGGCGTTTATCTTTTGGCGCTTGCGGGTGGATTTCGAGCCACTGGTCAGCGCGTAACGCGTTCATCACGTCAATCAGCGGCACGGTGCCGTATTCGAGCGCCATGCCGGTGTACTCGGCCTGCGGGCATTCCTGGTACGCCGACATCCACATCAGCCCAGTCAACGGCGCCGAAGACGAGCTGCCATCGTAGATGCTCGTGATGTTGTCACCCCACCAGGCCTTGGCACGTGCGAACGCTTCGGCGTTGTCGTGGCAGGCGAAGATGCGTTCGCCCACGCCGCTCGGCCCGAGTCCCGTGTGCAAGTCGATCCAGCCGAGCTTCGCGCAGCGCGCGCCATGCTCTTGCAGCACGTGGCGCAGCGTGACTTGGCTCCAAGTTTGGTTGCGCCCGCCATAGAACAGGCCTTCGGGGTGGCTGTGCTGCCCGCCCGAAACGGCCGTCTGGAATGCCGCAAGACCATGCTCGGTGATGAAGCTTTGGATCACGACATTGGCCTCGTCCGACGGCGGCCAGGTGGGTGGCACCAGCACCGCCGAAAGTTCTTCGTAACCTTTGTTCACCGGCAGCGGCTGGCTGAAGTCGAGGAAGTTGCGGTTCAGGTCGACGTTCTCGTGAGTGACGCGGCGCGACCACGAAAAGCCGTAAGGGTTGAGCGCGTGGATGTAGACCACGGCCACGCCAGCCTGGCGCGCCGCGCGCCGCCACAAGGGGTCACCGAGCAGCGTGAGCTGCACGCCCGAGCCGCAATAACCCTCGACGCCGTGGCAGGCGCTGCTGATGATGAGCACCTTGCCCGCGTCGGCCGGGCCCTCACGAACCACGTCCATCGCCAGCGTTTCGCCGTCGCGGCCGAGCATCGGGTGTTTGTGGCTTTGCGCGTCAAGGCCACAGGCGTCAGCCGTGGTCAAGAACTTTGCACGCGCTTCGGCATAGCTCTGGGAAAAGTTTTCGATCACGTTGTGCGTGGCCATGGATTCAGCGCGCCTTGGCGAGCCACTGCTCGGCCATGCTGACCCAAAGCGTGGCGCCTAGCGGAATCAGCTCGTCGTTGAAGTCGTAGCTCGGGTTGTGCAGCATGCATGGGCCCATGCCGTGACCGCCGATGCGGTGGCTGCCGTCGCCGTTGCCGATCAGGAAATAACAGCCCGGCTTTGCAAGCAAAAAGTAGCTGAAGTCTTCGGCGCCCATGGTGGGCTCGAACTCATGCACGTTGTTTGCACCGACCAAGCCTTGCATCACGCCGCGCGCGAATTCTGTCTCGGCTGGGTGGTTGATCGTGGGCGGGTAGTTGCGGGAGAACTCGAACTCGCAGGTGGCGTCGAAAGCAGCGCAGGTGTGCTCGCTGATTTCTTTCATGCGTCGCTCGATGGTGTCGAGCACTTCCACTGTGAAGGTGCGCACTGTGCCCTGGATCTCGCAGCTGTCAGGCACCACGTTGGTTGCTTCGCCAGTGTGGATCATGGTCACCGAGATCACGCCGGCATCGATCGGGCGCTTGTTGCGGCTGATGATGGTCTGCAAGGCCTGCACCAGTTGGCAAGCCACCGGCACCGGGTCGACGCCCAAATGCGGCATGGCCGCGTGAGCGCCCTTGCCGCGAATGACGATCTTGAAATCGTTGCTGCTCGCAAAACACGGCCCGCTCTTCAGCGCGAACTGGCCCACCGCCATGCCGGGCCAGTTGTGAGCGCCGAACATCGCTTCCATCGGGAACCTCTCAAACAGGCCGTCCTTGATCATCTCGAGCGCGCCGCCGCCGCCTTCTTCGGCAGGCTGGAACACGAGGTACACCGTGCCGTCGTAATTGCGTTGAGTGCTCAGGTGCTTGGCCGCGGCCAGCAGCATGGCGGTGTGGCCGTCGTGGCCGCAGGAGTGCATCTTGCCGGGGTGCTTGCTCGCGTGCGCAAACGTGTTGTGCTCGGTCATCGGCAGCGCGTCCATGTCGGCGCGAAGGCCCACGGCGCGATCACTGCTGCCGTTTTTGAGGATGGCGACCACGCCGGTCGTGCCCAGTCCGCGGTGGATCGGAATGCCCCAGTTGGTGAGCTCCGCGGCGATCACGTCGGAGGTGCGGTTTTCTTCGAAGCACAATTCCGGGTGGGCGTGAATGTCACGTCGCACCGAGGCGATTGCGGCCGCGTCGGCGAGGATGGATTCAATCAAACGCATGGCGAGCTTCCTTGGTGGGGTGGCGGGCACGTTTAAATTTAGTTTACCTTTGCCCGGCATGCTGTATCGGCGCTTCGGGTATGCCGTATTCGTGCCTCAGAATTGAACAGCCTGACTGAATGTACAGAATGAAAAATTCCCGCTCTGGCTTTACCTTGATCGAACTGGTGGTCGTGCTTGCTGTAGTTGCGCTGTTGGCGACCATGGCGGTGCCGTCAATTCAGGGCAAGCTGGTGCGCGAGCAGATCGTTGAAGCGATGAAGATCGCGGATTTGGCCAAAGCGCCGGTCATGGCCTCGTGGGCGCTGACACGAACCTTGCCGGCCGACAACGCCGGAGCCGGGCTACCGGCGGCCGAGAAAATCGTCGGCAACTTGGTGAGCTCGGTCACAGTGGAGGCCGGAGCGATCCACGTGACCTTCGGCAACCGCGCAAACGCGGGAATCAATGGCAAACAGCTCACGCTGCGCCCGGCCGTGGTGGAAGACGCGCCTATGGTGCCGCTGGCGTGGGTCTGCGGGCATGCCGAAGCGGTCGAGAAGATGACGGCGAAGGGGGTCGACCGCACCACTGTGCCAAACAATTTTCTGCCGCTTAATTGCCTGGCGAAACCGAAGTGAGCTGGGGTCGCGGCTAGTGCCGCCGCGATGTGGGCGACAATTGAGCTCCCTTTGATTTGAAACCAACAATGACCGTAACCATCAGCCACCCCAATCTGCCGCAGGGCTATGTGCAACTTACCGAAGGCCGCGTTCGCTCGACCGACCTCGTCTTCGGCAAGGCTTCCAGCGAGTGGAGCCAACCGCACGCCTTCGTGGTTGGCAGCTCGGTCGGCGACGACGGCACCAAGGTCGCGCGCCGAAGCACTGAGCCCAAGGGCGCACGCGTTCGCTCGTGAACCAGGCCGCCGGCTGGACGAGGGTGCGCGCTGCAATGGCGCTAGCTGCAAAGATTCAATAGCTTGAATTCGGTGTTCATCCGGAGTCAGTCTGGGCGACTGGAAGTTGCCAAACATCCTTACTGATCCTTGGCATCGAAGGCGATGGGCTCTGCATGCCCCTGGATCTCAGGGGACAACTTCGGGGACTTCCTCAGCTTGGCTGCATGCTCAATGGATGGAGCCTCCTCAAAATCCAGGGCGGTTCGGCGTCCCCGCTCAGCGCACGAAGCGCCGCACTGTCTTGGTCTCGACCCAACCTGACGTGGCGGACGTCATGGCCACGAAATGCGTCGAGTGCAAATGCGCGTCGAGCGCAGCTTCGTCGTCGTAAAGCTCATACAAAAAGAACAGCGCAGGGTCAGCAGGATCGCGGCACACGTCAAACCGCCGGCAACCCGGCTCGGTGTTTTCCGACTCTTGCGCGTTGGCTTGGATCGCCTCTGCGAATGCCGCGATGAAAGGCGCCCGGACGCGAAATTCAACGACGAGCACCTGCATTTTCAGGGCGCCTGAATGAACCTTGGCAGCCAAAGCGAAAGCCACGGCAGGTAGGTGACCAGCAGCACCACCAGGAAGGTCGCAGCCATCAACGGCCACAGCGCTTTGGTGATCTCGCCGATTCCCGCGCGCGCCAGCTTGGCTGCGACGAACAGCGTGCCACCGACCGGCGGCGTGTAGAGGGCGATCGCCAGATTCGCCGTCATCACCACGCCGATGTGCACCATGTCCATGTTGAAGTGTTTGGCCAACGGCAGGAACAGCGGCGCTGAGAGCAGCATGGCTGGCAGCGGCTCGATGAAAATGCCGAGCAGTAGAAGACATATGTTGAAAAGCAGCAGAAACATCCACGGCTCGGTGGCGACCAGCTGGATCCAGCTTGCCATTTGCTGCGCAACCTGCTCGACCGTGATTAGCCAGGCCATCGCCCCGGTCGCGCCGATCACGAGCATCACGGTCGCGCTGGTCATGAAGGCGTTGAGCAGCAGCTGCGGGATGCGCTGCCACTTCAGGTCCTTGTAATAAAAAAGCGAGACCACCAAGCCGTAGACCACTGCAATGGCCGCCGACTCGCTTGGCGTGAAGATGCCGGTCCAGATGCCGCCGATGATGATGATCGGCATCAGCAACGCCGGTCCGGCGTCACGTGTCGCGGCCCAGATCTGGGCGGGCGTTGAGCGTTCGTCACCGTTGTCACAGCCCGTGCGCGTGCCGTGCCACATGCACACCAAGATCAGTGCCAGCGCCGAGGCCAGCGCGGGCAATAGCCCTGCCATCGACAACGTGCGCATGGATACGCCGGAAATGAAGGCATAGATCAAAAACGGGATCGACAGCGGCATCAGCAGCGCGATCGTGCCCGCCACCGCCAACAGGGCCGCCGCGAAGCCCCGCGAATAGCCGCGCGCGATCATCGCCGGGATGACCAGCGAACCGATGGCTGCGGTGTCTGCGATCGCCGAGCCCGACACGCCGCCAAACAACGTGCAACTGATCACCGTGACAACGCCCAGGCCGCCGGGCAGCCAGCCGAACAGCACCCGGGCGAACTCGACAATGCGCTTGCCCACGCCGCCCTGCGCGAGCAACTCGCCAGCGAAGATGAAGAGCGGCACCGCCAATAGGATGAAAGGCTCAACGCCACCGATGAAGGCGAGAAAGATCGTCTCCAGCGGATGGCCCAGGCCCTGGAACCAGATGACGCCGACGGTCGTGGTCAGAATCGCGAAAAGCAGGGGCACACCGGCCAGCGCGATCAGGAAAAAAACGCCGAAGAGGGTCAAGGCAAGCATCGTTCAACCCCTCACTCGGCAGTGGGGTAGCGCTGCTCGCGTGGTACGCCGCGCAGGGCTTGCCACAAATCCCAGGCGACGAAAATCGCCATCAGCGAGCAGCCTACCGCCATCCCCATGTACTGAATCGCTACAGGCCACTCGAGCACGGTCAGCTGATTACCCCAGTTGCCCGCCACCAGCGACCAACCGAAACGCACAAGAACCAGCAGCATGGCCAGGCAAAGTGCCTGTACCCCAGCGTCGGCCCAGCGGCGCCATGCCGGCGTGAGTTTGTCGATGAACTCAGTGATCGACATGTGTGCGCCGCGCTGCGCTGCACACGCACCACCGAGAAAGGTGACCCACACGAGCATCAGCTCACCGAGTTCGGTGACCCACGCCAAATCTTTACTGATCAGGTGCAGGCTCACGTTGAAGAAGACCAGCACCGTCATGCCGGCACCCATGGCGATGACCGCCCAGTCCACCGCGCGGCCGATCAGGCGGATCGGCAGCGGGCTTTCAGGCAACGGCGTGAGCAGCGTGGTCATCGATTTACCGCCTTGCGCACGGCGTCGGCATCTTTGAGGATGGCATCAACATCTGCGCCATACTTTTCGCGCGCTTTGGCGTACACCGGTTGCACCGCGGCGCGGAATGCCGCCAGGTCCGGCTTGTCGTTGATTTTTGCGCCCTTGGCCGCCATTTCCTTCAGCTGCCCCGCGTCATTGCCGGCAATGAATTCGCGGCTGAAGCGTGCGGCGATCCGCGCTGCTTCAGTCACGGCTTTCTGATCGGCGGGAGCGAGTTTCTGCCAGGTCTTCTCAGAGACTGCCAGTGGAATCGGGCTGTAGACGTGGTTGGTCAACGTCACGTTGGGCGCCACCTCGAAGAACTTGTTCGAATAGATTGTGTCGATCGGGTTTTCTTGTCCGCTCACGGCGCCCTGCTGGATGGCCAAGTAGACCTCGGGGAGCGGCATGATTTGGATGTTGAAACCCATGGCCTCAAGCGTCCAGCGCATCATTTCGTTCGGGAAGGTTCGCAGCTTCTTGCCTTTGGCGTCAGCGGGCGAATTGAGCGGCTCTTTTGTCGTCATGCTGCGAAAACCGGCCTCCCATGTGGCGAGAAAACGAAAGCCTTTCGGCGGCGCTTTGTCGAACTGGTCTTTGAGCCACTTCGACTCGTCGTAGAGCTTCCAGCCCTGCGCATAACTCTCCACCAGGTAGGGCAGGGCGGTCAGGTTCAGCGTCGGCACGTGGGGCGCATAGGAGCCGGTCCCGGAGACCGTGAAGTCGATGCCGCCGAGCGCGAGCTGCTCGATGTTCTTCGGGTCGTTGCCGAGCTGGCTGCAGCAGAACACTTGCACCTTGTAGCGGCCCTGCGTCAGTTCTTCGACCTTCTTCGCGAACAGCACTGCCGCGGCCTGGCGCGCGCCGGCCTGCTGGTCGGTATGGCTGAACTTGAGCACCGTCTGCGCTGCTGCAGGGCCGGCGATGGCGAAGATCGCAGCTGACAGCGCGGTGAGTGTGAGGCGTTTCATCGAGGACTCCTTCAGGTGGTTGTGCGGGGATCGAATTGCGCCATCTCGACCCGCGCGCCGGTAGAGTGCGAGCTGTAAACGGCTTCCTGCACGTGCAGGTTTTTAAGGTACTCATGCGCGCTGTTTTGAAGCGTTGCGCCGGTTCGCAAGTGCGCGAGCACATGCGCCTGAAGCGCTGTGCAGGCGCCGCCGAAAGCGCCGATGCTGCCTTGTGCGTAGGGGTGTTCGGCCTCTAGGCCGTGATGCGGCTTCCACCACAGCCGTGCATCGCCATCGAGACGCAGCACGCCGTGCTCGCCCTCGAGCCACAGCTCACCCATGGTGCGGCGCGGGTTCTCGGCGGCGTGGTCGTTCAGGCGGTTGCCGTCGAAGAGGCCGGTCGTGTCGCCCGCGAATTCGAAGATCAGCAGGCCCGCGTCTTCGCCAGCAATCGCCGGGTTGAGCCGGCGCAAGCGTGCTGTTACGGCGATCACTTCACCCATCAGAAACCGGAAGGTGTCGATGAAGTGCACCGCGGTTTCTCGCACCAGCAGCTGCGGCATCGTCTGAAAGTAGGGCTGTCTGTCGAGGTAGGCGTTGGCACCCTGGCCGTCACCGGGGCGGAGCCGGAAACTGATGCTGTGCAGCCGGCCGAAGTGGCCCGCGTCGATCAGCCGCCGGCATTCGCGAAACCACGGCGTGAAACGAAAATTCTCGTGCACGACGAGGGTTGTACCCTGGGCTTGAGCGAACTCCGTCAGCGCCTCGGCTTCTGCGAGGTCGACGCCAAAGGGCTTCTGGCAGATCGTCGGGATGCGGCGTTCCAGCGCCGTGCGCACGACACGGGCCTGGGCCTGGGGCGGCAGCACCACATCAACGAGCGAGGGTTGTACCGCATCGAACATGTCAGCCGCGTTCGTGAAGCATCGCGGGTCGCCGTGTTGCCGCGCCAGCAGCTTGGCGCGCTCGCCATCGAGGTCACACAGCGCCACCACCGGTGCACCCGCATCACGCCAGCCTTCGAGCTGGAACTGCGCGAAGTAGCCGGCACCGACCATTGCGACGCGCTCCTCCATCACAAGCGCTCCAGCACGGCGCGGGTGATGTCGGCCGTGCTGCTCGTGCCACCGAATTCGCGCGGCCGAACGGCGCCACTTTCGAAGGCCGCTTTCACTGCGCCCTCTACGGCGCTTGCAGCGTCGGCGAGCGCGGTGTCGCTGTGTCGATCGGCCAGCCAGTCGAGCATCATTGCGACCGACAGCAGCATAGCGGTCGGGTTGGCGATGCCCAGGCCGGCGATGTCGGGCGCGCTGCCGTGAGCCGGTTGGAACAGGCCGTGGCGGTCGCCGATGTCGGCCGAAGGCGCCATGCCCATGCCACCGACCAGCGCGGCAATCAGGTCCGACAGGATGTCGCCGAACATGTTCTCTGTCACGAGCACGTCGAAGTTCCAGGGCTTCAACACCAGGTTGAGCGCCACAGCGTCCACGTAGGCGTTGTCGGTCGTGATGTCGCTGAACGCCAGCGCGCGCTCTTCGAAGACCCGGCGCCACAGTGCCATCGACACGAAGACGTTGGCCTTGTCGACGTTGGTCACATGGCCGCGTTTGCCGTCGGCCTTGCGCCGGCGCGCGAGCCGCAGTGCAAAGTCGCAGACCCGTGTGGTGCCGGCCCGGCTGATTTTCATTGTGTCGTAGGCGGCATCGGCATCGACAAAGCCGCGGCCACGGGCATGGAACAGACCTTCGGTGCTTTCGCGCACCAGCACGAGGTCGATCTCGGACGCGCGCGGGCTCGACAATGGTGTGGGCAGGCCGGGAAAAGTGCGGATCGGCCGCACTCCGGCGTAGAGGTCGAGTGCGACGCGTATGTCAAGTTGCGGAATGATCTCGGTACCGTCAACGCCGCGTACGTGCGGGAGGCCCATCGCACCGAAGAGGATCGCGTCAGCCGCCCGGCACGCATCGAGGGTCGACTCGGGCAGCGCGGTGCCGCTTTCTAGGTAGTGCTGGGCGCCAGCCGGCTGGAATTGGGCGTCAAAGCGGCGGCCAATCCGTTGGCCGGCCGCGTGCAGCAATTCGACGCCAGCTTGGGTAACCTCCCGCCCGATACCGTCGCCGGGAAGCACCGCAATCGAGTAGTTTTGGGGCATCCGTTCGTTCCCGCGATCATCACATTTGAGCAAGCTTGTAGCGCTCGACGATCGCCAGAAGCTCGCGGTTGGCGCGCTCGCGGTGCGTGCGCGTGACGCGGACCGCACCTTCGGGGTCGCCTGCGCGCAAGCGCTCGAGCATATCCATGTGCTCCCGGGTCGAATTTACGGGTTTGGGCCGAAGCCGCAGGGTGAACAAGCGTGCGCGGTGGACCCGACCCCAATAGTTCAGCACGGTGGCTTGCAGCTGGCGGTTGCCGGCCAGCTCGAGCAATTGAGCATGAAAACTTTCGTCGGCTGCGGCCCAGGCGTCGAGGTCTCCGACCTTGAGCGCCGAGTCCATGGCCTTGGTGGCTTCGACAAGCGGCTTGAGTTCGACCGCATTCGGTTTGCGCCGGGCGAGGAGTTCGGCGGCCATGCATTCGAGCGCGGTGAGGATCTCGTAGATCTCACGCATGTCGGTCGGCGAGACCGGGAGCACTCGCATGCCGTGTCGCGGAATCACTTCCACCAGCCCTTCGCTGCTCAGGCGCATGAGTGCCTCACGCACTGGCGTGCGGCTCATTCCGAGTGCCAGACCTACTTCCTGTTCGAGCGCCCGGTGGCCAGGTGGCCAAACGTTGTCGAGAATTCGCTTGCGGATCTGCTGGTAAGCCGCGTCCACGAGCGAAGTGGTGGGGACTATTTCGGGGTTGCTCATGGATGATTCCAATGCGTGGGCGTGGCTCCGGCCACCGGTATGCGCAGCGTGACGAGTTTGCTACCGAGCAGGCACCCAAGGACGGCGGTGCGGCGGTCGGCACCTGTGAAAGCGATGCTTGAGATGTTGCGCAAGATGCGGCTGGGGTTTTGATCCAGGTGGCTGCGCTCCATTTTGCCGGCCTCGAAGGCCGCTTCGACGGCGGCCACGTGCGCAGCGTCGCCATCTTCGAGCCATACTGTTTGTTCGCCTTCGGGTGCGACGCGAATCAACCGATTGCTGACGATACTCACTACCCACGCGTGGCCGGCTTCGTCGAACGCCAAGCCGTCGGGGTAGACGCCGGTGCCGAATTCGGTGACCACTTCTTTCGGACCGAGCGAACCGTTGGCACGAAGCGCAAACCGCGAGAGGCGGCGCCCAAAGGTTTCGTTGACATACAACCACCGGCCGCTTGGGTGCAGAGCCACTTCGTTGGCGTAGCCCAGGCCGTCGGCTGCGATGTCGGCGCGGCCATCGGCTTGCACGCACACGATAAAACCGTCGTTGCAACTACGCCGGTATCCCCTCGAACGCGGGCTCAGGCGAGTGCTCACGGTGACCCAGGTCCGCCCCGCGGCGTCAGCAAGCACGAAGTTGGTGGGTGGAAGCGCTTGCCCATCAACCTCCAGCAGCCAGGGCAAGACACCGCCGTCTCGCGCGAGCCTGTAGACGCCGCCATGTTCGGCACCAAGTTGTGCCAGCAGAAAGCTGCCGTCGGCCAGCAGCGCTATGCCGTTGGGGCGCAGTGCGCTGCCATCTGGCATGAAGCCGACATACAGGTGCTGCGAGCCGTCAGGGGCGAGGTGAGCGACACCCCCGCGCCAGTCGGCGCAATAGAGGTCGCCGCGCACAGTCGCCAGCACGCACTCGGGTCGGACAAGCCCAGAGCCGAGTTGCTGCAGGCCAGCCGTCTCCTGCGGGACCTTAAATTCAGGGTGGACACTCACTTCGTTCATTCGTGCATACGTTAAAGTATTCATAGAGGCAGGTGATAGCCATTAACCCTTAGTTGTCAAACCAAGACGTCGGCGTATCTGACGCCGTCCTTTCACCGAGGGAGGCCGCCGTCACAAGAAAATCCGGCGCTGATGTCGCGTTTCGTCATCTTGGGGCCCACACGTCGTCGAGGGAATCCCAAGTGTGGTTACTTTCCCCAAAGTGCTGGCCTTGCGCGAGCGTTTACTCAAGTTCATGGGCGAACATGACCGCCCCAACTAATTGCGCCACCAAGCAGAACCGAACTCAAGGCGAATGCACAAATCCGCCGCAGTGCCTGGGCTGACCTCGTTGAAAGCGAAAGCCTGCGAGCAGCGTCGGTGGAAGCCAGCAAGTCCCCGAGGCCGGCGACGGCCTGAACCCGATCAAGTTGACGGGGCCAGACGTGACCTCGGGTGAATCTAGAAAAATCCGTTCGCGCCAGGTAAGACCAACGGCAAGCAAGTACCGGCGTGCCTTTTCGACGAATTTTCAAGACCAACCACGCATTCAAGCCAGCTCGACGTTGGCGTCGAGCCACCCGTGTTGCAGCGCCACCGCTCGCGGAGCGTCTAACTTGTCAGTACTGAAACCTCTCAATTCTCCTGTGACCCACGGGTGCCTTCGTGCGCAAAAAAGCTCGGAAAGTGGCCCCCCGGGAAATCAAAAGCTCCCAGACGCCTACACCTGCCAGTTCCGACCTCAGCTGGCCTGATTACGTCGGGCACTGACAAGTGCGACGCTCCGCAAGATTTCTGCCCCTGGTGCAAAGCGCCGGCCGTGCCCACGCCCTTGACCTACAGTCTCACCGCGCAGTGGGGTGGCAAGGCTGTGCAGCATCCAGCGACCCGCAATTGGCAACTGGCAACAGCGACTGGCCCCGCACCCTGTGGTGCTGTACTCTGTGGCCAACGGGTTGGCGCAACCCGAAGGGCAATGGCAGTCTGTTCACCGACACGGCGCGTACCGCCGGATTTACGCCGCCGCCCGCCCACTCTGAGCCCCGAGGAGCCGCATGGTAACGACCACCCGCAAACGTGCCCCTGTGAAGAAAGCACTCGTCACTGTTTCGGCTAGTGCCCTGAAGCCCATGGTGCCAAAGTCGCCGGCTGACGCGAGCAAGGGCTTGAAGAGCCTGGCGCAAGACCTGCGCTCCTGGACCGACTTCGTGCTGGGCATCGCCAACAACGCCGCTGACCTGTCCTTTCGTGTCGCGGCCTCGAAGCTGAGCAAGCCCTCTCACAAGGCGGCGGTCGAAAAGGCTGGGAGCGTCTTCCGCGACCTGCGTGAAAGCGCCGGGCTGACACTTCAGGACCTGGGGCGCGCGATCAACCTTAAAGACGTGTCGCTGCTGGAGCAGGTGGAAGGCGGCAAGGTCGGCTTGCCGTTCGAGATCATCCTGCGGCTGGCCGGCGTGCTCGGCCGCAACGACCCGATCCCCGTGGCGATGAAGCTCACACGCACCTACAACCCGAAGTTGTGGGCCACGCTTGAGAGCATGGGAGTTGGCAAGCTCGCGGTGCAGGCCGGGCGCGAGCGTGAGTTCACGAACCTCTACCGCTCGAGCGACGCGGCGCGGCAGCTCAACGATGAAGAGTTCGCGGCGGCGCTGAAGTTCGTGCGCGCCTCGTTTGAGTCGGCCCTGGTGTTTCGCTCCGAGACGGCGAAGCCGGGCAAGGCAGCCAAACTGGCTGCGAGCGAGTAGCGCGGCGCAGGCATGCGGGCCCGGCTCTGCAGCCGCGTGAATTCCTGCGGTTCTCGTCGAGCGAGTGACCCCTCAGTCACGGTGCAGCCGCTAAAGTGGGCGCATGCCTAAACCCGTGATCGCACTCGACGCCGATGGCGTGTTGCTCGACTTCCACCTCGCTTACGCCAGTGCTTGGCAGCGCACGTTCGGTCAGGCCCCGGCCGAGCGCGACCCTTTGGCCTACTGGCCGATGGATCGCTGGAAAGTTGAACGGCTCGATGCCAAGCGGCGGGTGCAGTTCAGGGCGTCGTTCGACGAGCAGTTTTGGGCCACTGTGCCGCCGATCGACGGAGCGCTTAACGCCTGCCACCGTCTTCACGACGCCGGCTTTGAGCTTGTGTGCGTTTCGGCGCTGGAGCCCGAATTCGAAGCCGCACGCTTACGCAACCTGAAGCAATTGGGGTTCCCGATCAAGCGTGTGATCGCCACCGGTAACGAAGCTGTTGAGCGCAGCCCCAAGGCCGACGCGATCACCGAATTGCGCCCGGTCGCTTTTGTCGACGACTACCTGCCTTACATGCGCGGTGTGCCGGGCGATGTGCACACGGCGCTGGTGCTTCGCGCGCCGAACGGCAGCCCAAACGTGGGCAACGAGATCGTCCTGGCAAAGTCTGTTCATCATGACCTGGCGGGCTTTTCCGAGCACTGGCTAAAGCGCTGAGAAGATGTAAGCCAAGTGATCTGTGCTGCCTGTCTGGTAGCGATGAGACGTGCTTAGAGGAACCAGACCAAGGCGACGAGCGCCTGGGTTGATCGTTCGTGGTGCGACATGAGTCGTCGAGCGCAATCATTCCAGGCTTGAGCATGCTCGATGACCGAGCGCTTGGCCCGCACGACGAAGCCCTCGGCGACGACCTCGGGCGACAGAGGCTGCCGCGCGTGCTGCTAAGTGCCGGTGCTGCGCTTGCCGGGGTGCCTCGCAACCTCTACGCTGATGCCGTTGGTTTGCTCCATAGACTGCGCGCACTTTCGGCCGTAGGCGCCAGCCGTGCACGGCTTCTTGAGGCCCGGCTCCTTGGCGCACGACTGTGCAACGACCTCACCTGCCGAGTCGCGTTCTCGTAGGCAGGCGACCGTGACGGTGACCGCCAGCAGCAGGCTCAGGGTGTCAACTACGTGGTGGCGCTTGCGTCCTTTGACTTGCTTGCCCGCGTCAAAGCCGGTGTTTCCGACCTGGGCCGCGCAGCCCGTGCTCGAACAGGTCGGCAACGGGCGCCCATTCGGCGTCAGGCGGGTCGGTGTTCATGCCGCTGGGGCTATCCCTGCGAGACGTGGCCGTCGTGCGGGTTGCCAGGAAATCGATTGAGTCACTTCATCGCAGCTTCCTTCAAGCCTGATGCTCAACCCGCGGGTTCGTCGGGTGACGTGAGCGGGGCAGCTCCGCTCTCAGTCGCCTGATCGGCATCAGGTTCATGGGGCCGTTCAAGGTCGTCCCTGTGATGCGGCCGCATGCCCGAGCGCAAGTAGCGGTTCTGGTGCGCCCCACGCGGCAAAAACCGCGCCAGTTCGGTCAGGGCCATCTGGTACACGTCGCGCTTGAATTCGATCACGAATTCGAGCGGCACCCAGTACTCGTTCCAGCGCCAGGCGTCGAATTCGGGGTGGTCGGTGGCGCGCAAGTTCATGTCGCTGTCGCGGCCGACGAGTTGCAACAGGAACCAGATCTGCTTCTGCCCACGGTAATGTCCACGGGCATCGCGCCGGATGAAGTGGTCGGGAACCTCGTAGCGCAACCAGTCGCGCGTTCGCGCCACGATGCGCACGTGGTCGGCCACAAGGCCCACTTCTTCGTGGAGCTCGCGGAACATCGCCTGCTCAGGCGTCTCGCCGTATTTGATGCCCCCTTGCGGGAACTGCCAGGAATGGGTGCGTATGCGTTTGCCCCAGAAAACCTGGTTCCTTTGGTTGAGCAGAACGATGCCGACGTTGGGTCTGAACCCTTCACGGTCGAGCATAATCAACCCCAGTTCATTCGTTGAATTCATTATTGCACTGGCATGATGGGAAATGACCCCTTGGGTTTCCCGACAGGCTCTGCCGGTGACGCGCAAGCCGCTTGCGGTCAGCTGCCCCCTTTGCTTCACCCCGCACTGCACGCCGCATGAAAGCCACCCAGTTCTTTGTCTCCACACTTAAAGAAGCACCCGCCGACGCCGAGGTCGTTAGCCACCAGCTCATGATGCGGGCAGGCTTCATCAAGCGGCTCGGTGCAGGCATCTATACCTACATGCCGATGGGCCTGCGTGTGATCCGCAAGGTGGAGGCGATCATTCGTGAAGAGATGAACCGCGCCGGTGCCGTCGAGCTACTGATGCCGGTCGTGCAGCCTGCCGAGCTGTGGCAGGAGTCGGGCCGTTTTCAGGCATACGGGCCCGAGCTGATGCGCATCAAGGACCGGCACGAGCGTGACTTCATCGTCCAGCCCACGAGCGAAGAGGTAATCACTGACATTGCACGCCAAGAGCTGCGCAGCTACCGTGCGCTGCCAAAGAATTTTTATCACATTCAGACCAAATTTCGCGACGAGCGCCGGCCTCGCTTCGGCGTCATGCGCGGGCGCGAGTTCACGATGAAGGACGCGTATTCCTTCGACCGTGACCCCGAGGCTGCGGGCAAGAGCTACGAGCAGATGTTCAACGCGTACGTTTGCATCTTCGAGCGCATGGGGTTGAGGTTCCGGGCCGTGGCGGCCGACACTGGCTCGATCGGTGGTGACCGTTCGCACGAGTTCCAGGTCATTGCCGACACCGGTGAAGATGTGATCGTCTACTGCCCCACCTCCGACTACGCGGCCAACATCGAGTTGGCCGAAGCGTTGCCCCTGATTGCGAAGCGCGTGGCGGCCTCCGTGCCGATGGCGAAGACGCCGACACCGGGTAAGGCCACTTGCGAAGACGTGGCTGCGTTGCTCGGTGTGAGTCTGGAAAAGACGGTCAAGTCCCTCGTGCTCGCAACCGATGGCCCGGTCGAACCTTCTCTTGGTGGCAAGACCACAATATGGCTGTTGCTCGTGCGCGGCGACCATTCGCTGAACGAAATCAAGGCCGGCAAGGTCGCTGGCTTGAAGGGTGGCTTCCGCTTTGCCACCGCCACCGAGATCAGCGAGAACTTTGGCTGCAAACCGGGTTACCTGGGGCCGATTAGCATGAAGCCGGATGTCAAGGTTGTGGCTGATCACACGGTCGCGAACATGAGCGACTTTATCTGCGGTGCCAACGAAGCCGACTTCCACTTCGCCGGTGTGAACTGGGGCCGTGACTTGCCCGAGCCCGACCTGGTGGCTGACATCCGCACCGTCTGCGCCGGCGACCCTTCGCCTGACGGCAAGGGCTTGCTCGCGATCCAGCGCGGTATCGAGGTTGGGCACGTGTTCTTCCTCGGCACCAAGTACAGCGAGGCGATGAAGGCCACCTTCCTGGACGAAACCGGCAAACCGAAGCTGATGCAAATGGGTTGTTATGGCATCGGCGTCACGCGCATCCTCGGCGCCGCGATCGAGCAGAACCACGACGAGCGCGGCATTGTCTGGCCTCAGGCAATCGCGCCGTTCGATGTCGTGATATGCCCTATCGGATACGACCGTTCGCTCGATGTGCAGGCGGCTGCCGACAAGTTACACGGTGACCTGTTGGCACTCGGCGTCGACGTGATGCTCGACGACCGCGGCGAACGCCCTGGCGCGATGTTCGCAGACTGGGAACTGGTGGGCGTGCCGCACCGAGTGGTGCTGTCAGATCGTGGCCTCAAGGAAGGCAAGGTCGAGTATCAGGGGCGGCGCGACGCTCTAGCGACTTCGTTGGCTGTCGCCGATATGTTGGTCTTGTTGAAGGACAAGTTCAGCGCATGACCCCGATTCTCTCCCGCAGCGGGAGAGCTCGTCGCCGGGCTTGTGTGGCCCTGCTGTTGAGCCCCTGCGTTGCACTGATGCCGCAGTGCGCTGAAGCCGGCGCCCAGGTTGAAGAGCCGCTCGCCGACTCGGTGCGCTCGGCACTTGCTGCTGCCGTCAACGACAGTGCGCCGCCGAAGCCGGCGTTCGAAGACATCGAAGCTCGCCTGGTCTATCTGCGCTGGCTCGGCGAAATGAGCAACCGGCTCAAGAAGCGCAAGGCCGAACATTCCGCGCGCGTCGAGTTCCTCGAGACACTCTGGTACGAAAGCAAACGCGCCGGTATCGAGCCCTCTTTGCTGCTCGGTTTGGTTCAGGTGGAGAGCGGGTTTCGCAAATACGCGATCAGCAGCGTCGGCGCACGCGGCTACACGCAGGTCATGCCGTTCTGGGCGCGCTTGATCGGCGATGGCGACGCGAGTCGCCTGTTCCACCCACAGACCAACCTGCGCTTCGGTAGCGTGATCCTGCGCCACTACCTTGATCGTGAGAAAGGCGACATGTACATGGCGCTGGGCCGCTACAACGGCAGCCGCGGGCGGCCCGAATATCCGAACGCGGTTTTCGCGTCGCAGCGGCTCTGGGCCTACAAACCACCGGCCTGACTGGCGCCTGGAGCGGTCACAGACCGCGCCAGGCCTTCGGTGCCGCTTCGTTCACACCGAGCAGCGCCAGCACCCGCTCCACCGTGTCGTTAACCATCTCGTCGATGCTCTGCGGCCGGTGGTAGAAGGCCGGCAACGGTGGGAAGATCACGCCGCCCATCTCGGTTACGGACGTCATATTGCGCAGGTGGGCGAGGTTGAACGGCGTTTCGCGGACCATCAAGACGAGGCGGCGGCGCTCTTTCAGCGCGACATCGGCTGCGCGCGTCAGCAGGTTGTCTGACAGGCCGTTGGCCACCGAGGCCAGTGTTTTCATCGAACAGGGTGCGACGACCATGGCGTCGGCCGCAAACGAACCGCTGGCGATCGCGGCCCCGACGTCGGCCGGGTTGTAGGCCACGTCGGCCAGCGCTTCGAGCGCCTTGCGATCAAGCCCGAGTTCGTGGTGCACGTTGAGCACACCGGCCGGGGTGGCGACCAGATGCGTTTCGCGCCCGGCCACTTTCAGCCTGGCCAGCAGACGCACGGCATAGACCGCGCCAGTGGCGCCCGTGATGCCAATAACGATGCGTGTGGCGATACTCAGGCTCCGATCAGGGCTTGAAGTTCACCGGCTTCGTACATTTCCATCAAGATGTCTGAGCCGCCGACGAATTCACCGTTGACGTAGAGCTGTGGGATCGTCGGCCAGTTGGCGTAGTCTTTGATGCCCTGGCGGATGCCGTCGTCTTCGAGGACGTTGACGGTTGCTAAGTCTTTCGCCCCACAGGCTTTGAGCAACTGTATTGCGCGGCCGGAAAAGCCACACTGGGGGAACTGCGCCGTGCCTTTCATGAAAAGCACTATGCGGTTGCCCTTGACGAGGTCGTCGATGCGTTTTTGAACGTCGCTCATGATGGTGTTGTCGCTTGAAGGTGAGACATCCCGTTTATACGGCAAACCGGCTCGCCGTCGCGGGTTCTCCTCGGCGAACCCCTCCCCACCGAGATCTCCGATCAGCCCGCTCTAGACATCATGGTGGCCCTGCAATGCAGAGCACGGGTTAGGCGGCCGGTCTCCGACATATTAGGCTTCGTCCATGGCCGTGTTGGCCTGTCAACCTCGCGCGTTCAGGGCGGTAAATCGCTGAGACAAACGCAGCTGTGCCTTCCAGGCCATGACCCGCATCGGTTCAGACAACTCTGGTTAACGCACCTGAGCTTGCTTGCCGATGCGCGCCTTGAATTGATAGTTCCAGGCCGCCTCCATCAGCAGCTCGCGCGCGTGCGCGTTGCCTGTCTTGGTGATGCTGCCGCGGCTGACCCGGTCCCCGCCAGTGCGCCGACCACGGGCTTGAAGCGCCAGCCCGTCATGGAGCCTTGCAACGCCTTGGTCAGTCGCTAGACGCGCTCGTCGGCTGACTTGACTGCCGGCCAATACTCGGTGAACGCCGTCTGGGCGGCGCCGACTTCAAAGTTCAGTGTCGCCAGCCGGCGGTAGTAGGCACCGCACCATGACGTCTTGCCCGTGTAGCGCACGTGATGGCGCAGCGCGAAGCCCTTTCGCTGGTGGCGCATCTGGATGCGGCTGTTGACCGCGTCTTCGCGCGCACAGGACAAATCGCGAATGGCCTCGTCCTCCGAATTCGGGATCCACACGGCACTCAGTTGCCGGCTGCGTGAACACTCATCCAGTTGCAAGCTGTCACGTCCGTCCGTCTTGACCCGGTCGCCGGCTCGCCTCGGAAGCTGCGACGGCGCAATGACCTCGCAGGCGTATCCCGTGGCCTTCAGGGCACGCTGCAATTCGAAGCCCGTCTGACCCGCCTCGTGCACGGCGTGCAACTGCTCGGCCGGCCCGATCCTGGCCAGTACCTTCAGTAGCTTGGCAAGGTCGTGCCCTACCTTGCCGATCAAACGCCTGGGCGCCCGGCCGGGCTCGGCGGCGGCGACGCTGATGCGGTCCTTGTGGACCTCCAGGCCAAAATGGATCCTAGTAGTCTCGTCCATGGTCGGCACCCTCGTTGCTGACGACGAAAGTCACAGCATGTAGCTCTACGTCCTTGGACGCAACCTACGATGTCGGAGGCCGGACGCCTCTATCCCTTGCTCTGCAGTCCACGGGTGACTGCGGTGTCTAGAACACAGTCTTGAAAGTTGGGGACACGCCCCTATAATCTGATTGCTAGCACTCGCGTTTACTGAGTGCTAACGGCCTTGGTGGCGGCTTTACCGCCGCTTTCGCCCCAAGTGATTGGGTGCTCACATCGCCCCGATCTACAGTCAAAGCTCAATTCGAGTCCATTTCAAGGAGATGCTATGAAACTTCGTCCTTTGCACGATCGCGTGATCGTCAAGCGCCTGGAACAAGAAACCAAGACCGCCTCGGGCATCGTGATCCCCGACAACGCCGCTGAAAAGCCAGATCAGGGTGAAGTTCTGGCCGTCGGCCCGGGCAAGCGCAGCGACAAGACGGGCGACTTTGTCGTGTTGAACATCAAGGTCGGCGACCGCGTGTTGTTTGGCAAGTACAGCGGTCAGACCGTCAAGGTCGACGGCGACGAGCTGTTGGTGATGAAGGAAGAGGATCTGTTTGCTGTTGTCGAAAAGTAATCCCTTTTCGCGCTCGAACTGACCACCCCCTACCCCCAGATTTCGGAGAAATAAGACATGGCAGCAAAAGACGTTATTTTCGGCGGCGAAGCCCGCGCACGCATGGTCGAGGGTGTGAACATCTTGGCCAACGCAGTCAAGGTGACCCTGGGCCCAAAGGGCCGTAATGTGGTTCTCGAGCGTTCGTTCGGCGGCCCGACCGTGACCAAGGACGGTGTGTCCGTGGCAAAGGAAATCGAGCTGAAAGACAAGCTCCAGAACATGGGCGCGCAGATGGTCAAGGAAGTCGCTTCCAAGACCAGCGACATCGCCGGTGACGGCACCACCACCGCCACCGTGCTCGCGCAAGCAATCGTTCACGAAGGCATGAAGTATGTGGCCGCGGGCATGAACCCGATGGACCTGAAACGCGGCATCGACAAGGCCGTGAGCGCCCTGGTCGAGCAGCTTAAGAAGCAGTCGAAGGCAACGACGACCTCGAAAGAAATCGCGCAAGTCGGCACTATTTCTGCCAACAGCGACGAAGAGGTCGGTCGCATCATCGCCGAAGCGATGGATAAGGTCGGCAAGGAAGGCGTGATTACTGTCGAAGACGGCAAGAGCCTTAACAGCGAACTCGAAGTCGTTGAAGGCATGCAGTTCGACCGCGGCTACCTGTCGCCGTACTTCATCAACAACCCGGAAAAGCAGACCGCCGTTCTGGACAACCCGTTTGTGCTGCTGTTCGACAAGAAGATCAGCAACATTCGCGACCTGCTGCCCACGCTGGAGCAGGTGGCCAAGTCGGGTCGCCCGTTGTTGATCGTTGCCGAAGAAGTTGAAGGCGAAGCGCTGGCGACCCTCGTGGTCAACACAATCCGCGGCATTCTGAAGGTCGTGGCCGTCAAGGCGCCGGGCTTCGGTGACCGCCGCAAGGCGATGCTCGAAGACATCGCCATCCTGACCGGCGGCAAGGTTATCGCCGAAGAAGTCGGCCTGACTCTTGAGAAGGTCACGTTGGCCGATCTGGGCCAGGCCAAGCGCGTTGAGGTGGGCAAGGAAAACACCACGATCATCGACGGCTCGGGCGCCGCAGGCGACATCGAAGCGCGCGTCAAGCAAGTGCGTGTGCAGATCGAAGAAGCGACCAGCGACTACGATCGCGAAAAGCTCCAGGAACGCGTGGCCAAGCTGGCCGGAGGCGTGGCTCTGATCAAGGTCGGCGCTGCAACCGAAGTGGAAATGAAAGAGAAGAAGGCTCGCGTCGAAGATGCGCTGCACGCGACCCGTGCTGCCGTCGAAGAAGGCATCGTGGCCGGTGGTGGCGTAGCTCTGCTGCGTGCCAAGCAGGCTGCGGGAACGATCAAGGGCGACAACCCCGATCAGGAAGCAGGCATCAAGCTGGTTCTGAAGGCCATCGAAGCGCCGCTTCGTGAGATCGTCTACAACGCCGGCGGCGAAGCCAGCGTTGTCGTGAACGCGGTATTAGCCGGTAAGGGCAACTACGGCTTCAACGCAGCCAACGACACCTATGGCGACATGATCGAAATGGGCATTCTCGACCCGACAAAGGTGACGCGCACTGCACTGCAAAACGCGGCATCGGTCGCTTCGCTGATGCTCACAACCGAAGCAATGATCGCCGAGGCACCAAAGGACGAAGCCGGCAGCGGCGGCGGTGGTGCCATGGGTGGAATGGGCGGCATGGGTGGTATGGGCGGCATGGATATGTAACGTTAAGACCTCGGCTTTGCTGAGGTCTTAACTCGGGGGCGCGAGCGTTAGCCGGATACGGCAAACCGTTCACTCCCCGAGAATTCAAAAAAGGGTCGCCTTCGGTGGCCCTTTTTTTTGTTCGGCTCTAGACATAGTCGGCCCTCATATGGGCGCCTCCCGGATTGCAAGTGGATTTTTTCAAGCGATGAAGCAGGAGGCAGGGCTGCAGTCTCATATCCGGCCTGTTGTGCAGGCTGACCTTGCCCCCGAAAAGCGTACCCCTTGCTGAGGTGATTCAATGCAAGCAAGGAGAACGGCAATGAAGAAGGCAGTGCGGGCGCGCTACACGTTGGAGTTTAGGCAGGAAGCGGTGAGGCTGGTCGAGGGTGGGCAGAG
>JBBRPV010000068.1:0-21910 GCA_038227445.1 Burkholderiales bacterium | reverse complement strand
GGCGGCTGGGTCAGCACCAATTACGCAGTGCTCGCCTGCAGCGATTTTCCGAAGTGCCAAGGTGCTTGGTGGCCCACGATGGACTTCGAACACGGCTTCGCCGTGCAGCGCGAACTGGGCGCCGGCAAGGATGGGGGTTATCTGCCGTTTGCCGCGCTGACCGGCATCCACTTCGTCCACCGTCTAGGTGCCTTCGTTGTGCTGGGGGCGTTGGCGCTCCTCGCGTGGCGCTTGGCCGCCAGCGGCCAAGCGGCATTACTGCGCGCGGCCCACGGCGTTGCCGCTGTCGCAGTCTGGCAATTCGCCAGCGGCTTGAGCAACGTCGTGCTCGGCTGGCCGATCGTTGCCGCGGTGGCGCACACCGCAGGCGCCGCGGCACTTGTTGCGTTGCTGGCCGTGTTGCTCACGCCAGCGCGCGGCGCACGCAGGCCCTTGCCCGCCGCAGCGGTGCCGAGCAGGCCCCTGCGCCCGGCTACGTAAAATGCCAGAGTCGCTTCGCACCATGTCAGAAACCATCGCCCAATCCTCGCCCGCCAGCGTTTCGCTGCCGTCGCGCGCGCGCCAGTACTACGCGTTGACTAAACCGCGCGTGGTGCAACTCATCGTCTTCTGCGCCGTGATCGGTATGTTGATGGCCACGCCCAGCCTGCCCGACTGGCGTGTGGCGGTGGCCGCTACCGCCGGCATCTGGCTCGTGGCTGCTGCCGCGGCCGCATTCAACTGTCTGGTCGAGCAGCGCATCGACGCGCGAATGGCGCGCACCGCTTGGCGCCCCACGGCGAGCGGCCAGCTCACCAACACCCAAGCGCTCACGTTTTCAGCCGTCCTGTGCGTAGCCGGCAGCTCTGTGTTGTGGTTCGCAGTGAACCCGCTGACGATGTGGCTCACCTTCGCCACCTTCGTCGGCTATGCGGTGATCTACACCGTCATCCTCAAGCCGATGACGCCGCAGAACATCGTGATCGGCGGCGCTTCGGGCGCCATGCCGCCGGTGCTCGGCTGGGCCGCGATCCGCGGAGAAGTCGGCCCCGAGGCGCTGATCATGTGCCTCATCATCTTCCTATGGACGCCGCCGCACTTCTGGGCCCTGGCGCTGTACCGCGCCGAGGACTACCGCAAGTCGGGCCTGCCGATGCTCCCGATTACGCATGGCTCGAAATTCACGCGCCTGCACGTGCTCCTGTACACGCTGGTGCTGTTCGCTGGAACGCTGCTGCCGTTTATCTTCGGCATGAGCGGGCTGATCTATCTTGTGGCGGCCGTATTGTTGAGCGGTGGCTTCGTTGCCTATGCTTGGAAGCTGTGGCGTGAGTACTCCGAGGCGCTTGCGCGCAAGACCTTCCGCTATTCCATCGTCTATCTGTCATTGCTGTTCGCTGCACTGTTGGTAGACCACTACCTGAGCCCTCTTCTGTGAACCCACTCCGTTTTTTCATGACGCTCGTGATGGCCGTTTTTCTGGCTGCCTGCGACCAGCTCGGCTCGCCGTCTGCCAAGCAGCTGTTTCAGGGTGTCGACATCACCGGCGCCGATTACGCGCGCACGCTGTCGCTGTCCGACCAAAACGGCCAACCGCGTACGCTTGCCGATTTCAAGGGCAAGGTCACGGTCGTGTTTTTCGGGTACACACAATGCCCCGACGTGTGTCCCACCACCATGGCCGAGTTGGCCCAAGTGAAGAAGGCGCTCGGCAAGGACGGCGAGCGGGTGCAGGGTTTGTTCGTCACTGTCGACCCCGAGCGTGATACGCAGGAAGCGTTGAAGGCCTACATGGCCAGCTTCGACCCTAGCTTCGTGGCGCTGCGCGGCACGCTTGATCAGACAAAAGCCACCGCCAAGGAATTTAAGGTGTTTTATGCCAAGGTGCCGGGCAAAGTGGAAGGCAGCTACACGATGGACCACACCGCTGGCTCCTACGTGCTCGACGGCAACGGCAAGGTGCGCCTGTTCGAGCGCTACGGCTCGCCCGTCGAAGCGCTGGTGTCCGACATTAAGGCGCTGCTCGCAGCTGGTTGACTTTCGGCTGCGGCCTGACGAAAAAAGTGGCCTCTCAAGGCCACTTTTCATGATCGTGCAGCACTGCTCAGGCTGCCGGTTCCAGCGCCTTACGCATCTTCTTCATTGCCGCCACTTCAATTTGACGAATGCGTTCTGCGCTCACGCCGTATTCGTCGGCCAGATCATGCAGCGTCATACCACCGCTGCTGTCGTCGTTGACCTTGAGCCAGCGCTCTTCGACGATGCGACGGCTGCGCGCGTCGAGCGCGTCGAGTGCAAGCGCGATGCCGTCGCCGGCGAGCCAGTCGCGGTTCTTGCCTTCGATCACTCGCGTTGGTTCGCTCGCTTCGTCGGCCAGGTAGGCGATTGGCGCGTAGCTTTCTTCGCTGTCGTCGGTTAGCGGCTCAAGCGCCACATCACCGCCCGACAGGCGAGTTTCCATTTCGAGTACTTCCTCGCGTTTGACATTGAGCGTGCGTGCCAGCGTATCAACCTGAACTTGGGTCAGTGTCGTGCGGTGCGTATCCACATTGTCGGCGCCGTCCTTCATGCTCTGTTTCATCGAGCGCAGGTTGAAGAAAAGTTTGCGCTGCGCCTTGGTCGTGGCGACTTTGACCATGCGCCAGTTCTTCAGGATGTACTCGTGGATCTCGGCCTTGATCCAGTGCATTGCATAGCTCACAAGGCGCACCCCCTGGTCGGGATCGAAGCGTTTCACTGCCTTCATCAAGCCGATATTGCCTTCCTGGATCAAGTCGCCATGTGGCAGCCCGTAGCCCAGATATTTGCGCGAGATTGACACCACCAGCCGCAAGTGCGAAAGCACCAGCTTTCCGGCGGCGTCGAGGTCGCCGTTGGCTCGCAGGCGCGTTGCATACGCGATCTCTTCTTCGAGCGTGAGCAAGGGCACACGGTTCGACGCCGAAATGTAGGCGTCAAGGTTGCCCAACGAAGGCACCAGGGCCCATGGGTCGCGAAGGGTCAATGCAGAAGCAGTGGAGGTGTTCATGGAACGGTCAGACAAGCTGATCTCCTTTGAGTTCCATGAATATTAGCACTCGACTAAGCAGAGTGCTGATCGACCCTGGCGGTGACCTTGTGAACCAATTGTTTGCTAAGGCCAGCTTCTCGACAGCGCCCGTCCACAGATACCGGCTGCTCGAACCCATTCCTTATGTGCGAGTGCTAACTGAACTGTGTGTCTATTCGCTCCAGCAGGTCGTCGATGAGCTCAAGCAGTTCGCTCACGATGACCGGCTTGGTCAGGTAGTGAGAGCAGCCCGCTTGGAACGCCGCATCGATCTGCTGGGCCAGCGCATCGGCTGAGACCATCACGACTGGGATTGCCGCGGTGTTTGCGTCGGCTTTGAGCTCGCGCAGCAGGTCCATGCCACTGATGTCGGGCAGGTGCATGTCGAGCAAGATCAGGTCGGGGCGCTGCGCGCGAATTGCAGTCAACCCGCCAAGGCCGTTGACCGACACTTCCAACTGCACCTGCGCGCGTTGCGCGAGGATGCCGCGCATCACCTCAACATTGGTCTCGTTGTCTTCCACGTAGTGCACGATGCGGCGGTGGTACTCGGCGGCTGAAAGCGGCGAGTGGTCGAAGTCCGCGGGCACGGTGTCGATGTCGGTCGCGCTGGGCAGGGTGAGCGTGAACGACGAGCCCATGCCAGCGATGCTGCGTGCTTTCAGCGATCCGCCCATCAGCTCGGCCAGGCGCTGGCTGATCACCAGCCCGATGCCGGTGCCTTCTTGCCCCGAGCGCTCGCGGCCGAGGCGATTGAAGGGCTGGAACAGTTCGGCCAGTTGCTCCGGTGTCATGCCCATGCCGGTGTCGGTCACGGCGATCTCCACCATGTCGGGGGCGCTGACGCGGCTGACGATTTGGATGCGGCCGGCCTCCATGTTGTATTTCACCGCGTTGCTCAGCAGGTTTGTCAGGATCTGCTTCACTCGTGTCGAGTCGCCGAGCAAGGTGGCTGTGCCTTCGCCGAGCTCGCGGGTGATGCGAACGCGTCGCTGCTTTGCTTCGCCCTCGACCATCGCGATGCTGGCAGCGAGCAACTCTTCGAGGTGCAGCGTTTTGTTGTGCAGACGCAGGTTTCCGGACTCGATGCGCGACAGGTCGAGTACGTCGTTGATCATCTCCAGCAAGTGCCAGCCGGCCTGCTGGATCTGGCTCACCCAAGGCTGCTGGCTGGGCGCAAGCGGGTGGCGCTGGTCAAGCTCGAGCAGCTGGGCAAACCCCAGCATCGCGTTCAGTGGGGTGCGCAGTTCGTGGCTCATGCGCGAGAGGAAATCGCTCTTTGCGCGGTTTGAGGCTTCGGCGGCTTCGCGCGCGCGCTCAGCTTCTTCGAGCTTCAGATGTTCGGTGATGTCTTCTGCCACGCCCACGATGTGCAGCGGCTTGCCCTGCGCATCGCGCAGCAGCGACACGCTGGCCTGCACCCACACAGTGCTGCCGTTCTTCGCGATGTAGCGTTTGTTCGCTCGGTACATCGGGATCTCGCCGCGTACCAGCTGGGCAGTGAGCTTGGCGTCTTGCGCCGCATCGTCCGGGAAGGTGTAGTCGGCCGGGCGCAACACCCGCAGCTCGGCTTCCTCGTACCCACTGAGCTCGCAAAATCGCTGGTTGGCCTGAATGATCTGGCCGCTGAGGTCGGTGTAGACAACGCCGATCGGCACGTTGTTGAGAATGTTGCGGAATCGCCGCTCGCTCTCGCGCAGCGCCGTTTCGGCACCCTCGCGGTCGCGCATCTCGGTCAGCAGCGCGGCGGTGCGCTCGCGAACGGCGGTTTCGACGCGCAGCGCGCGCCCGGTCAGCGTCAGCAGGAAGCCCGCGAGCATGGCCGTGGAGAGCATGCCAACGAGCGCGAACAGCCACACGTCACCGCTGTTCGCCTCGGGCATGGTGCCGGGGTCGGCATAGACCCGCAGCTGCCAATCGCGGCCGGCGTATTTGAGGGGGCGCACGTCGAGCAAGGCCGAGGTAGCTGACTCGCAGCCAGCAGGGCCGGCGAGGCGCTTGCGAGGCTCGCCGGCGCTGTTGTCGACGATGCACAACTTGAGGTAGGCCGGTACCGCGGGCAGCAGGCCGGTGAGTTGATCTTCCATACGCAAGGCCACGAGCACCACGCCACGCAGGGCACTGGCACGCTGTGCCTCGGTCGGCATGCGGGGCTCGTAGAGCGCCTGGTAAATCACGACTCCGGCCTGGTTTTCGTCCGGGCGCTGTTGCGTCAAACGGAAGCTGGCGGTGGCCGCCGGTTTTCCGGAGTCACGCGCTCTTTCGACTGCGGCCCGTGCCGCCGGGACCGACAGTATGTTGACGCCGAGTGCGGCAGCGTTGCGCTCGGGTGGTTCGATGTAATGCATCACGACCAGATCGTTGCCCGGTGGCCGCTTCTCGCCGGTTTCGCCGCGATCAAACACGGTGAAGCCCTTATCGCCTTCGGCACGAACCTTGGCTTCAAAGGCCGGCACTTGGTCGCGCCGAAGCCGCTCGCCCCAGCCCATTGCCAGCAACTCGCCGGGCGCTAGCCACTGGCGTGTGGCCTGGCGCATGTCTTCGGGCGACACGGCGTTGGTCGCGACGAAGACGCTGTGCAAGGCTTCGAGCGCTTGCAACGGTTCATGCAACTGGGCGCGCATCGCGGCGAAGGCGCCGGTGGCGTCGCGGTCAAACAACGAACGCACGCGTTCGTTGTTCCACTGCGCCACCTGCACGATACCGACTGTCAGCAGTCCAGTGACCAACCCGAGCGACAGGCCGACGCTCAAGCGCCGCGGTGCCCACGCCGAGCGCGGTCTGCCGAACAGCGTCAGCAGGATCGGCGTGGCGATCAGCACGCCCAGCACGTCGCCAACCCACCATGTGGCCGCACTGAATGGCACGGCGGCCACTGGCACCCTGCCCGACAGCCAGAGCGCGAGGTTCGCCACCGACGGGTTCACCAAGCAAGACACGATGGCAGAACCGAGGAAGAGCAGCACCTCGTGCGGTTCGGCGAGTTCGAGCGGCTGACGCACAGAGCGCTTGATCAGCGCGTCGCCCACCCAGGCCTGCAACGCCGCGCCGACTGCGATCACGGCCGGCATGAGCAGAGAAGCGACGGTCAGGCCTTGGCGGATCGGCAGGTTGGCGCACATCGCGCCAAGGGCGACGCCGGGCAGCGCGCGACGGCCGAGGATCAGCACGGACCCAAGGGCCACGCCTGCCGCCGGGTACAGCGGTGATGCGAACCCCGGCGGCACGGCCAGCAGCAGCGCTGCCTTGCCCACGAGCGCATAGGCGAGCGCGACCAAACCGGACGCGAGCGTCCAGTGCAGGTCGTGGAGCTTTTGTGTGACCAAGCGCGAAGAAGGGTGCTTGTACGGGTGGGCCGCCGAGCGGCGATCAGGAAGGGCAAGAGCCTAACAGGCGCAGGCCAGTTTCCACTGGTTCTCCAGCGCAAGGACGGGCCACACGTTGCGACCTCGCCCGGCCGAGGACTGCAGTACGCCGTGTTGTTCCTCACTGGCGCTTGGCACCAATAGCTCCAGTCCAGCCGCGGAGTTCGGGCGACCGCTCGACACAGCACACCCAATTTGTCGCCAAACGCTGAGACCGACAGCAAGCGCAAACATCATTCAGTTCGAGGAGCCCACTGTGCAAGGTGCGGACTTGAACTGGGTTGCCGCTCTGGCCTTGATGTTTGGTCCTTCATCCCTGCGTGCGGAAGTGGAATGGCTATTCCAGCTCGCGCTGAGTTGGCTCGTCTGTACATTGCTTGCATGGCAACTATTGATCAACCGTGCGCCGCAGTTTTCTTCGACTTTGACTGCCCGGCCTGCTGGCCTGAAATCGACATGTCGCGCCGGCCGCGGCGGTGCTGCCCGGCGCTTGCTCCGCCGCACGGCTCCGGTTCAAGTGGTGCAAGGCGTGGTCAGTTCCTGTGCCATTCAGCGCGTGACGCCATGAGCGCCACTCTGCCGTTCGAGGGTGCCAAACTCCGCCTGACCGGGCAGGGCGCAGCGCGTGGGGCGCCCCAATGAGCGCCGCCGCGTTGGTCTGGTTCAAGCGCGACCTTCGGCTGCACGACCACGCGCCTCTGGCCGCAGCGCAGGCTTTCGAGCGCACGCTGGCGCTCTACGTCTTCGAGCCCGAGTGGCTGAACAGCCCAGAGTGCGACCCGCGTCACGTTGTTTTTGCGTTGGGCTGCGTGGCTGACTTGCAAGGCCGCTTGGCAGCGCTCGGTCTGCCCTTGCTCGTGCGCGTAGGGTCAATGCCGCAGGTGCTCAGCGATCTGCGTCGCGAGTTCGCCTTCACCCATGTTTTCAGCCATGAAGAAACCGGCCCAGGCTGGACGTACACGCGCGACAAGTGCGTGGCGGCCTGGTGCCGCCAGCTGGGCGTCGACTGGGTGCAATGGCCACAAACCGGCGTGGTGCGCCCGCTTCGCACGCGTGCAGGCTGGGCAGCGGCGTGGGCACGGCGCATGAACGCACCTCAAGCGGCGCTGGCCGGTGGATTCAAAGCGGAGCCAGGCTGGCAGTCCATTGCGCCCTGCGTTTTGCCGACCCTGCGTGGATTGGGTCTGGCGCCACCTCAACATGCCTTGCCGGCGGCAGGCGAGGGTGCTGCGCAGGCTGTGCTCGACAGTTTTCTGGCTGGCCGCGGGCGCGACTATCGCCGGGCCTTGTCCAGCCCCATTACCGCGGCCGAGGGTTGCAGCCGGCTGAGCGCGCATTTGGCGTTTGGCACGATGTCCATGCGTCGTGTTCACCAAGCCACCGAGACCGCCATTCGCACCACCAACGACCGCGGCCTGGTCTACGCCCTGCGCGGTTTTGCCGGCCGCCTGCGCTGGCATTGCCACTTCATGCAGAAGCTGGAAGACGAACCGTCCATCGAGTGGCGTAACTTCTCGCGCAGCCATGACGGGCTGCGCCCCGGCGACGGCCTGTGCGAAACGCGCTGGAACCGCGAACACTTCGAGGCCTGGTGTGAAGGACGCACCGGTTATCCGATGGTCGATGCCTGCATGCGCCAGTTGCGCGCCACCGGTTGGATCAACTTCCGCATGCGTGCGATGCTGGTGAGCTTTGCCGCCTATCACTTGTGGTTGCACTGGCGCGAGCCCGGCGTGTTTTTGGCGCGCCAATTTCTCGACTTCGAACCCGGTATTCACTGGAGCCAGATGCAAATGCAGTCGGGCACAACGGGCATCAACACGCTGCGCATCTACTCACCCGCCAAACAGGCTCGCGACCACGACCCGCAGGGCCATTACGTGAGGCATTGGGTGCCCGAGATCAACACGCCGGCATACGCCCTGCCTGTGGTGGAAGAGCGCGTGGCGCTGGCAGCCGCCAAGCAGCGCATGTACGGCCTTCGACAAACTGCTGAGGTTCGCGCCGAGGCCGATGCCATTCAGCACAAACACGGTTCGCGCAAGAGCGGCTTGCCCAGGTCCGCTGCGCCAGCGCCCGCGTCTTCACCTGCGTCTGCAGCCAAACGTGTTCGACGCAGCGTGCCCGACGGCCAGGGCGAACTGTTCTGAAACCTTTCAGGCCCTGGCTCAGACCCGCGGCCTTGAGATCACGCCGCCGGAGGTTCGGTGGAGTCCCGGCTTTCGGGCTGATCGTCGGTCTTGAGGTGCTCTTTGCGCGGCGGCTCGCACATCTTCTGGCCATCCCATTGCTGCCCGCACCAGCAGCGGCCATCAGCGTCAACGATGCACGTTCCGCTGCCGCAGCAGCGTGGGTCGAAAGTCATGAGTTTTCCCTTGGCGGGCTGGCTCACTGTGCCCGCTATTTGGCGGTGAAGAGGAAGTTCAACACGTCACCGTCCTTGACCACATAGTCCTTGCCTTCGGCCCGCATCTTGCCGTTGTCTTTCGCGCCCTGCTCGCCTTTGAAGGCGATGAAGTCGTCGAACGCGATGGTCTGGGCACGAATGAAGCCGCGCTCAAAGTCGGTATGTATCACACCCGCCGCCTGCGGCGCGGTGTCGCCAACGTGGATGGTCCAGGCGCGCACTTCCTTCACGCCTGCGGTGAAGTACGTTTGCAGGCCGAGCAGACCGAACGCAGCGCGGATCAACCTGTTCAACCCTGGCTCGGTCTGGCCCATTTCCGAGAGGAACATCAAGCGGTCCTCATCGCTCATCTCCGAGAGTTCGGCCTCGGTCTTGGCGCAGATCGCCACCACCGGCGCGCCCTGGCTGTGGGCATAGGCCCGGAGCTTGTCGAGGTAAGGGTTGTTTTCGAAACCGCGCTCGTCCACGTTGCCTACGAACATCGCCGGCTTCGCCGTAATCAGGCACAGCGGCTTCACCAGCAGCACTTCTTCCTTGCCGAACGTGATCGTTCGAACTGGCTTGCCTTCGTTCAGCGTGGCCATGCATTTGGTCAGCACATCAACGATCTTCTGTGCCTCTTTGTCTCCCGAGCGCGCCACCTTGTTGTAGCGGTGCAAGCCTTTTTCAACGGTGCTCATGTCGGCTAGGCACAGCTCGGTCTGGATCACCTCGATGTCGGAGATCGGGTCGACTTTGCCAGCCACGTGGATCACGTTGTCATCGTCGAAGCAGCGCACCACGTTGACGATCGCGTCGGTCTCGCGAATGTGCGCCAGAAACTGGTTGCCCAGACCTTCGCCTTTCGAAGCGCCGGCCACCAGCCCGGCGATGTCCACGAACTCGACGATCGCCGGCACGATGCGCTCGGGCTTCACGATGCCCGAGAGTGCGTCGAGCCGCGGATCGGGCAATTCGACGATGCCCACATTGGGCTCGATGGTGCAAAACGGGTAATTTTCGGCCGCAATGCCAGCCTTGGTCAGGGCATTAAAGAGGGTGGACTTGCCGACGTTAGGCAGCCCCACGATGCCGCATTTAAGGCTCATATCCGGCTCCCGCCCAGACGCACCAAGGGGCCTGGCGCCCCCTCCGGGGGCAGGGGCGGAGCGACGTGGGGGCTGTTCATACTGTGCTTTGAAGTTTTCATTAAAGATCGCGGATTTTAGGCGCCGACCTGCAAGCGCTGACCGACTGGCAAGCGCAACGCTTCGAGCGTGTGTCCGGTGAGACAGAATTCACGCCCCTGATGCTCGCCCTCCCTGAACCATGGCCACGACCGAACCGACCGCTGAAGAAACCTGGTGCGCCCAGCGCAGCGCCGACGTGCTCGTTTGCCTCCAGGGCGCAGGCATTGAGCACGGTCGTGTAGGCGAGTGGCCGGCGTGGCACGTGATGCCTTACGCCAGCGTGTGGGCAGTAGAAAGCGCGCACCGCCCCGAGTGGGTCGGCTGGTGGGTGATTTGCGGCGACCTGCCGAGTGACATGCTGGCTGCGCACGACTTGGCCACGCCGCGAGACGCGCTGCGCGCCTTCGGCAAACGCTGGGTGTTGCACGGCGAGTCGCTTGACCGGGGTGACGTGCCGCCGGCCTGGGCCCGCGAGCCGCATACGGGCCTGCCCAAGCTCGCAGCGCTGTTGAAACGGCGTGGCGCGGCACTTCAGGCTTGGGCCGACGACGCCAGTGCCTGGCCTGCCCAAGAGGCCGCCGACTGAGTGGGTGTGCGCTACCTGCTCACATGCGCCCACGACACGCCGAGCGCCTGGGGGCGGCTTTTCCTGATGCGCCCGTTCAGTGCCATCAGCGGCGCCTGGAATATCCGGTCAAGCAAGTTCTGCAGCGTTGGCCCGCAGAATTTCCGAGCCCCCCGCAGGAGCCACCGGCTGTGACCCGGCCACGAGCCGGCACTTTGTCTGCCATTGCTGCTGCTGCGCGCGCTTCGATGCGCAGCCGGAGCCCTCACGCGAACAGCGGCGTCTCAGACGATGCGCGCCAGGTCGCGCAGCACGGTTGGGCCGGCACGGCGCTCGATCTCGTTGAGCAGCGGGCGGTTCCAGCCGAACATGAACATCAGTTCCGCGGTGACGAACATCGGCCCGATGAACAAGCCGGTGATGCCGTCGATGAGAGCTGGCCTGCGACCTTCATACCAGTGTCCAATGAACTGGATCAGCCATCCGAACGCGAGGCTGCCGATGCCCCAGCCGAGCCACGAGGCCATACCGCCGTAAGCCACCTGGTGCGCCAGCAGCACAAGCGCACCGACCGCGGTGCTCACTGCCACCCCCAGCACGAGGTTGCCTCGGCTTAGGTACAACACCGCGGTGAGCGCGAACACGAGCCAAGTGGGGCTGAGCGCCAGCCCGCGCACGGCAAACGCCGGACGGGCCAGCAACGCGCCGATACCGAACACGATCATTGGCACGCCAATTAGGTGGCTCAGGATGTTGCGGCGGTCGCGGTGGTATTGGGCGTACTCGCTGAGCAGTTCAGTTGCGGCGCGCATGGCTGTCTCCCGGATCAAACTGCCTCAAATGGTAGGCCAATCGGCTCGGCCGCGCCACGCGGAAACGGCTGGTTTCAAGGAGGCTTCTGTGCTGCCCTCCCTACAATCGGTCGACTTATCCAGAGGCCCGCAGCACATGAGCATCAAGAGCGACAAGTGGATCCGCCGCATGGTTGAACAGACCGGCATGATCGAGCCCTTTGAGCCCGGGCAGGTCCGCCAGAACGCCGAGGGCCAGAAGATCGTGAGCTACGGCACCAGCAGCTACGGCTACGACATTCGCTGCGCCCCTGAATTCAAGGTGTTCACGAACATCTACAGCACGGTGGTCGACCCGAAGAACTTCGACGAGAAGAGCTTCGTCGACATCAATGCCGATGTCTGCGTCATTCCACCGAACAGCTTCGCGCTGGCGCGCACGCTCGAGTACTTCCGTATTCCACGCAACGTGCTGACGATCTGCCTGGGCAAGAGCACGTACGCCCGCTGCGGGATCATTGTTAATGTCACGCCCTTCGAGCCCGAGTGGGAAGGCTTTGTCACGCTGGAATTCAGCAACACCACGCCGCTGCCCGCCAAGATTTACGCGGGTGAAGGTTGCGCGCAGGTGCTGTTCTTCGAGAGCGACGAAGTCTGCGAGACCAGCTATAAGGACCGGGGTGGCAAGTACCAAGGCCAGCGCGGTGTAACGCTGCCCAAAGCATAGATAGCGAGGAGTACACGATGAAGTGGGAAGGCAACCGCGAAAGCGAGAATGTAGAAGACGTGCGGGGCAGCAGTGGGCCCGGCGGCGGCGGGGTTCGGCTCGGCGGCGTGGGGCTCGGAACGGTCGCCGTTGCGCTGGTGGCGGGCTGGATTTTCGGCATCAACCCGCTGACGATTCTGGGCGTGCTCAGTGGCGGCGGGGGTTTGCCGGTCGAGCAGTCGCAGCCGCAGGCTCCCGCTGGAAAGCCCCCGGCCGGCGACAAGTTGGCGCAGTTCGTCTCGGTCGTGCTCGCCAATACCGAAGACGTGTGGCAGGCCCAGTTCAATCGCATGGGCATCAGCTACCAGGCGCCCAAGCTGGCGATCTTCAGCGGGTCCTATCCCACGGCATGCGGGCAGGGCCAGGCGGCGATGGGGCCTTTTTATTGCCCAGGCGACCGCAAGGTCTACATCGACGTGCGCTTCTTCGAGACCATGCGCACCCAGCTCGGTGCGGGCGGCCAGTTCGCCCAGGCCTACGTGATCGCGCATGAAGTCGGCCACCACGTGCAAGACCTGATGGGCATCACGGGCAAGGTCGACGCCATGCGCGGCCGTGTGAGCCAGGCGCAGCAAAATGCACTGAGCGTGCGGGTCGAGCTGCAGGCCGATTGTTTTGCCGGCATCTGGTCCCACGATTCGCAGCAGAGCAAGCAGTGGCTGGAGCAGGGCGATATCGAATCGGCTCTGAACGCGGCCACGCAGATCGGTGACGACACGCTGCAACGCCGTTCGCAAGGGCAGGTCGTGCCCGAGAGCTTCACGCATGGCAGCAGCGCTCAGCGGGTGGGCTGGTTCAAGCGCGGCTTCGAGAGCGGCGATGTGAAGCAGTGCGACACCTTCAACGCAAAGCTGTGATCCAGGGCCTGGTAAAGCTGTGGAAGACCGCGCAGGGACCGCGCGCACCAAGCACCAAGCAGCCCTTGCCATCGGGCCGAAACGCACCGCGCCAGAACCTCAAGGCCATCAGCCATCGGAGCCACTCGAAGGAGTGCATGCCGCCCTTGCTCCGGGGCCTTACCTCCGGTGCTTCTCATCGATCAGCCAGCACCGCAGCCCTCGCTGCTGATCGCCTTTTTGTGAAAGGCCGTTTCTCTGCGCAGAGCCGGCGCCGACAGAGGCTTGGGATGCTCTCAGGCTCTCAGCCGGGCAGGGTGTCCGGCAGCAGGATCTTGCGGTCGACGTTGTGGATGTTCGTGTGGCCGCAGAAGGCCATCGTGACGTCGAGTTCTTTGGCGATGATGTCGAGCGCCTTTGTCACGCCGGCTTCGCCCATCGCCCCCAGCCCGTAAAGGAACGCGCGGCCGATCAGCGTGCCGCGTGCGCCGAGTGCCACGGCCTTGAGCACGTCTTGGCCGGAGCGGATGCCGCCGTCCATCCAGACCTCGATCAACTTGCCCACGGCCTGCGAGATCTGCGGCAGCGCGGCGATTGCCGAAGGCGCACCGTCGAGCTGGCGCCCGCCGTGGTTTGAGACGACCAACGCGTTCGCGCCACTCTGGGCCGCAATGCGCGCATCCTCTTCGTCCATGATGCCTTTCAGGATCAACTTGCCGCCCCAGCGTTTCTTGATCCACTCGACGTCGTTCCAGTCGAGCTTGGGGTCGAACTGCTCGCGGGTCCAGGTGCTCAGCGAGCTCATGTCGCTCACGCCCTTGGCATGACCGATCAGGTTGCCGAAGCCGTGTCGCTTCGTGCGTGCCATGCCCAGACACCAGCGCGGCTTGGTCATCAGATTCAGGATGTTCGCGAGCGTCGGCTTTGGCGGCGCCGTCATGCCGTTCTTGATGTCCTTGTGGCGCTGGCCCATGACCTGCAGGTCAAGTGTGAGCATCAGCGCGCTGCAGTTCGCGGCCTTGGCTCGGTCCATCAAGCGCGCCATGAAGTCGCGGTCGCGCATCCAGTAGAGCTGGAACCAGAACGGCGCATTCGTTGCCGCGGCGATGTCTTCGATCGAGCAGATGCTCATGGTTGAGAGGGTGAACGGGATGCCGAATTTCTTCGCCGCGATGGCGCCGAGAATTTCACCGTCGGCGTGCTGCATGCCAGTCAGGCCGGTCGGTGCGATTGCCACCGGCATGGCGGTCTCGGTGCCAGCCATCGTCGTGCGGATGCTGCGGTTGTCCATGTTGACTGCCACGCGTTGGCGCAGCTTGATTTTCTGGAAATCGCGCTCGTTGTCTCGGTAGGTGCCTTCGGTGTAAGAGCCTGAATCGACGTAGTCGTAGAACATGCGCGGCACGCGCTTTTCCGCGAGCAAGCGCAGGTCTTCCGTGCAGGTGATGACGGGCATAGTGTCTCCAGGTGAGCTCGTGCTTTTCATCCAGCATGCTAGTGCAGTGCTTGGTGCGCCGTGGAGTTCAGGAAAGCCGCTGAATTGGCTCGTGAAGCTGGGCGGAACCCGCAGCGATACGCGGGTGCCTCGCAAGGATATGCAGCTACGCCAAGGGTACAAAGGCGCCGTTCCAAGTGCCGAACAGCGCGCAGCACTCCATCATGCGGTCAAACTTGCCGCTTGATGTTCAACACAGTACGAGACACAGCACCAGCCGCTCTGAATCAGCCGCGGCGGCGCCTGGGCGAGAAGTTGAGTTGCACCGGCACCTTCAATGGCTCGGGCGTGATCTGCAGGCGCTGCGCCGGCTGTTCCTGCAATTGGTCGGGGTGCCACACTCTCAAATCGACCGCACCGTCGGGCACGCCGTCAATACTGACCATGCCGTTGGCGTCGGTCTTGCCGAACCAGGGGCTCGCACTCACATAAACCTGGCCGCGCATCGACGCGTGGATGTGGCAGCCCAGGCCGATAGCGCCGGCTGCGTCAACTTTGATGTCGGCCGTTGACGATGCACCCTTTTTGCGTGGCGGGGGCGACTTGTAGTCGTCGTTCCGCGATGCGGCTGGGCCGTCGGCGGCGTCGAGTCGCAACTCGAAGTCCTTCGCCACAGGTGTGTTGCCGAGCGGGCCGCTCGGCGTGGAGCGCACGTGGTGGTCGTAGGCGTCGCGGTTGATGAAGCGAAGCGTGCTGCCAACAGGCACGACCGTAAGAAAGGGAACGAAGCGCAGCCCCTCCTGAACGATGACAACCGGCGCGGGCAAGGGCTGCGCCGCCTGCTTGATGGCGGTGTCGATCAACACCACCACGTCGGCTGCGGGCTTGCCGTCTTTGTCGGCCACCAGAATCTGCACGGTACCAGCCTGGGCCGCTCCGAACAGGGCGCCGATGGCCAGGGTCATAAGGGTCGTTTTCATGGGCAGATGATGTCTGTGCAACGCTGGGGTTTAAGGTGTGTTGATGATTTCGCGGTGCATCGGTGCGAGCTTAGCGAGCAGCCTGTTTTGCGTGCCGAAGCCAATGCCTTGCGCGTCCATGCTTTGCTGTAGAACTTCGACCAACGCGTTGAAGTCACCCTTGGTCACATCCATTCCGGCGTGGGCCTGCTTCATGTCGGGACCCGTCAGCTTGCAAGGGCCGCCCGACACTTCGCAGAACTGCGCGACGAGCTGTTCTTTCACGTGCTTGTGGTCAACGTCTTTGAAGAACGGCCCCATGCGTTTGTCGGCCAGTAGCCGGGTCATGAAGTCGTCCATCAGCGCCACGAGACCGCTCTGACCACCGAGCTGCTGGTACAGCGAGTCGTTGTTTTGCGCCAGCGCGGGTTGGGTGAAGACGGCGCTGGCGGCTAGAACCGCACTGAACAGGGTCGTGCGGGCCGAAAGCAGTTTGAATCGCATTGAGGTTTCCTTGAAGGCTGGGCTTCAGAACGCGAGCTGGGCCGACACGTAGCCGCCTGTCTGGCGGGTGTGACCAACGACGTTACCGAGGTCGAGGTAGGCGGCGGTGATCGACACGTTCTTGGTCGGCGCCCAGGCGACGAACAAGTCTTTCCAGGCCTGCTCTTCGAATGCCGCGCCGGCGAACGCCAGGTTGTTCGGCTTGAAGCGGTATTCGGCACCGATGGCGATATTTTTACTGAGCAACCAAGCGAGCGAGAACTCAGGCTTGATGCTGTAGCTCGCCTTGTCGGCCGAGCCGAAGCCGAGAAGGCCGTTTTGGTTCGCCTTGGTTGCGCGCAGCGTGCCGTTCACCAAAATGCCTTGCGCGAGAAAGAGCTTGGTCGCGCTGACGTAGAGGTCGATGCCACTGCGTTTGGCGGCGACCGAATCGAGCACGCCGCCCACCGCGGGGCCGGGGTTGACGCGCTTGAACTCGGCGCCCACCGCGATCTGCGGCATCAGCGTGTCGGCGTCAAGCACGGCGTCGCCGGCCAGGCGTGCCTTGATACCGACGATGTCGAGCGCGAGCGTGGTGTCGGGCACCACGACGCTGGCATTGAATTCCTGCCGCGCCACCGACAGCTCGAAGCGGTCGGTCACGCCGATGGCGGCGCCGTAGACGTTCAGCGCGTAATCCGGGGTTTTCGTGCGGGTGATGAACGCCGTGCCGCCAATCTCGCCGGCGCTGGCATAGCTGCCGGTCACGGCCCACGGCGTGAGGCCGCCTCCGGCCGCGCCGTCGATGCTGCTCACGCCGCCGGTCAGCAGCAACTTGCTGCTGCCCAAGCTCACGGTGGGGCGAGCCTCAGGTGCAGTCGGTGGCGCCGCAGTTTGGGCTTGGGCACTCAGTGCCCAAAACAGCAAGGGCACTGTTTGGAAGGCGAGTCGAAACGATGTCATGGTGATCAAGAGCCGAATGGAGTGGGCAGTGGATAAGCTGCGCGTGGTTGCTTTAAATTCTGGCGTGTAATTCGCGCCCAACGGCGCCACGACCAGCGTCGATCCGTGAATGAGTCACAAGCCACCGGTTCGGTGACGAAGCGTCGTCCTCAAAAAGTGTATGCGGAAGGAAGGATTTACCTTCAACATAAGGAGCACCATCATCTTCAACTGAGCCAAACGACGGCGGCAACGGACTGAAGCGCGCCGCGAAAATTGCGAACGGTCGCGTCATGGCGCATGGCGATGCCTCGGTACTGCTTGAGCCTGCCAAAGAAGTTCTCGATCCGGTCGCGGGACTTGCGCTTGGCCGTCTGGCTGGGTGTCGGCGAGCAAGAAGTCAGCGCCGGCCAGGTCGCGGTAAGCATCCAGGTTGAACCGCGCGCCGTTCTACCGCGGCCCGCCGCTCACGCTCAAACGGTGGCGCGGCAAGCACGTGAAGATGCACGCCTGCGCGCTTGCAGGATGGCCAGCGCGTCGATCATTCAGGCAGTGCGCAGCAACTGCACCGTGAAGCTGAAACAACTGCCTTCGCGCGGCGTGCTTGTGACCTGCACCTCACCCCCCATCAACTTGACGAGCCGGGCCACGATCGTCAGGCCCAGCCCGGTGCCACCGTAGCGGCGTGTGATGCTGCTGTCGGCTTGCGTGAAGGGTTCAAAGACGCGGGCGACTTCTTGTGGTGTCATGCCAATGCCGGTGTCGCGCACCGCGAAGCACAGGTTGAGGGTGTCGGTTTCTGGAGGCTGATGGCCGGTGGCCACTTCCCGCTTGACTTCGACCCGCACCTCACCCTTTTCAGTGAACTTCAGCGCGTTGCCCACCAGATTGATCAGCACTTGGCGCAGCCGCGCGGCGTCACCGATCAGGGCGTCGGGCACGCACTCGGCCACAGACCAGTCAAGACGCAAGGCCTTGTTGCTTGCCGTCAGCGCCAGTGCCGACAACGCTTGGTCGACGCATTGCACCAGCGAGAACGGCTGCTGCTCCAGCAGCATCTGGCCGGCTTCGATCTTGGCCACGTCGAGCAGGTCGTTGATGATCACCATCAGCCCTTGCGCTGACTGGTGCGCGAGCGTGATGAACTGGCGCTGCTTGTTGTTAAGCTCGGTGTTCAGCACCAGTTCGGTCAGGCCGAGCACCCCGTTCATCGGCGTGCGGATCTCGTGGCTCACATTGGCAAGGAACGCACTCTTGGCCATGTTGGCGTTGTCAGCCGCCACCAGCGCCGTTTCCAACGCCTTTTGTGCCGCCTTCAGGTCGCCGATGTCGCGTGCGTTGAACTGCATCGCTTTTTGGCCCGAGACGGGGTCGAGCACCGGCCGCACGTCGACCGCATGCCAGCGCTGGCCCTGCAGAGTTTGAAGCTCGAGCTCGGCGCTGAAGGTCTGACCGTTGCGCGCCTGCGCGACGATGCGCGCGGCGATCGCGGGGTCGCCAAATATCGATTCAAAATCGCGCTTGCCCTTCGCGCTGCTGCTGCGGCTGCCACTGCGAATGGGGCCGAAGGCCTGCGTTGCCGCAGGGTTGCGCATCAGTGACGCACCGCTTGGCAGGCTGTGCAGCGCAACGCGCACGTTGGTGTGCTTCACGGCATCGACTCCACGCAGTGTGTCGGGGTCGACGTTCGCGGGCAGCCGTTCCGAGACGAACAGCAGCGCCTGTGTGCCATCGGCCAGGAAAATGCCGCGCGAGACCAGGATCGAGGTGACAGGATTGCCCTTGGGGTAGAGCGTCCACGACTCGCGCAGAACTTCCCCGCGGGCGTGTGTCTGCATGGTGAGCGCCAGGCGCGTTCGTGCGCTCTCGCTCGCGTCGGAGAGGTCGCGCTGTTGCAGCTCTTCAAGCGTGTCGGCGAGCCAGAAGTTGCAGCCAGCCGCATTGGCCCAGACGTTGCGCATGCGCTGCGCATCGAAGATCCAGGCGGGCACGTCGAGCCACTCGTAATACTGCAGGCAGCTGGCGTCCAGGATGGGGTTGTTCATGGTGATTGGCCGGCGCCGCTGTTTCAGCGCGAGCGCCGCACCCGGCGCAATTCGTCAAGGATGAGGCAGGCCGCACCGATCGTGATGGCGCTGTCGGCCACGTTGAAGGAAGGGAATGCACTGCCAGCGTAGTGGAACTGCAAGAAGTCGACCACGTAGCCGTGGATCAGTCGATCAATCACGTTGCCGAGGGCTCCGCCAAGAATCAGCGCCAGTGCCCAACTGAACAAGCGCTGGCCAGCATGGCTGCGCAGCATCAACACGATGAACAGCGCCGCGACCACGCCCAGGCCCACAAAGAACCATCGCTGCCAGCCGCTCGCGCCGGCCAGGAACGAAAACGCCGCGCCGGTGTTGTGGGCCCGCACGATGTTGAAATATGAGGTGACAGTGTGGCTGTCTCCGAGCTGGAACGCGCCGAGGATCAGCGTCTTGGTGAACTGATCGACAAGAATGATGACCACGGCAATGCCAAGCCAAGGCCACAGCGATGCGCCCGATCTTTTCGACGCCATCGTCATGCCACCTTGCGCGTTTCGCCGGCGCCGTAAAGGTTGTTGGTGCAGCGGCCGCAGATCGTCGGGTGCGCCGGGTCGGCGCCCACGTCGGCACGGTAATGCCAGCAGCGCTCGCACTTGATGGCCGCTGAAGGTGCGACTGCCACTGCGAGTGCGGCAGCGCTCGTGAGCAGCGCCTGCGAGGTGATGGTGACGAACTTCAGGTCGTCGCCTAGCGAGGCGAGCAGCGCGTGGTCGGCTTCATTGCAGCCAATCACGAGGTTCGCTTGCAGCGACGAGCCCACCTGCCCGGCCGTGCGCACAGCTTCAATCTGCTTGTTCGCCAGGTCGCGAATCTCGCGGATACGGGCCCATTTGGCCAGCAAGGCATCGTCAGCCCAAGCGCTCACGTCGGTGTAGGTCTCGACGAAGATCGATGCCGACTTGCCCGGAGCAAATACCTTCCACGCCTCTTCGGCTGTGAAGCTCAGGAACGGCGCCATCCAGCGCAGCATTGCGTTCGTCACGTGCCACAGTGCCGTTTGAGCCGAGCGCCTCGCCAGGCTGTTCGGCGCGGTGGTGTAGAGCCGGTCTTTCAAAATGTCGAGGTAGAACGCGCCCAGATCTTCGCTGCAAAAGACCTGCAGTTTCGAGACCACCGGGTGGAACTCGTAGACCTGGTAATGCGCCAGTACCTCGGTCTGGAACTGCGCCGTGCGAGCCAGTGCCCAGCGGTCAATCTCGAGCATGCGGTTGAGCGGCACGGCGTGCTCGACGGCATCAAAATCGCTCGTGTTCGCGAGGAGGAAACGCAGCGTGTTGCGGATGCGGCGGTACGCATCAACCACCCGCGCGAGGATTTTGTCGTCAATGCCCAAGTCGCCTGAGTAGTCGGTGGCCGCGCACCACAGGCGGATGATTTCTGCGCCGAGCTTCTGGGTCGAGTCTTGCAGCGAGATGAAGTTGCCCAGGCTCTTGCTCATCTTGCGGCCCGAACCGTCGACTGTGAAGCCGTGCGTGAGCAGGCCACGGTAAGGCGCGCGGCCCTGCATCGCGCAGGCGATCAGCAGTGACGAATGGAACCAGCCGCGGTGCTGGTCGTGGCCTTCGAGGTAGAGGTCGGCTTCGGGGCCGTCGGCGCTGGTCGCGCCCGGGTGGCTGTGGCGCAGGACGTGGAAGAAGGTGGAGCCGGAGTCAAACCCGACGTCGAGGATGTCGTTGCTCTTGGTGTACTGCGCGGCCTCAGTGCCGAGCACGTCTTCGGCCGTCAGCTTCGACCAGGCTTCCACTCCGCCTTGTTCGACGATGGCCGCAGCGCGGTCGATCAAGGCCATGGTGTCGGGGTGCAGCTCGCCGCTGTCTTTGTGCAGAAAAAACGGCAGTGGCACGCCCCAATTGCGCTGGCGGCTGATGCACCAGTCGGGTCGGTTGGCGATCATGTCGTGCAGGCGCGCCTTGCCGTTTTCCGGATAGAAGCTGGTTTCTTCGATGGCAGCAAGCGCGATCTGGCGCAGCGACTGTGCCGGCGCGTTGACGGCGAACACGCCCGCCGTTTCGTGGCTCGCTACGTCCATGCGCATGAACCACTGTGCCGCGGCGCGGTAAATCACCGGCGTCTTGTGGCGCCAGCAGTGCGGGTAGCTGTGCAGCAAGGCCGAGGTGGCGAACAGGCGGCCGGCATCGCGCAAGGCGTCGGCCACCAGCGGGGCGGCCTTCCAGATGTTCAGGCCGCCGAACAGTGCAAGCGCGGCATCAAAGCGGCCGTTGCCCTGCACCGGGTTCAGAATGTCTTCAACAGTCAGCCCGTGCGCGCGGCAGGAGTTGAAGTCTTCGATGCCGTAGGCCGGCGCAGAGTGCACGATGCCGGTGCCGTCTTCGGCGGTGGCGTACTCGGCCGCGTAGACCGGCGACAGGCGGTCGAAGCCCTTGTCAACATGGGCCAGGGGGTGGTGAAAATTCAGCCCCTCGAGCGCCGCGCCTTTCGTGGTGGCGAGCACCGTGCCTTGCAACTCGTAGCGCACGAGGCACTTCTCGACCAGCGCACTGGCCAGCACCAGCAAACCACGCGCGGTGTCGACGAGCGAATACTCAATTTCTGGCCCAACGTTGAGGGCCTGGTTCGCAGGGATCGTCCACGCGGTTGTGGTCCAGATGACGATGAACGCGTCTTTCGTCAAGGCAGGCAGGCCGAACGCCGCGGCGAGTTTTTCGGGCTCGGCCGATTGGAACCCCACATCAACCGTTTGCGACTTTTTGTCGGCGTATTCGATCTCGAACTCAGCCAGCGACGAGCCGCAGTCGAAGCACCAGTACACGGGCTTCAGGCCGCGGTACACGAAGCCACGCTCGATGATCTTCTTCAGCGCGCGGATCTCGTTGGCCTCGTTGCCAAGGTCCATCGTGCGGTACGGGTGCTCCCAGTCGCCGAGCACACCGACTCGTTTGAAGTCGGCCATCTGCTGCGCGATCTGCTCGGTGGCGTAGGCGCGGCTCTTTGCTTGCACCTCGGCGCGATCAAGCGTTCTGCCGAAGGTCTTTTCGATCTGGTTTTCTATGGGCAGGCCGTGGCAGTCCCAGCCCGGCGTGTAGCGCGCGTCGAAGCCGGCGAGCTGGCGTGCCTTG
>JBBRPV010000067.1:0-22114 GCA_038227445.1 Burkholderiales bacterium | reverse complement strand
TCCGGCATCCCAGCGATGTCCTCGCGGCTGGATCACTTGAATGTATTTGCAGTGCCTCGGGCCCTCACCGAGCGCTTGGCCCGGGCTCGTCCAACAAACGGATCAGATCGCGGCTTCGCGCGATCTATCCTTAATCGTTAAAGCCCTCGCCGCCGAACTCCTTGGTCTTGATGCCGCTGAGTGTGGCTGCGTTGCGCTGGGGCGGAAGTCGTTGCTTTGCGCAAACGCGGTCGTGGCGGACTCTGCGCCCTTGCCGCCCGGCGCGGCGGGGGTGCCGCCCTCGCCGCGGCCGCTGTACAGCGCGCCCAGCACATACGGCCGGTCAAGGTCGCCGTCGAAGAAGTTGACTAACACCTCCTGCACGATGCGCGGGATGAACTGCATGCCCATCCCCGGGCCGGCGTAGCGCTGCAGCACCCGCACCCAGGTGCTGGCTTTGCTGGTGTGCTCACCTTGAGAAAGTTGCTGGAAGTGGAGCTTGCCGCGGCGTTGCTGGATGGCGGTGGGAGTACGAAGGACTTTGCCCTGTGCCGGCCGATAGCGCCTGGTCTGGCCGCAGCTCTTGGTTGATCGGGAGCTCAGGAGGGGAAACTCGGCAATGTAATGGCGGAAACGGTGAGATTCGAACTCACGGACGGGTTACCCCGTCGGCAGTTTTCAAGACTGCAGCCTTAAACCGCTCGGCCACGTTTCCCTGATCAAAAGCAGATGCGGATTGTATCGGGTGGGATCGAAAATGCGGTCCGAAACAGTCGCAGGTCGCGCGGTTCCACCGGGTGAAAGTGCGTGTCTTTCACGCCTTTGGCGGGCGCGCCGCATTGACGCGTGGTGAACGGGTCGTCGATGTAGCTGCCCTGGAGGTCAACGAGGTTGAATGTTTCAGCGCCAGCAGTAGTGTCCGGCTTATTTGGAACCAACTGGCCGCAAAGCCAGCATTGACGAGGGTTGCAGGCGATTCATGGGTGTCCACGATTTGAATTTCGATCCGCCGTATTGCGATGCTCACGGGTTTGGCCGACCCGGGGTGACGCATGAACGTGGGCAAGACGCTGTTCGCGCAGGTGATGGAGTTCGTCCCGTGGAAGACCTTCGGACGCATCGTGGAGCGGCACAAGGGCGACGCGGGCGTGCGCACGTTCGGCTGTGCCGACTTGTTTCGCGTCATGGCCTTCGCGCAGCTCACATGGCGCGAGTCGCTTCGCGCCATCGAGGTTTGCCTGGCTTCCAATCAAGCCAAGCTGTTTCACATGGGGATGAAGGCGCCTCCCGCGCGCTCGACGCTGGCCGACGCCCTCGAGCTTCGCGATTGGCGCATCTACCATGGGTTGGCCCGGCGCTTGATCGTGCGCGCCAGAGCGCTGTATGCCCAAGAGCCCTCGGTGCTCGATCTGGACGCGAGTGTGTACGCTCTGGACTCCACCACCATCGACCTGTGCCTGAGTCTGTTCGACTGGGCACCCTTTCGATCAACGAAGGCGGCCGTCAAGTTGCACACGCTGCTGGACCTGCGTGGCTCGATCCAGACGTTCATCCACATCAGCGACGGCAAGCTGCACGATGTCAATGTGCTCGACATCCTGCCGGTCGAGGCCGGCGCCTTTTACGTAATGGACCGTGGCTATGTGGACTTCGCGCGCCTGTACGCGATGCATCAGTGGGGCGCGTTCTTCGTCACGCGCGCCAAGCGCGGCATGGACGCGCGGCGCGTGTACTCGTCGCCGACCCAGCGCGATACCGGCGTGATCTGCGACCAGCGCGTCATGCTCAATGGCCACTACTCGGCCAAGGCCTATCCGGAGCATCTGCGGCGCGTTCGTTTCAAGGACCCCGAATCGGGCAAGACGCTGATCTTCCTGACCAACAACACGACCTTGCCGGCGCTGACGATTGCAGCCCTGTACAAGAGTCGATGGCAGGTCGAACTGTTCTTCAAGTGGATCAAGCAGCACCTGCGCATCAAGCGCTTCCTGGGCACCAGCGAGAACGCGGTGAAGACACGGGTCTGGTGCGCAGTCGCCACCTACGTGCTCATCGCCATCGTCAAGAAGGAGCTTCACCTCGATGCCTCGCTCTACACATGTCTACAGATCTTGTCGGTCTCAGTGTTCGAGAAAACCGAGCTTTCATGCGCCTTGCAGCCCGATCGCTCCCAACCAGAACCACCCGTCGTCGCTAACCAGTTGAATTTGTTCGACATTTAACCGGACACTACTGCAGCGCCAGCTTCACCTACTTGGCGATCTTGTGCCTGAAATGCAGGTAGGCCAGCGTCGTGGCTTTAGAGCGCTGGACGTTGTCCCTGACCAGCGGGCGCGGTCCGATGTCGTGCAGCTGAAACTTGCCCAATCGAGGGCCAAGCTCGTCAGCTGCCGCGCCGAGCGACACCACGTTTGGCCACACCCAGCGCCCGTGCTCAAACCTCTACTTCCTGGCCTGCCGGCCGCTGGCTTGAACTCCAGCGTACATCGCACACGCTACCTCGCTTCGTTCCCTCTGCGCTTCTCGGGCTCTTCGACCGAGCATTCGGTGCCTCAGCTATGGAGCACGTTTTTCGGGCAGGTAAGGTCACGCTGCACGGTCAGAGCCCCATATCACCGGTGATCACGCCAGTGGCGGGCCAGATTTCTGTGTCGGTCCAGGCTGGTGGCATCGACTCGCCATCGACGACGACGGCCCATTCGCGGACAGACTGCGCCGCGGCGCGTCGGCGAGCGCAACGCATCCGGAAGTCGGCCAGTTCGATAAGCTGGTCCGGCCCCCAGGAGCTGGTCTGCGGGTTGGCGGCCAGGCCGACGCCGATGACGATGTCCGAGGCCACGCGCATCTCGCCCAGTGCCTGATCGATCGGCGGCTTCAGGCGCTCTGAGAAGCCCGCTGCCACGCCGAGGTGTGCCTGGGCGAGCAGGACTGCCAGCTCGGTGTCGGCGGTGCGCACCAGCACGTCAACCGAGCGCAGCCGTTCGTTGAGAACCTTCGCCAGCTTCGATGTAACGGGCTCAAGAATGCGTTCGCTGATGTGCGAGCTGCCAAGGCCCAGCCCCACTTCAAGCAAGACTATCGCGACCTGGCCCTGCGGGGTGTTTGTGTACGCGACCTCAGACGCATGAAGCGCTTGTTCGTACAGCAAGCGTCGGCCAAGCGGGCCGTGGATGACTGCGTTATCGCGGGGCTGGCGGGACATGGGCGGCTAGGGCTCGACGACAAAGCGGGACAGATGCTTCATTGTCCGAACGGAGCTCCGCTTCAGTCAAGCATCGAAGCATGGGTTATTGCACGGGAGGTGCGCCGCCTGCGTGAAGAGCCCACATATTTATCAACATTCGACGATGTTGACCGCCAGACCGCCGCGGGCTGTTTCCTTGTATTTGCTCATCATGTCGGCGCCGGTTTCGCGCATGGTCTTGATCACCTTGTCGAGGCTCACGTGGTGAGTGCCGTCGCCTCGCAATGCCATACGCGCTGCGTTGATGGCCTTGACAGACGCAATCGCGTTGCGTTCGATGCAGGGAATTTGCACCAGCCCGCCGACCGGATCGCAGGTCAGACCAAGGTGGTGTTCCATGCCGATCTCGGCCGCGTTTTCCACCTGTGCCGGCGAGCCGCCGAGCACGGCACACAAGGCGCCGGCCGCCATCGAGCACGCCACGCCGACTTCCCCCTGACAGCCCACCTCGGCGCCGCTGATCGAGGCGTTTTCCTTGTAGAGTAGGCCGATGGCGGCAGCAGTGAGAAGAAAGTCGATGACGCCTCGGTCGTTCGCTGACGGCACGAAGCGGGTGTAGTAGTGCAGCACGGCCGGTACGATGCCGGCAGCGCCGTTGGTCGGCGCGGTAACCACGCGGCCACCGGCAGCGTTTTCTTCGTTGACGGCCAGCGCGTAGAGGTTGACCCAATCGAGCACCTGCAGCGGGTCGCGCAGGGCTGCTTCTGGGTTCGCACAAAGCTGGCGGTGCAGGTCTGCGGCCCGACGACGCACCTTGAAACCGCCGGGCAGCACGCCGTCGGTCTTGCAGCCGCGCACGACACAGGCCTGCATCACGGCCCAAATCTTCAACAGGCCGGCGTCGATTTCAGCATCGCTGCGCCAGTGGCGTTCGTTGCGGCGCATCAGCTCGGCGATGTTGCACCCGTGTTGTTGAGCAAGCGTCAGTAACTCGGCGCCGCTGTGAAAGGGGTGCGCGAGCACGGTGGTGTCGGGCGCGATCACTTTTTGCAGGCTGCCGTCGTGGGCTACTTCGTCGCTGACAACGAAACCGCCGCCTACCGAGTAGTACGTGCGGGTCAGCAGCTCAGCGCCCGCGACGTCGAACGCCGTGAAGCGCATGCCGTTGGCGTGGAAGGGCAGCGTTTCACGGCGGTAGAAGATGAGGTCGGTCTTTTCGGTGAAGGTGACCTCGTGCTTGCCGAGAAGCGCGATGCGCTTGTCGTCGCGGATCTGCTTGAGCTGGGCTGCGATCCCTTCCACGTCGACCGTGTCTGGCTCGGCACCGGTCAGCCCGAGCAGCACCGCCTTGTCGCTGCCGTGACCCTTGCCAGTGGCACCGAGCGACCCATAAAGCTGCGAGCAAACTCGAACGGTGACTTCGAGTTTGCCTTCGTGCTGAAGGCGCAGCGCAAACAGCCGCGCCGCGCGCATCGGCCCCACCGTGTGCGAGCTGCTTGGACCGATACCGACCTTGAAAAGGTCGAAGACTGAGACGGCCATGATTCAGAGCTCACTTGTATGGAGTGTCACACCGTCAGCTCTCATAGCTGCTCAGGGGACGGCAAGCGCACATCAGGTTGCGGTCGCCCCACACGTTGTCGACGCGCCCAACTGGCGACCAGTATTTGTTGCGCCGCAAGGCCGGCACTGGGTACGCCGCTTCTTCACGCGAGTAGGCGTGCGCCCACCCCGTTTTCAGCAGGACCTCGGCGGTGTGCGGCGCGGCCTTCAGGGGGTTGTCGTCTTTCGGCCAGGCGCCAGACTCGACCTTCGCAATCTCGCGCCGGATCGCGATCATCGCGTCGCAGAAACGGTCGAGTTCCTCTAGCGATTCGCTTTCGGTGGGTTCGACCATCAGCGTGCCGGCGACAGGGAAGCTCAACGTTGGCGCATGAAAGCCGTAGTCGATGAGTCGCTTGGCCACGTCTTCGGCGCTCACGCCCGCAGCGCCGCCGGTCGCCTCTTTCAGTGGCCGAAGGTCGAGGATGCACTCGTGCGCCACGCCACCACCTTTGAGGCCGTCGATGTTGCCGCTGTAATGCACCTCGTAGTGGTCGGCCAGACGCGCGGCGATGTAGTTGGCCGAAAGAATCGCGGTTTCAGTGGCGGCGGTGAGGCCTTCGGCGCCCATCATGCGCATGTACATCCAGCTGATTGGCAATACCGCTGCGTTGCCCAGCGGTGCGGCAGAAACTGCACCGACCTGGAGTTCGGTGCCGATACCGGCCGAGCGGTGCGCCGGTAGGTAAGGCACGAGGTCGGCGACCACGCAAGTCGGCCCCACGCCGGGCCCGCCGCCGCCGTGCGGAATGCAAAAGGTTTTGTGCAGGTTCAGGTGGCTCACGTCGCCGCCGAACTCGCCCGGTGCGGCCACGCCGACCAGCGCGTTCATGTTCGCGCCGTCCACATAGACACGTCCGCCGTGCTGGTGCACGAGCGCGCAGATCTGCTTGACGTGCGTATCGAACACGCCGTAGGTCGAGGGGTAGGTAATCATGATGCAGGCGAGTTGCGCGCTGTGCAGCGTGCACTTGGCCTCCAGATCGGCCAGGTCGATGTTGCCTTCGTCGTCGCATCGAGTCACAACGACCTGCAAGCCCGCCATCTGCGCGCTGGCCGGGTTGGTGCCATGGGCCGATTCCGGAATCAGGCAGATGTTGCGGCCCGTTTCGCCGCGCGCCTCGTGGAACGCCTTGATCACGAGCAGGCCGGCGTACTCGCCCTGCGAGCCGGCATTGGGTTGCAGGCTCACGCCGCTGTAGCCGGTGGCCTGGCACAACCATGCTTCGAGCTGGGTGCGCAGCTGTTCGTAGCCTGCGAGCTGGTCGACCGGGGCGAATGGGTGGATGTTCGCGAACTCGGGCCAGGTGATCGGAATCATTTCGCTGGTGGCGTTCAGCTTCATCGTGCACGAGCCCAGTGGGATCATCGTGCGGTCGAGGGCTAGGTCTTTGTCAGACAAGCTGCGGATGTATCGCAGCATCGCAGTCTCGGAGTGATGGCGGTTGAAGACAGGGTGGGCGAGGAAGCCACTGCTGCGCGCGAGCGATTCCGGAATCAGCGAGGTGATGCCCTTTTCGAAGGGCGCGAAGTCGGGCATCGGCTGGCCGGAGGCGAAGAGGTTCCACAGCGCGGTGATGTCTTCGCGCGTCGTTGTTTCGTCTAGCGTGATGCCCACGCTCTCAGCCGAGGAGCGGCGCAGATTAAAGCCCGCCGCGCGCGCGGATTGCAGCAACGTTTCGGTGTTCGCTCCGGTCGACACCTGCAGTGTGTCAAAACCACTCGCGTTTGGCAGCGTGCAACCGAGCTGTTGTAGCCCGGCGGCCAGCACGGCGGTGTAACTCGCCACGCGCCGCGCAATGCGTTTGAGCCCTTCAGGCCCGTGGTACACGGCGTACATGCTCGCCACCACCGCGGGCAAGACCTGCGCTGTGCAGATGTTCGAGGTGGCCTTCTCGCGCCGAATATGCTGCTCTCGCGTCTGTAGTGCCAGCCGATAGGCGGGTGCGCCGTGCGCGTCGATGCTGACGCCGACGAGCCGGCCAGGCATCGAGCGTTTGAACTCGTCTTTTGTTGCCAGGTAAGCCGCGTGCGGGCCGCCGTTGCCCATTGGCATTCCGAAGCGCTGCGTGTTGCCAACGACGATGTCGGCGCCCATCTCGCCGGGAGCCACCAATAGCGTCAGCGCCAGTAGGTCGGCGGCAACGATGACCAGGCCGCCGCGCGCGTGCACTGCGTTGATGATGGGTTTTAGGTCACGCACCACACCGCTGACGCCGGGATATTGGAGCAAAGCTGCAAACGCGTCGACATTGCCGGCCGACTCGGCCGCGCCGGTGAGCACGGTGATGCCGAGCGGGCGTGCGCGGGTTTGCACCACTTCGAGCGTTTGGGGCAGCACGTCGTCGGCGACGAAGAGCGTGGTCGACTTGGATTTACCCACGCGCAGTGTGAGCGTCATGGCTTCCGCGGCCGCGGTCGCTTCATCGAGCATCGATGAGCCGGCGATCGCCATGCCCGTCAGCTCGCAGACCATTGTCTGGAAGTTCACCAGCGCTTCCATTCGGCCTTGCGAGATTTCTGCCTGGTAGGGTGTGTAGGCGGTGTACCAAGCCGGGTTCTCAAGGATGTTGCGCAGGACGACACCCGGCGTGTGCGTGCCGTGGTAGCCCTGGCCGATGAAACTCTTCAGCATCTGGTTGCGGCTGGCGATGGCCTTCAGTTCGGCCAACGCCGCCGTTTCCGTCAACGGTTCGGGCAACGCCATCGGCGCTCTGCGCGCGATCGAGCGTGGCACGACGCTTTCGATCAGTGCGACGCGCGAAGCCGCGCCGATCAGCGACAGCATGTGGCTTTCGTCTTCGGCGCTCACGCCAATGTGGCGGGCAACGAACTCCGAGGCGTCTTCGAGTTCGTGCAGCGGCTTGTGGGCAGACATCAACATCTAAAACCCTTCAGGTGTTCTTGACGAGCAGGTCGTAGGCGGGCGCGTCCATTAGTTGTTCGAATTCGGTCATATCGCTGACATGAACCTTGAAGAACCAGCCGTTGCCCAGCGGGTCGGTGTTGGCCAGCGACGGGTCGTCGCGCAGGGCTGCGTTCACTTCCACCACCTCGCCGCTGACTGGCATGAACAGGTCGGCAGCCGCTTTGACTGATTCGACAACGCCGGCCACATCGCCTTTCTTGAAGGTGCTGCCGACGGCTGGCAACTCGACGAAGACAACGTCGCCCAGCGCATCCTGGGCGTGGTGGGTGATGCCGACGGTGGCGGCCTCGTGGTCTTCGATATTGATCCACTCGTGATCGTTGGTATACATGGTCGTCATCGGGGGCTCCTGTGATTTATCGGTGGAAATTGACGTTGATTTCTTGCGCGCTTAGCCGCGGAAGTAGTGGTGCGGCGTGAAGGGCAGGGAAGTCACGCGCATCGGCTGGGCCTTGCCGCGCACGTCGGCATAGACCTCATGGTTCGGCAGAGCGTGGTTGGCGGCCAGGTAGGCCATCGCGATCGGTTGTGCCACGGTGGGTGCGAGCGTACCGCTGGTGACAACGCCAAGCTTGCGGCCCTGGGCGTCTTGAATGATCGCGCCTTCGCGTACGGGTACACGTTCAAGCCCAATCAGGCCGACACGCTTGGTGGACACGCCGGTGGCGAGCTGCCCGTCGATCACTGCAGCGCCGGGGTAGCCGCCATGACGTGCTCCACCCGCGCGCCTTACCTTTTGAATTGCCCAAGTGAGGGCGGCTTCCACCGGCGTGGTGGTGGTGTTGATGTCGTGGCCATAGAGGCACAAGCCGGCTTCGAGTCGCAGCGTGTCGCGCGCACCCAGGCCGACCGGGCCGACCTCAGGTTGTGCGAGCAACTCGCGCGCCAACGCTTCGGCCTTGGCGGTAGGCACCGAAATCTCGAAACCGTCATCGCCGGTATAGCCGGAGCGGGTGACGAAACACTCGGCGCCGGCGAGCGTGGCACTCATCCCGGTCATGAATACCAACGACGCGACCGCCGGGTTCAGCCGCGCCAGTGCTTTCACCGCCTTTGGGCCCTGAAGCGCAAGCAGCGCGCGCTCGGGCAACGGCTGCACGGTGCAGCGGTGGCCTATGTGCGTGATCAGGTGCTTGATATCGACCTCCTTGCAGGCCGCGTTCACGATCAGCAGCAGGTCGTTCTCGGCAGCGCGCCGCGTGATCATCAGATCGTCGAGGATGCCGCCGCTGGTATTGGTGAAAAACGCGTAGCGCTGCTGGCCGTCGGCGAGGCCTTGCACATCCATCGGCACCAGCGTTTCTAGCGCCTTGGCGGCATCGGGGCCGGTGAGGCGAAGCTGGCCCATGTGAGACACGTCGAACAGCGCCGCAGATTCGCGACACTGACGGTGTTCCTTGATGATGCCCGCGGGGTAGGAAACCGGCATGTCGTAGCCGGCGAACGGCACCATCTTCGCGCCAAGTTCGATGTGCAGCGCGTGCAGCGGCGTGGTGTGCAAGGGCGTGCTGTGTGTAGCGGCGGTGTCGGACATGGTTGTCTCCTGTGGAGGTCCTGCGAGGGCAATTCAATAGACCGGCGTGACCTCATGATCGCACCGGGAATGCCCTCTCTGTCCGCTTTACCTGAGAGATTGGCAGCTCCGCTTTCGCGGTAAAGCCGCTTGCCCCTTCGGTGGATCCACTCTTGGTAGACCTCTCTCCAGCGAGGAACGCTTCGAAACGAAGCGCTTGCCAGTCCTTTTGCCTGAGCGTTCGAGCCTCGCGTTCACATGCTTGGACCTGCGCCTTCGGCGGCTTCATCGGTTCATCGATTTGACAATCCGGGAAGCTCTCTCCTGACGGGGCGAAGTGTAGCAGCGGCTTCGCGCGCCCCGATAATCGCGCCCCATGGAATTTGCAAACATAGCGTCTGAAGTGGCGCCCAAAGTAGTGCCCGAAAAGGCGTTGGTCGAAAAAGAGTGGCTGACGGTGGAGTCGCTCGACCTCGAAGCCCAGGGCGTGGCACACAACGCAGCTGGCAAGGTCGTGTTCATCGAAGACGCTCTGCCCGGCGAAGACGTGCAGGTCCAGGTGGCTCGGCGCAAGGCCAGCTGGGAGCAGGCGACGATCACGGCGCTGCGCAATGAGAGCTCGCAACGCGTGGTGCCAAAGTGCCGCTATTTCGGCCACTGCGGCGGCTGCAAGATGCAGCACTTTCACGTCGGCGCTCAGGTCGCGACGAAACAACGGGCGCTCGAAGATGCGCTTTGGCACCTGGGTAAGGTCAAGCCGGAACAGGTGTTGCGACCCATCGAGGGACCGGCTTGGGGTTACCGCTACCGGGCGCGGCTTTCGGTCCGCTACGTGGTCAAGAAGGGCAAGGTGCTGGTCGGCTTTCACGAGCGAAAGTCGAGTTTTGTGGCCGACATGGAAAGCTGCGACGTGCTGCCACCGCACGTGAGCGCGCTGCTGTTGCCGCTGCGCGGACTCGTGGCGACCATGGACCAGCGCGACCGCGTGCCTCAGATTGAACTGGCCATTGGTGACGAGGTCACAGCGATGGTCTTGCGCCACCTTGAACCGTTGACTGAAGCCGACCTGGCGCGCCTTCGGGACTTCGGAAATGAGCACAACGTGCAGTGGTGGTTGCAGTCAAAAGGTCCCGACACCGTGCAAAGGCTCGATGTTGGTGGTCCTGGGCTGGACTATTCGTTGCCGGAGTTCGGCATCGTCATGCCGTTTAATCCGACCGACTTCACTCAGGTCAACCCCCACATCAACCGCGTTCTCGTGACGCGCGCCATTCGACTGCTGCAACCGGGCGTCGACGAACGCGTCATTGACTGGTTCTGCGGGCTGGGCAACTTCACCTTGCCGATCGCCACGAAAGCGTACGAGGCGCTCGGCATCGAGGGTAGCGAGACGCTGGTGCAGCGCGCTCGCGAGAACGCCGCGCTCAATGGCCTGAGCGCGAAAACGAGTTTTGCTGCAAGCAACCTCTTCGAGCTGACGCCGGCCACGCTGGCCGCACACGGCCACGCCCAAAAGTGGCTGATCGACCCGCCGCGCGAGGGCGCGTTCGCGCTGGCGAAAGCGCTCGCCGACCTGCGTGCCGACCCCGTTCTTGCTCCGGGTTATGAGGCGCCGACGCGCATCGTCTACGTCAGCTGCAACCCGGCGACGCTGGCGCGCGACGCGGGCTTGCTGGTGCACGAGGCGGGTTACCGATGCAAGGCGGCCGGTGCCGTCAATATGTTCCCGCACACGGCGCATGTTGAAAGCATCGCGGTTTTCGAGCGACCCTGATCCGCCGCATCAAAAAGCTCAACGACAAGTCCCGATCAGGCATGAGACGGTTGGTATTGAAGGGTCGTAGCCGCTTGAGTCCAGACGCCTCGATCGTAGGGCTGACCACCGTTTCCAGTGCGCGCGACTCGGTCTAAAACGAGCAACTCCACGAGCGCATGGAGCGCGAGCCGATCCACTTTTTGGGCGCAATTCTCGAACAATGGCGTGCGAGGGTGATGCGCCCCAAAAGTCAAGCCGACGTTGGAAGTCGCCTTGCTCGTGCGCCGCCATCTGCCCGGCATCATCGACTGGGCGCTGACCCGTCCAGCCGACGGCTTGCGGGGCCCTATCAGTTGCCTATTCCGGACTGCCGCACTGTGACAAGACCGCTCGCAGTTTCCTCGGCGCGGTTCAACTCGTCGCTGCAGCCGTTTGGCTCCGTCGGTAACACGCCCTAGATGCACATAAAAAAACGGGGGCCGAAGGCCCCCGATCCGACTTGCAGGAGGCGTTCGCCTCAATCGCTGCTGTTGGCGAACCCGAGGATCGCCAGCAATGACTGGAATACGTTGTAAAGACTCAGATACACACCCAGCGTGGCGCTGATGTAGTTGGTCTCTTCGCCGTCTTTCACGCGCTTCAGGTCATAAAGGATGAAGGCCGAGAAGATGCCGATAGCCAACACCGAGATCGTGATCATCAAGGTGCTCGACTGCAGGAAAATGTTTGTGATGGCAGCCACAACGACCATGATCATGCCGATGAACAGGAACTTCCCCATAGACGACAGATCCCGCTTAATCACCGAAGACAAGGCGGCCATGCCGAAGAAGATCAAACCGGTGCCGGCGAAGGCCGTCATGATCAGCCCAGCGCCATTCGACTGACCCAGCACCGCGCCGATCATGCGCGACAGCATCAAGCCCATGAAGAAGGTGAATCCGAGCAACACCGGCACTCCGGCCGCCGAGTTTTTCGTCTTTTCGATCGCAAACATCAAGCCGAAGGCTCCGCCGAGGAAGATGATCGCGCTCATCCCCGCGCCCATTCCAAGCAGCAGGCCGGTTGAAACGCCGATCCATGCGCCTAGCACTGTTGGCACCATCGAAAGAGCAAGGAGCCAATACGTATTGCGCAACACGCGGTTGCGTTGCTCCGCAGACGTTACTTCGCCAGCGTATGCGCTGAAAGTGGTTTGGCCGGGTTGATTCATGAGACCTCCTAGTGGTTAAGGTTAACGCAAATTTGGACTCGCAACTTCGATTCTAGTTCCGCACTGCCGCGTGGGCGTGTGCCCTTGCGGAAAGGGGCAGACTGCTTTACGGAGGTTCAGCCTGCTTAATGCGTACAGTTGCGGCCTGATTCAACAAACTCAAGCCGGAACGCTCCCCCATGAACACCAAACCCTTCCTTTCGCTCGCCGACGTCAAAAGCATGGCCACCGCCGCCGAGGCTGAAGCGGTCGCCAACCAGTGGAGTGTTTCGATCGCGATCGTCGACGACGGCGGCCACCTTCTCTGGCTGCAGCGCCTTGACGGTGCCGCGCCAATCTCGGCTCACATTGCTCCAGCCAAGGCGCGCACCTCGGCGCTCGGCCGCCGTGAAAGTCGTCTCTATGAAGAGATGATTAACCAGGGTCGCATGTCGTTCTTGAGCGCGCCCGAGCTCGATGGCATGCTCGAAGGCGGCGTGCCGGTGATGGTGAGCGGGCACTGTGTCGGCGCGGTTGGGGTTAGTGGAGTCAAGTCGAACGAAGACGCGCAGATCGCCAGGGCCGGTATCGTTGCGCTCGGGCGCTGAACGTCGTTCAGCGTCGCAGCAACAGCAGGCAGCCGCCCATGATGAGTGCCGCCGACGATCCGGTTCTCAGTGTTGGCACTTCGTCGAACATCAGGTATCCCAACGCCGCTGCCCAGACGAAGCTGCTGTACTCCAATGGTGCTACTCGGCTGGCCTCGAGTCGCTTGAACGCGAAGGTCAAGCACAGTAGGCCGAGCGTTCCCAGTCCTCCGGCGAGCAGGATCAAGAGAAGGTCGCCGGCCTGCAGCGGCTTCCAGAACCAAGCGGCGGGTGCGGCAAGGAGCGTGAGCGGCAGAAGTGTCTGGATCAGTAGGATCGTCCACACAGAATCGCCGAGGGACTGCTTGCGCGCGAACAGCATCACGAAGGCGAACGAGACCGCTGAGACCGCGACGCTGAGCATTCCGCACAGCCTGGGCGTGCCTGTACCGTCGAACCCGCCCTGCAGCTCGGGCCAGATCGAGATCGACACTCCCGCCAGCCCCAGTGACAAAGCCGCCCAAATCGACGGCGAAGGGCGCTCCTTGAGCATTGGAATTGCCAGCACCGCGACAAAAATAGGGGAGAGGTACGAAATGGTCACAGCAAGTGCGAGGGGCAGTTGTGTCAATGCATGAAAGTAGCCGACCAGCGAGACCAAAAGAAAGACGCTGCGCACTATGTGCAGGCGCCATGCGTCGCGCGCGGGTAAGGGTGAGCACTTCCAGGCCCAGAGCAGCAAGGCGAACACGCTACCTCCCGCGAAGCGGAAGAAGCTGAGCTGAAGTGCGCCGTAGCGCGGCGCCATCAGCTTGATCAGGCCATCCATGCTGACGAAACTGGCGGCAGCAAACGCCCCAGCGAGAAGGGGCAAGGCGTTGCCGTTTGGACAGTAGGTTCTGCAACGATTGAAAAGCATCGTATGAGTCTATCGGCTTGGTGCTTACTGGCGAAGTGGGCCGTCGCGGTGGTCTACAATCGATGGCTACCATTAACTCGCCCGCCCACCGAAACACACGATGTTTCCTGAGGAAAATCAATAAAGTTTCCCGTCGGGGAACTCCAGGTTTTCTCACCGGCTTCATGCTTTAAGAGCGAGCGCTCAACGGGCTGAGGTGGGCGCGCAAAACACGGAGATACCCGGTGCCGCCGCAACTGCTGTTCCCCCAAGCCCAGGCAATCCTGGCACTCGCAGACGGCACAGTGTTTCAGGGCATTTCCATCGGCGCCCCCGGCCACACCGTCGGCGAAGTGGTGTTCAATACTTCGCTAACCGGCTACCAGGAAATCCTGACCGATCCGAGCTACTGCCGCCAGATCGTCACGCTGACATACCCGCACATTGGAAACTACGGCATCAGCGCCGAAGACGTCGAGGCGAAAAGGGTGTTCGCTTCTGGCCTCGTGATCAAAGACCTGCCGCTACTGGCCTCGAACTTCCGCAGCAGCATGACGCTAGCGGCGTACCTGAAGCGTGAAGGCACGGTGGCTATCGCCAACATTGACACGCGACGGCTGACGCGAATGTTGCGAACCACGGGCGCGCAAAACGGCTGCATCCTGGGTTTGCCGCTGGGCACAGCGATCACGCCGGCGAATGTGGAAGATGCCAAAGCGAGAGCGAAAGCCGCGCCAAGTATGAGCGGGCTCGACCTGGCAAAGTTTGTCAGCGAACGCGAACCTTATGAATGGAACGAGACCGAGTGGGCGCTCGAGAGCGGATACGGTACGCTTAAGTCTCCGAAATTTCATGTCGTTGCCTACGACTTTGGCGTAAAGAGCAACATTCTTCGCATGCTGGCTAGCCGCGGCTGCCGGGTCCGGGTGGTGCATGCGCAGACTTCAGCCGCCGAGGTACTGAAGTACAACCCCGACGGTATCTTCCTGAGCAACGGCCCGGGCGACCCCGAGCCTTGCGACTACGCGATCGCCGCAACGCGCGCACTTATCGAAACCGGTATCCCGACTTTTGGGATCTGCCTCGGCCATCAAATCATGGCACTGGCGTCGGGTGCAAAAACCTTCAAGATGAAGTTCGGCCACCACGGCGCAAACCATCCCGTAAAGGACCTTGGCGACGGACGCGTCAGCATCACGAGCCAGAACCACGGTTTTGCAGTCGACGAATCCAGTTTGCCGGCCAACCTGCGGCCCACGCATGTGTCGCTTTTCGACGGCACATTGCAGGGCTTGGCGCGCACCGACAAGCCCGCCTTCTGCTTCCAGGGTCACCCAGAAGCCTCACCCGGTCCTCACGATATTTCCTACCTGTTCGACCGCTTCACTGCGCTGATGACGGAGACGAAGAATGCCTAAGCGCAGCGACCTCAAAACGATCCTGATCATCGGGGCCGGGCCGATCATCATCGGCCAGGCCTGCGAGTTCGACTACTCCGGTGCGCAGGCCTGCAAAGCACTGCGGGAAGAAGGCTTCAAGGTCATTCTCGTTAACAGCAACCCGGCGACGATCATGACCGACCCGGAGATGGCCGACGTCACCTATATCGAGCCCATCACTTGGCAGGTGGTCGAGAAGATCATCGCCAAGGAACGGCCTGACGCGGTATTGCCCACAATGGGTGGCCAGACGGCGCTGAACTGCGCGCTCGACCTGCACAAGCACGGCGTGCTGGCGAAGTATGGCGTCGAGATGATCGGCGCGAATGAGAAGGCGATCGAGAAAGCTGAAGACCGACTCAAGTTCAAGGACGCAATGACCGGCATTGGCCTGCATTCGGCGCGCTCTGGCATTGCGCATTCGATGGAGGATGCGTTGGCAGTGCAAAAGCGCATCACGCACGACATTGGTGGCACTGGTTTTCCGATGGTCGTTCGCCCCAGCTTCACGCTCGGCGGCACTGGCGGCGGCATCGCCTACAACCCGGAAGAATTTGAAGAAATCTGCAAGCGCGGGCTCGACTTGTCGCCGACCAAGGAACTCTTGATCGAAGAGAGCCTGATCGGCTGGAAAGAGTTCGAGATGGAGGTGGTGCGCGACAGCAAGGACAACTGCATCATCGTCTGCTCGATCGAGAACCTCGACCCGATGGGCATCCACACCGGCGACTCGATCACGGTGGCTCCAGCCCAGACGCTGTCCGACAAGGAGTACCAGCTGCTGCGCAACGCTTCGATTGCGATCTTGCGCGAGATCGGTGTTGACACCGGTGGCTCGAACGTTCAGTTTGCGATCAATCCACAAAACGGTCGGATGGTCGTGATCGAAATGAACCCACGGGTGTCGCGTTCTTCGGCGCTGGCGTCGAAGGCCACGGGTTTCCCGATCGCCAAGGTCGCAGCCAAGCTCGCGGTAGGCTACACGCTCGACGAGTTGCGCAATGACATTACCGGCGGAGCGACGCCGGCTTCGTTCGAGCCAAGCATCGACTACGTGGTCACGAAGATCCCACGCTTCGCGTTCGAGAAGTTTCCGGCTGCCGACTCGCGGCTGACGACGCAGATGAAGTCGGTCGGCGAAGTGATGGCGATGGGCCGCACCTTTCAGGAGAGTTTTCAGAAGGCGCTGCGTGGGCTTGAAACCGGCATTGACGGCCTGTCGGAGCGCAGCACGGACCGTGAAGAGATCGTGCAAGAAATAGGCGAGGCCGGGCCGGAGCGCATTTTGTTTGTTGGCGACGCGTTTCGCATCGGAATGTCGCTAAACGAAGTGTTCGAAGAGACCGCGATCGACCCTTGGTTTTTGGCGCAGATCGAGCAGCTGATCCAGCACGAACAGGCGCTGGTCGGCCGAAATCTCGCTGGCTTGACGAAAGACGAGTTGCGGTTCCTGAAGCAAAAAGGATTTTCCGACAGACGTCTCGCGAAGCTGCTCGGAACGAATCAGCACGAGGTACGGTCGGTTCGACACGGGCTGAATATCCGCCCTGTCTATAAACGCGTGGATACCTGCGCAGCCGAGTTCGCGACGCAGACCGCCTACATGTACTCGACCTACGAGGAAGAGTGCGAGGCGGAGCCGACGTCGGCGAAGAAGATCATGGTGCTTGGCGGCGGGCCGAACCGAATCGGCCAGGGAATCGAGTTCGACTACTGCTGCGTGCATGCTGCGTTGGCCATGCGCGAAGACGGCTATGAGACCATCATGGTCAACTGTAATCCCGAGACCGTTTCGACCGATTACGACACCTCTGACCGCCTGTACTTCGAGCCGGTGACGCTAGAAGACGTGCTCGAGATCGTCGACAAGGAAAAACCGGTCGGCGTTATCGTGCAGTACGGCGGCCAGACGCCGCTGAAGCTCGCGCTCGACCTGGAGCGTTCTGGTGTGCCGATCATTGGCACGACGCCAGACAGCATTGATATCGCCGAAGACCGCGAACGGTTCCAGAAACTGCTGCACGAGATCGGCCTGAAGCAGCCGCCCAATCGCACGGCGCGCACCGAAGAAGCGGCGCTGGCACTGGCGCAGGAAATTGGCTACCCGCTGGTAGTGCGCCCGAGCTACGTGCTGGGCGGCCGCGCGATGGAGATCGTGCACGGCGACAAGGACCTGGAGCGTTACATGCGCGAGGCAGTGCGGGTGAGCGAAAAGTCGCCAGTTTTGCTCGACCGCTTTCTCGACGATGCGATCGAGGTCGACGTCGACTGCATCAGCGACGGCACGGACGTGATCATTGGCGGCATCATGGAACATGTCGAGCAGGCTGGTATCCACTCGGGCGACTCGGCCTGTTCGCTGCCGCCCTATTCGCTGCCGAAAGCCCTGCAAGACGAGATGCGGCGCCAGACGATTTTGATGGCCAAGGCGCTCAAGGTTGTCGGCCTCATGAACGTACAGTTCGCGATTCAGGGCCTGAATGGCAACAACGCTGACAACGCGGTCGTCTACGTGCTTGAAGTAAACCCGCGTGCTTCGCGCACCGTGCCGTTTGTCTCAAAGGCGACGGGTCAGCCGCTTGCCAAGATCGCAGCGCGATGCATGGTCGGGCAAAAGCTCGGGCAACAACGTAACAGCAACGGTCGGGCACCGTGCGAAGTAATTCCTCCGTACTTTTCGGTCAAAGAGGCCGTGTTTCCATTCAACAAGTTCCCCGGTGTTGATCCGATCCTCGGGCCCGAGATGCGCTCGACCGGCGAGGTGATGGGCGCGGGGCGAACTTTCGGCGAAGCGATGCTGAAAAGCCAGCTCGGAGCCGGCTCGCGCTTGCCAAGCAGCGGAACCGCCTGCCTGACGGTGAAGAACAGCGACAAGCAACGGGCTGTCGCGGTGGCTCGCGACCTGCATACGCTGGGTTTTTCGCTGGTAGCGACCAAGGGCACAGCCGCCGCCATCGCTGCAGCCGGCGTGCCTGTCAAGGCAGTACACAAGGTCAAGGACGGCCGCCCGCACATCGTTGACATGGTTAAAGCAGGCGAGATCCAAATCGTGTTCACGACCGTCGATGAAACGCGCACCGCGATTGCTGATTCGCGCCATATCCGCCAGGCAGCTCTCGCCAACCGCATCACTTACTACACCAGCATGGCGGGTTGCGAGGCGGCGGTCGAAGGCATGAAGCACCAAGACGATCTGGTGGTCATGTCTTTGCAAGAATTGCACGCCGAACTGCTCTGAGATACAGTACTTTTCTGTTTTGACCGCCGCCGGCCTCACCGGCGGCGGCTTCATTTTTGCTCCTGGGTTTTCATCATGGTCACTATTCCCCTCACCATTCGCGGCGCCGACAAGCTCAAGGAAGAATTGGCGCGCCTCAAGGGCACCGAACGCCACGCGGTGATCCAAGCCATTTCTGAAGCGCGTGCACAGGGCGACCTGTCAGAAAACGCCGAGTACGAAGCCGCCAAAGACAAGCAAGGATTCATCGAAGGCCGGATTCTTGAAATCGAGAGCAAGCTCGCGGCGGCGCAGATCATTGACCCGGCGAACCTCAACGCCGACGGGCGCGTGGTGTTCGCCGCCACCGTGGATCTCGAAGATGAAGGCAGCGGCGCAAAGGTGACATACCAGATCGTCGGTGATGACGAAGCCGATCTGAAGCTGGGTTTGGTCTCGATCAGCTCGCCGATCGCGCGGGCCTTGATCGGCAAGGCTGCGGGCGATGTGGCCGAAGTGCAGGCGCCGGGGGGCACCAAGCACTACGAGATCATGGCGGTACGTTACGGATGAAAGGTGAGGAGCGCACGTTTTTCAGCTGTTCTGGCAGGTCTTTGGGGCGGTGTGCTGCTGTGCATCGCGACGGCGGTCGCGCCCGCCGCCTTCGCAACCCTGCCGCCAGCCGACGCTGGGCGATTCGTCGCTCGTGTGTTGAAGCTTGAGGCTTATGCAAGCCTCGCGGTCGCGTTGATCCTGTTGATGCTGGAGCGCCTGCGCAGCCGGAAAGGCGCGGCTTCAGGGTTTGGCTCGGTACTCGGCGCCAATTTTCTGTTGCTGATGGGCACGCTGTTCTGCACGGTGACCGGGCACTTTGCGGTGCAACCGATGATGGCCGCGGCGCGGATCGGGCAGGGCGCCTACTCTTTCGGCGCGCTGCACGCGGTGTCGGGTGGATTGTTTGCCCTGAAGGGCCTGTTGGTGCTGGCGCTGGCGTGGCGGTTTTGCGAACGCTGAGCGCGCAGTCCATCAGGACTGCTGCGACGTTTTCTTGACGCTGCTGACGCGCTTGCGGGCGCGCTTAAGTTCGCCCCCAGCCGCGATGCGCATGTTGCCCATTACGGTGATCTTCTTGACCTGTGCGCGGTGGTTCCCACTCTTTGAGAACTTCAGAATCTTCACGACCTTCGGCCCGGCGCCACGGCCTTCGCGCTCGACCTTTTCTTTAGGCGGAATCGGGCGCCACAGCACGAGCAGCTTGCCGATGTGCTGGATCGGCGCCGCACCGAGCGTCTCGGCCAAATTAACGAACATCGCTTCGCGGCTTGCTCGGTCGTCTGAAAACACCCGAACCTTGATCAGGCCATGAGAGTTCAGTGCCGCGTCGATCTCTTTTTGCACCGAGGGTGTGAGCCCATCGTTTCCGACCATCACGACCGGGTCGAGGTGGTGGGCTTCGGCTCGGTGTTCCTTGCGCTGGGCAGGTGTCAAGTTGATAGCAGTCATACCCGTATTATCGGCCCGAGATGAAAACCCAAACTAAAAGTAAGAAGGTCAATAAAGCGTGGTTACACGACCACCTGAACGACACCTACGTGAAGCTGGCGCAAAAAGACGGTTACCGCGCCCGAGCCGCCTACAAACTCAAAGAGATCGACGAGGAGCTGCGCCTGCTCAAGCCGGGCCAAATTGTGGTCGACCTCGGCGCCGTACCCGGCGCCTGGAGTCAGTACGTGCGGCGCAAGTTCGCGCCAAAGGAAGCGGGGGTCGGAGGCGCGGCGGCGGGCTCGCTCAACGGCACGATCATCGCTTTAGACATGCTTGACTTCGACCCGATCGAGGGTGTGACCTTCCTTAAGGGCGACTTCCGCGAGGATTTGGTCATCGCCAAGCTCGAAGCACTGTTGGGCGGGCGCCTCGTAGATTTGGTCGCGTCCGACATGGCGCCCAACCTGTCGGGCATCGAAGAGTCTGATGCTGCGCGCATGACGCATCTTGTCGAACTGGCCGTCGAATTCGCCCAGAAACACCTCACGCCGCAGGGCGCGCTGATATGCAAGGTTTTTCATGGCAGCGGCTATAGCCAACTTGTCAAACTGTTCAAGTCAACGTTCCTCGTCGTGAAGCCGATCAAGCCGAAGGCCTCGCGCGACAAGTCGGCCGAAACCTTTTTGGTTGGAATCGGGCTGAAGTCGCGCGCGGGTTGTAGCGGAGCCGATAAGCGTTCCTAAGGCGCACAAACCGGGTGATACGCGCCTGCTGTCCGTGGGCATTGCAATGCGGGTGAGGGCCTTGACTGGTCTAAAATCGTCCACATATGCATTGCACAAAGGGTTATGGCCCGGAAATGGAGTTGCGGTGAACAATCAATGGTTCTCGAAAGTGGCTGTTTGGCTCGTGATCGCACTCGTGCTGTTCACCGTCTTCAAGCAGTTCGACCGAAGTGCATCGCAGACCGGCATGATCGGTTACTCAGATTTCCTTGAGGAAGTTCGCAGCAAGCGCATCAAGAGCGTGCAGCTTCAGGAAAGTGCGAGCGGTACCGAGATCCGCGCAAAGACCAGCGACGACAAGGAGCTGCGCACCACAGCAACGTATCTTGACCGCGGCCTGGTCGGCGACCTGATCGCGAACAACGTCAAGTTCGACGTCAAACCGCGCGAGGAGCCCTCGTTTCTGCTGAGCATGCTGGCGTCATGGGGCCCGATCTTGTTGCTGATTGGCGTGTGGATCTACTTTATGCGGCAGATGCAGGGCGGCGGCAAGGGCGGAGCGTTCAGCTTCGGCAAGAGCAAGGCCCGCATGCTCGACGAAGCCAACAACACCACCACATTCGCCGACGTCGCTGGTTGCGACGAGGCCAAAGAAGAGGTGAAGGAGCTGGTGGACTTCCTCAAGGACCCGCAGAAGTTCCAAAAGCTCGGGGGACGCATCCCGCGCGGCGTGTTGCTCGTCGGCCCTCCTGGCACCGGCAAGACTTTGCTCGCCAAGGCGATCGCCGGCGAAGCCAAGGTACCGTTCTTTTCGATTTCGGGCTCTGATTTCGTCGAAATGTTCGTGGGTGTTGGCGCGGCGCGCGTTCGAGACATGTTCGAACAGGCCAAGAAGAGCGCACCCTGCATCATTTTCGTCGACGAAATCGACGCTGTCGGTCGCCACCGTGGCGCAGGCCTGGGCGGCGGCAATGACGAACGCGAGCAGACGCTGAATCAGATGCTCGTCGAGATGGACGGCTTCGAAACCAATCTTGGCGTGATCGTGATGGCGGCGACCAATCGCCCCGACATCCTTGACCCGGCGCTGCTTCGCCCGGGCCGCTTTGACCGCCAGGTCTACGTGACGCTGCCTGACGTGCGTGGTCGCGAGGCGATCCTCAACGTGCACATGCGCAAAGTGCCCGTAGGACAAGACATTCGTCCCGACATTTTGGCGCGCGGAACCCCGGGCTTCTCTGGCGCCGATCTGGCAAACCTGGTCAACGAAGCGGCGTTGTTCGCCGCTCGCCGCAACGGTCGCGTGGTCGAAATGGGCGACTTCGAGAAGGCCAAAGACAAGATCATGATGGGCCCAGAGCGCAAGTCTATGGCCATGGCCGAGGACGAACGCCGTAACACCGCCTACCACGAGTCGGGCCATGCACTTGTCGCTCGACTGGTGCCCAAGGCCGACCCAGTTCACAAGGTCACGGTCATACCGCGCGGCCGTGCGCTTGGCGTGACGATGCAACTGCCCGAAGGTGACCGTTACAGCACCGACAAGGTCCGCATGCTGAGCACAATCTCTATCCTCTTCGGTGGCCGCATCGCCGAAGAAGTGTTCAT
>JBBRPV010000066.1:0-22236 GCA_038227445.1 Burkholderiales bacterium | reverse complement strand
GGGCAACTTGCGCGAAGGCAGTCAGGGCCGTGCACAGCAGCAACACGCCTACGGAGAACCGTTGCGGCAGCGGGCGCACGGGGGTGCAACGGCAGGTCATGGGGCGGTCTTTCTCGGTTCTATGAACGGGTTTTCGGAGGAGTCAACACAAGCTTGAGGGGTAATCGCTCATTCGGCCAACGCGCCAAAGCCGAGGCTGCGCACAAGTTCACGGTCGCTGCGCAGCAGTTGCGCGCGCTGCTGTCGCGCGCGCTGCTCTTCGTGGTGCTGAACGAGCGCGAGCAGCGCACGCGCAACAGGCGAAGGCAGGCAGCGCCCGCCGCGCGCCAGCGTCGTCAACAGCACTCGCATCCCGGCCGGCAGGCGCTGCGACAGCAAACCTTCGTCCAGCGCCAACATGGTGGCCACCGAACCAGGGTTACCGCCGCGCGCGGCGCGGCCGTGCAGCTGGCGGTCGATGCGCACCGAGGCGTTTTGCTGGCAGGCAATGACGTGCAAGCCGCCGCGCTCGGCCACGCCCTCACCCAAAAGGATGTCGGTGCCACGGCCGGCCATGTTGGTGGCAACAGTCACCGCACCGGCCTGGCCGGCGCGCGCGATGCATGCAGCCTCTTCGGCATCTTGCCGCGCATGCAGGCACTGGTGCGCAAGGCCCGCCGCGTGCAGGCGCTGACTCAGGCGCTCGGCATCGGCCACTGAATCGGTGCCGATGAGCACCGGGCGGCCTTGGCGATGCTCACGCTCGATGGCCGCGACCACGGCCAGCCAGCGTGCCTGGCTGGTGACGTGAATGTGCGGCGGGCTGTGGCGTCGTTGGCCCGGAAGGCGCAGCGGCACTGTCTCGACCACGAGGCCGTAAACCTGCTGCAACTCGCGCCGTGCTTCGTGCAGCGTGCCGCTCATGCCGGCCAGCCGCAAATAGCGCGGAAAAAAGCGCTGGAAGGTGAGTTGCGCGGTCGTGTTTTGCACCGGCGAGGGTGGCAGCCGCTCTTTCAATTCAATCAGTTGGTGCAGCCCGTTGGACCAGCGGCGGCCGTTCGCGACGCGCCCGGTGGTGGCCTCGATGAGGGCCACCTCGATTTGGGGCGGGCGCAAGCCAGCCGGCGCGGCAGCTGCGGGCACCTCGCGCAGCAGGTAGTGCACATCGCGTTGGTACAAGTGCAGCGCGGCAAGCGCCCGCTCGATCAATTCGTCGCGAAAGCGCCGGTTCATCCACAGGGCGTCTTGTTCCCCAAAGACCTTGGCTGCGCTGGCGCAAATCTGCTTGCCCAGGGGCTGAAGGTGGGCCCGGCGGGCTCCAGCATCGAGCCGAAAGTGATCGCCCGCGCGCAGGCTTTGTGCCAGGGCCAGCGCACTGCGGTGGCGTTGTGCGGCGGCTTCGTCGTGAACTTCTTGCGCCAGGATGAAGGGCGTGCGCGCCTCGTCGATCAACACACCGTCGGCCTCGTCGACCAGCGCCATGCACAGGCCGCGCAGCAGCGGCACCGCCCCGGGTGCAGCGCCGCGGTCGCGCAGGTAGTCGAAGATCAGATCGCTGGCGGTGCAGTAGGCGATGGCACCGGCGTAGGTGGCGCGGCGCTCGTCGTCATCTGCGCCGGGGCGGATGGCGGCCACGCTCAGGCCGAGTGTGTTGAAGACCGGGGCCAAGCTCTCAGCATCACGCGCCGCAAGGTAGGCGTTGGCGGTGACCACGTGCACCGGTACGCCAGCCAGCGCGGCCACGGCGGCGGCAAGCATCACGGCGTGCGTCTTGCCCTCGCCGGTGGCCATTTCTGCGAGTCGGTTGTCGAGCAGGATTCGCGCGGCGATCAGTTGGGTATCGAAAAGCTGGAGGCCGGCCGCAGCGTGCGTTGCACGCACCACCGTGGCGAAGGCCTGCGCGATCAGCGGCGCAGTGCTTCCTTGAGCGCCAAGCTGGGCGCGCAGCTCGCGCAGGTGAGCCCCAAAGGCTGCCGAGCCGAGCGGCCCGCTGTGGTGTTCCTGCGCTTGCACCTGCTGGCGCACTTGCGCAACGAAATGGCGGCGCTCACCACTGCGGCCCAGCGCGTTCAGCTGTTGAGCGGCAGCTTGCAGGCCACGGGCCCAGACCCCGGGCCGCTTTGGCTCCGGGCGCTCGGGGTAGGTGCCGAAGGCCGGGCCGGGGACCGGCAGGCGCGAGGTGCGCGAACGGCTCATCACGCACCATACCGTCCGATGAATTGCTGCTGCAGCCGCCGCCACCATTGCTCTGCCAGCGGGCTGCTGCCGTGGTCGAAGCGCACCCAGGCGCGCGCGCCGATGTTGTGCGCGGACTGCTGCGGCACCATGAGGTCGAATGCGAAAAGCGGCTCGAGCGTGCGCAGGCCATCGGGGTCGGCCGGGTCGGTGGCGATTGAGCCGCCGGCGCGGTCGCCAAGTGCGGCGCTGGGCAATTGGTGGATAGCTGCCGGGGTCTGCCCGCCCAGTTGCGCGGGTAGTACCGTTTTTAGCGCGCCAGCCAGGCGCACTTCAATCTCACCGGGGCGCTGCTGCACACGCGCCACATCGGTCTGCGAAACCACCACGCGCACGTGGCCCTGCTCAGGCGCCAGCACGTAGGCCACCAGCGTGCCGCGTGCGAGAAAGACACCGGGCAGGTCTTGCGCTTGCGGCAGCGCCACGCGCCCGGCTACCTGGCTCTTCACGGCCAGCGCGGAGCGGCGCACTTCAATGCGCTGGCGCTCGGCCTGCGCGCGAGCAATTTCTTGCGCCACATCGTTGGCCTGCGCCGTGGCACTGAAGATGGCGTTGTGGTAGGCCACATCAAGACCACGCAGGCGTGCCTGCACGCGCTCTAGCTCGCTGTCGAGCGCGGGGTCGCGCAGTTGAACGATCAGCTGGCCGGGGCTGACCTGCTGGCCGTCGCGCACGGCGACGCTGTCGACAAAACCTTCGCCTTCGCTGCGCACCTGCGCCTGCTCGGGCACCCACACCACGCCTTCGGCACGTGTGCCGTCGGGCAGACGCAGCACGAACAGCGACAGGAGCGGCAGAGCGAGAACGCCCAGCGCCAGGCCGCTGGCCCAGCCGCGCCGGCCGGCGAGTTCCGGAGCACTGCGCACGTAGCCCAACAGTTGCCAGGCCGGGCGCGCCAGCCCCATCGTCAGGAACCAGACCAGCGCCAGCACGCCCAGCACAAAGTTCAAGTCGATCAACCAGCCGACTGTGACCACGGCAATGAATACGCGGTACAGACCCGAGGCCAGACCGTAGCCGAAGAGCCAGCGACGTTCACCAGGAGCCACAGCCGGTGGGCGAGCCTGGGACACGCGCAGCACATGGCGCCTGGCCAACCAACGCCACCAGGCACTGCTGCGATTGGCCAGCCCGGGCGACTCGAGGGCATCGGCCAGCGCGTAGTAGGCGTCCATGCGCAACAGCGGGTTTCCGTTGAAGAGCAGCGTGGACACACCGCCAATGACCATGGTGTTGAAGGCCACCTCGCGCAGCACGCCATCGCCCACGTGCAGCCACAGCAGCGCAGCGCCGGCGGCCATCGTGGTCTCAGCAAGAATGCCCATCAGGCTGACCAGCACGCGCCGGTGGCGCTTGCGAAAGCCCGACGCGGCGGACGCGTCGACATACGGAACTGGCATCAGCATGAGCAGGCTGATGCCCATTTCGCGCACCTCGCCGCCCCACACTTTTACCGCCAGGGCATGTGCAAATTCATGCAAGGCCTTGATCACCGGGTACACCAGCCAAAGAATCAGCAACTGCCGCGGCGTGCCCAGGTGCTGCGAGGCATACGCGCTGAGCGCACCGTGTTGCGGCGCCAGCAACACCAGGGTGACAAGCACGAGCGCCAGCCAGGCCCACAAGGCCCAGCGCCGCAAAAACAGAGCCGCCAGTGGCGCCAGCGCCTGCAACAGTGGGGTTGGGTCGAACAGCCCGACGCGCAGCGATAGCGGGTTGAATCGGGCGCGCAGCTGACGGTCTTGCCGCAGGCCAGCACGGTCGAAGAGTTCGGCAACATCGGGCGCCGATTCAGTTTGGATGAGTTCGGCCTCGTGCAGCTGGGCCAGCAGTGTGATGGTCTCGGGCTGCGTTGGGGCGTGCTCACCGGCTTCGCGCAGCGTCTGGTCCCACACCTCCTGCATGCTCAATCGACCGTCGAAGCGCGCCACGAGGCGGTAGCCGAGCGCGTTCAACCGGTGCTGGCGGCCACTCAGTGGGTCTTTCAGCACGTGCCAAATCTCGCCGCGGTAGCAATGGCGGTCAACGCGCACGTGGCTTCGCAGCCGCGGATGAAGATGCGCGACGCGGTACCAGTGTTCGCTGAAGGTGGCGCTCATGTGAGGCTCGGCAACGCCTTCAGGTGGAGCCCATCCACGACCACCACTGCAGGCGCAGCCAGTCGAGGAAGCGGTGGCTCACCTGCCAAGCGATCGGTCGCTCGCCGGCATTGAGCTTGGCCGTGCCTTGCAGGCCGGGGCGCAGCGCCGATGCATCGGCCGCCTGCACGCCCTGCAGGCGCGCTTCGGCCTCGAACAGGTTGCGCCCGGCGTCGGCACGCGCCACGGGCATCACACGTTCAATGACAAGCTGGAAGCTGCGATCTGGCAGCGCCGAGAGTGTGACGGCGCCCGTGCCGCCGGCGCTGATCTGGCCAACGTCACGCTCGTCGACTTCGAGAATGACGCGAATTTCGCGCGACGGCGTGAGTGTGAGCAGCATGTCGCCGCGCTTGATCGGGGCGCCCAGTTGCTGCGTCAGGTCGCCTTTGATGACCAGCGCATCGAAGGGTGCCACGAGGCGAGTGCGCGTGATCTGCTGGTCGACCTGCGCAAGCTGGGCGCGCGCCTCGGACACGCGAGCGTCGGCTATCACGAGCTGCGCGCGTTCGCCCTTGGCCTGGGCCTCGGCGAAGGCATTTTCGTAACGTGCGACTTCGCTCTCCCAGCGTCGGCGGTCCAGGCGCAGGTCGTCGTCGACCAGCTCGGCCAGCAGTTGGCCGGCCTTGACCATATCGCCGGCGCGCGCGTTGGCGCTCTTCAGGTAACCGTCCAGCGGCGCGGCGATAGCGCGCTGGATCTGACCTTCGAGCCTGGTGGGAGCGGTGATTCGATAGGGCACAGGCCAGACCAGCGCCGCGATGACTAGGCTCGACACGGCAAATGTGACGAGCGCGAATGCGGCACGCTGCTGCGCGCCAAAACCACGCCAGCCGCGTGCGAGGCGCGAACGCTGGCGCTGCCAAAACGAGACCTCGCGCGCCGCTTGCAGCAGCAGCACCGGCGCCAGCGCGCCAGCCATGGCTTCAAGTCGACGCACTTCGTCGGGCTCGAAGCGCGCCGTCAGGGCACGTTCGAGCGTCAGCGCACCAACGGCACGGCTGCCACGGAACACCGGCACGGTGAGCACGATGCACGAGCCGCGCGCCAGCTCGGCGTGGGCGAGCGTGATGCGAGGCTGGTCGTCGGGGTGCTGCGGGTGCAACACGCTGGCGCCCTGGTCCACCGCCTCATCCATGGCCGCGCCGGCTCTCTTTGCAAGCGCGTGCTGGGTACCCAGGGCAGTGCCGTGCGAGATGCCGCGCACCCGAACGAAACGGTTTGCCACGGTACCAACAAAAGCACGTTCGCAGCCGAAGATGCGGGCCAGCTCTGTGGCCACGACAGCGGCTGAACGGTCGAGCCGCGTCGAAGCCAGCGCGATACGGATCAGATCCAGCAGCGCGGCGTCGTTGGCGCGGTCCGAGATAGCGGCAATTCTCGCGGTCAGGTCCACAGCGGGCGCCTGCGCCTTTGGCGTGACCGGCGATGCGGCAGCATCCGACCCGTTCGAGGTTGACTGGCTGGCTGCCGCCTCAGCTGCTGGGACGGAAGGAGCGACCAGACTCACGAGCACAGGCGACGCGGACGTGGGCTCGCCCTCCGACCTCGTGTCGGGGCGGCGCTGAAGCGCGATGCGAATGGGCCGTTCGGCCTGCGGGACGTTGTTCATTTTGTGCTGTCGATGGTATTTCTCCATGCCTACGCTTAGGGCTGGAAAAGCGTCGCTTTTTCTGGTCAGATTCCGCGTTAGAGCGGTGCTTACGCTGCTCTGCGGGAAAACTTCACGCCTCGCGTCGAAGGCAACGGCTTTGCTCGCCGCGCCCGTGCGCGAGCGCCCACAGCCACTGACTGGCTCGTGCGCGCGCTTGCACTGCAGCGGCCCGCGCTGAGTGGGCTTGGCGCCGGCCGCCGCAACAGGCGCGCGGCTTGGAGGGCACGTCAAGACTTGGTGTCGCGCTCGGGCTGTCAAAGGTCAGCTGTGGGCGTTGGACCTTAACGACGGGTTGACAAGCCCAGGTCAGCGACTAGCGGGCGGGGTCGGCTCTGGGAACACCCATTCCGCGACTTCTGCCAGCCGCCGTACGGCCCAAGTCGCCTCGGCTTCGCTCAGGCCGGAAGCGCCGGCCAGCAAACCCTGGTGGCAGCGCCTGAGCACCTCGTCGGTGGAAAAACCAACATCAAAGTGCTGGGCAAGCGCGTACTCGTGCAGGTGCTGGGCCAGTTCCTCGCACAGCTCATAGCGGGACGTGACCACCGCGCGGGTGGTGCCTGGTATGAGGCCGCCCGGGCCAACATAAAGTGCCAAGAACGAGTCGGGCACGCTGAGCTGGTTGTGGTCGTACATGCAGCTGATGTAACACGGCCGCGCCCGAGGCGGGGCGATCGCGGCTCGGTGCGTTTCGGCATGACGAGCGCCCTATCGAGTCGGACCTTTGGAAGCACGGCAATAACGGAGCCCGACCCGCCGCCGATCAGCATGCGCTACGTAGAAATCTACGCTCACGCACGCACGGCGGACAGCAATGCACCCGTCTGTCTCGCCGCCGCTCACTGCGCTGCCGGGCACGAGACCAAGGCCTGGCAAATCCCACCCGCCTGTCCAGCGCAAATCGTGCAAACGTTACCTGCCGACACAAGGGCTAAAGCGCTGTTGGGGGTAACCTTTCGACCGTCTACGTGTGTCGAAAAAACGGCTTCCCATGTCCGTTGGCTTGTCGTAAAAAGAACAACTTATTCAGTGTTACGCGGGGTTTGCCGGCAGTTTCTGGCAAATTTGGTTCAAGTGGAGCTGCGAAATGGTTCAACGCAAAATTGCAAATGAGGCCCGGCGCCGGGTGTGGCGCGTTTCCGAGTCCGCGCCGTTGGGTGAATTTATCTACCCCGACGAATTGCCTGCGCGACGGGTGGGCGCCGAGGGCCCGCCGATTGATGCAGGATGGCGGCTTTCGTCGTTCGAGCTAACCCACGGCCTCGAAGTTAGCGAAGCCCCCGCCGAGACCGTTCCCGGCGAGCTGTTCGACGAACTGTTCAAGCGCTGACTGCGTGCGAATCTCGGTTGGAGGCTCTCAGGCGTAGCGGTCTTTGACAACCGCGTATGCGGCTCCATTTGAATATTCCGCAGTACTTCTTTCAAAGCCCCCGCGTGCATGCATGGCAACATGCAATGCGCAAAGTGCGTTCAAGCGCATGGCGTGCAACTTTCACGGACTGGCCGCGTTCCGAAAATGGGACGCGGGAATATACTGCCGTGTGATTCGAATAGCGTTCATGCAGACAAGCACAAGGGGTCGTTGATGGGTGGCAAACTCAAAGTTGCAGGTTGGCTCGCCGTCGGCGCTATCACCGGTGCGCTCGCGACGATGCAGTTGCAGGCGACAGCGCGAAATGGTGTGTCGCAGCTCCCTCTCGAAGAATTGCAGCAGCTAGCCGCCGTGTTCGGCATGGTCAAGAGCGACTACGTGGAGCCGGTCGACGAGAAAAAGCTGATCAGCGACGCCATCGGCGGCATGGTCTCCGGGCTCGACCCGCACTCGCAGTATTTCGACAAGAAGAGCTTCCGCGAATTCCGTGAGTCGACCACCGGCCGCTTCGTTGGCATCGGAATCGAAATGGGCATGGAAGACGGGTTCGTCAAGGTCGTCAGCCCGATTGAAGGCTCACCCGCGTTCCGAGCCGGCATGAAGAGCGGTGACCTCATCACCAAGATCGACGACACGCTGGTCAAGGGCCTCACGGTTGACCAGGCCGTCAAGCGCATGCGGGGCGAGCCCAGCACCAAGGTTGTGCTCACGGTGTTCCGCAAGACCGAGAACCGCAGCTTTGCCGTGACCATCGTGCGCGAAGAGATTCGCGTGCAAAGCGTCCGCTCGAAGGTCATTGAGCCGGGGTACGCGTGGTTGCGTGTGAGTCAGTTCCAAGACCGCACTGTCGAAGACTTCTCGCGCAAGCTCGAAGAAATTTATAAGCAGGAACCTAATCTGAAGGGCCTCGTGCTCGACCTTCGCAACGACCCCGGCGGCCTGCTCGAAGGCGCGGTAGCCATTTCGGCCGCCTTCCTGCCGAGCGATGTGGTCGTGGTGTCTACGAACGGCCAAATTGCCGATTCGAAGCAGACCTTCAAGGCCTCGCCTGAGTACTATCAGCGCCGCGGTGGCACCGACCCGCTGCGTAAAGTGCCCGACGCCGTCAAGCGGGTACCCTTGATCGTGCTGGTCAACGAAGGTTCGGCTTCCGCGAGCGAGATCGTGGCCGGCGCTCTGCAAGACCACAAGCGAGCCACCGTTATGGGCGCTCAAACCTTCGGCAAGGGCTCGGTGCAAACCGTGCGTCAGCTTTCGCCAGACACCGCGCTCAAGATCACCACGGCCCGTTACTACACGCCCAGCGGCACCTCGATCCAGGCCAAGGGGATCGTGCCCGACGTGATGCTCGATGAAACCGCTGAAGGCAACCTCTTCGCCGCGCTGCGCACGCGCGAGGCTGATCTCGAGAAGCACCTGCAAAGCGGCCAGGGCGCCGAGCAGAAAGACGAAGCGCGCGAAAAGGCCCGAGACGAAGCACGCAAGAAACTCGAAGACGACGTGGTCAAAAAGGTCGGCACGGCACCCAAGCCGCCGATCGAATTCGGCAGCGCCGAAGACTTCCAGCTGACCCAAGCGCTCAACCGCCTGAAGGGCAAAGCAGTCATGGTCAGCAAAACCGCCGTCGAGCGCAAGGCCGAGGCCGACATCAACAACTGAGAGCCCAGCGTCGCTCGAAACGCCCGTGCCACCCACGGGCGTTTTACTTTGTATGCTGCGCGCATGGACGACACCCAGCTGCTGCGCTACTCGCGCCACATTTTGCTCGACGAGATCGGCATCGAAGGGCAGCAGCGCCTGCTGGCATCGCACGCACTGGTTATCGGTGCGGGCGGCCTGGGGTCGCCGGTCGCGCTCTACCTGGGCACTGCGGGCGTCGGCACGCTCACTCTGGTTGACCACGACACGGTGGACCTGTCCAACTTGCAGCGCCAGATCGCGCATTCGCTGGCACGCGTCGGTAGCCCGAAGGTCGAATCGGCAGCGCAAAGCGTCAACGCCATCAACCCCGACGTGCGGGTGGTGGCTTTGCAGGAACGCGCTGATGCCGCCCGCCTTCATGCTCTTGTATGCGCGGCCGACGTGGTACTCGACTGCAGCGACAACTTCGCGACCCGGCATGCCGTTAACGCAGCCTGCGTGGTGCACGGCAAGCCGCTCGTTTCGGGCGCAGCGATCAGCTTCAACGGGCAAGTCTCGGTCTTCGATACGCGCTGCGCAACAAACCCTTGTTATGCCTGCTTGTTCCCACAAGACGCCGTGACCGAAGAAGTGCTGTGCTCGACGATGGGCGTGTTCGCGCCACTGGTCGGCATCATCGGCAGCATGCAGGCGGCAGAGGCGCTGAAGCTGCTGATGGGCCTGGGCACCTCACTGGCGGGGCACCTGCAGATGCTTGACGCGCGCACGATGGAGTGGACGCAGATCGCCACCGCGCGCACCGCAGACTGCCCGGTGTGCGCACAGCGCCGTTTGCCGGGCGAGGGCTGAGAAACTTGAACCTGGGAAACGCGGTTCAAACCGACTCGGGCCAATAGAGAGCAAGCGGCGCCGGGCGCTTGCGCACCGATTTTGTTGCCTGTGGAGCGGTTCCAAATTGGTGAAGGAGCGAGCAGAACAACAGCAAACCCGCTCGAGCGCGCCGGATTGACTCGCACCCGATGAGCGCGCGGATCAGCCTTCGCCAAGGCTCTGCCACAGCCCGTCAGCCACCTCGATCCCGTGGGCGAGCGACTGCACCAGCAGTGCCTCGCGCCGTGCACCGGGCAGGCGCACACCGTCGTCTACAAGCATCTCTTGCACCAGCAGCTCAATGCGACTGAAAAAGCCTTCGCGCCCGGCGAGCGCACCCGGGTCGATCACGATGAAGGTCTGGCCAATGCGCGGCTTGTTGCCAGCGTCGGTGAAGAAGCTCGACGCCTCGAAGCCGAAGCTCGCGCCGATCAGGGCCGTGACCAGCAGCTCGACCACCAGCGCCAGCATCGCGCCTTTGGCACTCGACGCGGCCCCGATTGGCAGCATCGAACCGTCCATGCCGGCCTGCGGGTCGGTGGTGGGCCGGCCCTGCGCGTCCAGCGCCCAGCCAAGCGGGATGCTCTTGCCTTGCTGCGCGGCCACCATCAGCTTGCCGCGCGCTACTTCACTCAGGCTCAGGTCGATCATCAAGGGTGCCTCGTTCAGGCGCGGGAAGATCGCGGCCAGCGGATTGGTGCCGAAGATCGGGTGGCGCCCACCGGCCGCTGCCATGGCAGAAGGCGCGTTTGCGAATCCGAGCCCGACCAGGCCGGCCTGGGCGACGACGCGCAAGTGGTCAACCAACACACCGGCATGGTGGCTGTTGACCACGCCCACCACGCTGATGCCGAACTCCTGCGCACGCCGCATCGCTTCGGCCACGGCCAACTCGCAGGCCGGAAACGCCAAGCCTGTGCCGGCGTCGACGACCGCCGCAGCGCCCTTGCTCTTTGCAACCAAGGGCACCGCCGCGCCGTCGACCCGCCCGTGCCGCAAATGTCCGGCGTACTGCGCCACACGGTTCAGGCCGTGTGAAGCCATGCCCTGCGCTTCTGCCAGCACCAGCGCTCGCGCGGTCGCGTCTGCCATTGATACGCTTGCGCCAGCGCGTTGCAGCGACGCGCTGGCACGCCAGCGGGCCTGCGCCATTGAAATATTCGGCACCGGAGGCCCCCTGCTTCGCACACATCGTGCCCGTGTGATCTTAGTGCTGCGAGGTGGTCGCATCAAACCCGACCTCGCACTTGCCTTAAGCTGTGCACCATGAGCAAACAGAGCCGAAGCAAGACCCGCAACTTTCCGACTGCGCAGCAAGACGCCAGCGCCGGATCAACCCAGCCTTTGTCGCGATACGAAGGCCCGGAAAGTTCATACCGACTGGCCTTCACCGACACCGACTTTTTGCTGCGCGAGGAAATGCGCCCGGTGCGCATGCAGCTCGAGCTGCTCAAGCCCGAGATGGTGCAAGACGAACAGGGCATCGAGTCGACCATCGTGATCTTCGGCAGCGCGCGCATCGTGCCGCGCGAGACGGCGCAACGCCTGCTCGAAGACGCCCGCTCGGCCAACAATGCCACCGCTCTGGCGCTGGCCGAGCGCCACATGGCGATGTCGCACTACTACGAAGAGGCACGGCGTTTTGCGGCGCTCGTGACGCGCAAGTCGGCCCAGCTCGCGACACCAATTTACGTGGTCACCGGCGGCGGCCCCGGCATCATGGAGGCAGGCAATCGGGGCGCCTTCGAAGCCGGGGGTAAGAGCATTGGCTTGAACATCGTGCTGCAGCACGAGCAGGCACCCAACCCATACATCACGCCCGAGCTGTGTTTCCAGTTCCACTACTTCGGGCTGCGCAAGATGCACTTCCTGATGCGCTCGGTGGCACTCGTGTGTTTTCCCGGCGGCTTTGGCACGCTCGACGAAATGTTCGAGGCGCTCACGCTCATTCAGACCGGAAAGTCGCGGCGCCGGCCGGTGTTGCTGTTCGGTCGCGAGTTCTGGACCAAGCTCATCAACTTCGAGCAGCTCGTTGAAACCGGGATGATCAGCGCGCTCGACCTGCAACTGTTCCGCTTCGTTGAGACCGCCGAAGAAGCCTGGAGCCACCTCGAGGCCGAGGTCGGTTTCGAGCTGAGCGATTCAGACAAGACCCTGCCCACCGCCGACCTTTGACGCCGGCTTTTGGAACCCGTATGAACAAACACATCAGCCTGATCGGCGCACCCACCGATATCGGCGCCGGCAGCCGAGGCGCCAGCATGGGCCCCGAAGCCTTGCGCGTGGCCAACGTCGTCAGCGTGCTCGAAGGCCACGGGCTCGAAGTGCTCGACCGCGGCAACCTCAGCGGCCCGGCCAACCCGTGGCAAGCCCCGGTCAATGGGTATCGCCACCTGAACGAAGTGGTGGCCTGGAACGTGGCCGTGCACGAAGCGATGCTCGCCGAATTGAAGCTCGGCCGGCTGCCCATTCTTCTCGGAGGTGACCACTGCCTGGGCATCGGCTCAATCAGTGCGGTGGCGCGCCATTGCCGCGAGACCGGCAAGAAACTGCGCGTACTGTGGCTCGACGCCCACGCCGACTTCAATACCAACACGCTCACGCCCAGCGGCAACATCCACGGCATGCCTGTCGCTTGCCTGTGCGGCCACGGCCCGCAAGCGCTGATCGAGATTGGCGGCACGGTGCCTGCGATCAACCCTAAAGCGATTCGGCAAATCGGCATCCGCAGCGTCGACCAGGGCGAGAAGCGCCTCGTGCACGAGACCGGCCTTGAAGTTTTCGACATGCGCTTCATCGACGAAATGGGCATGCGCCACACGATGGAGCTGGCCTTGGCAACGCTCGACGCCAACACCCACCTGCACGTGAGCTTTGACGTTGACTTTCTCGACGCCGACCTCGCACCCGGCGTGGGCACGACCGTGAAGGGCGGCCCAACCTATCGCGAAGCCCAACTCTGCATGGAGATGATCGCCGATACCGGCCGCCTGGCGTCGCTCGACGTGATGGAACTGAACCCGGCACTTGACGTGCGCAACGGCACGGCGATCGTGGCGGTCGACCTGATCGAGAGCCTGTTCGGCAAAAGCACGTTGATGCGCTCGTGACCGCGAGGCATCTGCAGCCTTGGCGCGGCTAGGCGCGCGCGTTGTTGGCTGCAGTCGCCACCCTGCCCTCGCTGCCGGTGATTTTGGTGGTTTTAGTGCGGTGTTTCGCGTTGGGTGGAGCGCAAAAAGCCGGTGAATCTGGACGTCTGGCGGATGCAGTGTTTCGTGCTTGCCGGTACCTTTAGAACCGATTCGTTCGGGCACGTGACTACTGCTACGCCGCGCTGGTCTGGCGCACACGTGTTGATCAGCTGATCCGGGCCAAGACGACCCAGCCAAAACACAGCCACAATCCAACCTTCGATCTTTCTACGCCTCGTGAACGTGTCATCAACCTCAATCTCAACCTCCACTGCGCCTGCCGAGAACGAGACGCCCACCGTCGCCACCGAGGTGCCGCTGCCTGATGCCAACGTGCCCACGCTTGATGCAGCAGTGGTCGTGGCACCGGCCATTGCCGAGCTCTCACCCGCTGCCTGCGCATCACGTCTGGCAGACCTTTTTCCGGCGCTCTTCGCCGGCAGCACACCGCTGCCGCTGAAGCTGCGCATCCAGGTTGACATCCAGCAACGCGCGCCCGGCACCTTCACGAAGAAGTCGTTGTCGGTCTTCCTGCACCGCCACACCACGAACACCGCTTACCTGCGCGCCGTGGCAAACGCGCCGCAACGCATCGACCTCGACGGTCAGCCGGCCGGCGACATTGCCGACGAACACCGCCAGGCCGCCGTGGCCGAGCTCGAGCGCCGCCGCGCCCTGCACGAAGCGCGCCGTGTAGCCGAACGCGATGCCCAGCGCAGCGCAAACGAAGAAGCACGGCGCGTCCGCGCTGCAGAAGTAGAACAGCGCCGCGAGGCGACGGCAATGCTGCGCGCGTTTGAGAGCACAACGCTCACCCTTGCGAACTTCTGTGCCCTGAAGGGCTTGACCGAAGCAGAGCTCGAAGCGCTGCTCACGCAAGCGCGCCAGGCGCCGGAACCACCGCGCACCGAGCCCCACCCCGCCGAACAACGTGGGCCGCGCGCGCCGCATCAACAACGCCCCAACGGGCCCCAGCGTCCTCACCCGAATCGCCGACCGGCACGTTGAACCTGCTGGCCGCGGGCGACCCGCAGTGCTTGAACCACATGGCAACACGCGCAAGCGCAGAAGGGCGAGCGCGGGCCTCAGAACCGGTAGCCGAGCGCCAGCAGGCCGGTCACCGGCGTGCGCTCACGCACGATAGGGCTGTTCCTTGCGTCACCCTGCAGCGAGCTCGCGCTCACGCCGCCAGTAAGCGACCATTCGGCGTTGAGGAAGTGCGTGACCGAAGCGCTGGCGCGAACGTCGCGCACACCGGCGCCGGCTTCATACGCGGGGTTCTGGCTCGTGGCCGCCTGCGCCTGCGTCACGCCGAAATAGCTTTGCATGTACGAGTCATTGACGAACGTGGTCGACACCCCCACCGTCGTCCGCCACTGCGGTGCCAGTTGCACCGAGTAGGCCGCTCCAAGGTCGAGCTGCGCGCCCCGGCTGTTGTTGCCCGAGCCATAACGCAGCGACGAAGTGAGGTTGAATTCGCGCGAGAAATTGAAGTTGAAGAATCCGCCGATCTCAGGCCGTGCCTTGATGTCGCCCATGCCCGCCAGCACTGGCGAGCGGCTCTCTCTGCGGCCGAAGTCGGCCGTGACACGAACGCCGTACTGCATGCTCGGATCTGAGCTGAACTTGTAGCCCACGCCGTTGGTGGTGCCCACGAACCAGCCGTTGGCCCAGCGGTATTCGAGGGCGGGCAACACCAAACCGCGCCGCTCGTCGGAGCCCATGTAGCGGTAGCCGAGCAAAGCCGCAATGCCGACCGTGGCTTGTCCGTTCACCCCCGGATCGCCGTACAGGCGCACCGCATCGAAGGCCTGCGCCTGCGCCGCGCCCGCGGCGGCGAAGAGGGTGGCTGCCAGCAGCGGCTGGAGCGGGGTCGTTGGTTTCATTGGTGCAGGCTTTCGGTTTGATGGGTTCGAACGCGGGCCAATGTAGCCGATGCCATCAAGCCTCCTCCGCGGGCGTGCCGCGTTTGCTCACACCCTGTCAGACCAGCGCCGTCGCCTTAACCAACCACCAGGCGAAGAGCCCGAGCAACACTGCCCACACCAACACGATCAGCGCCGTGCCCCACCACATCGAAGGTAATTTTTGTGACGAGCTCTCGGCTTCGAGCAGCAGGCCTTGCCAGAGTGGCTTTGGCGTGAGCCGAACCACCAGCGCTATGCCCAGCGGCACGATGATCAGGTCGTCGAGCTGGCCGAGTAGGGGAATGAAGTCGGGGATCAGGTCGATCGGGCTGACCGCATAGGCGATCACCGCGAACGCGACCCACTTCGCGGCGCGCGGTGCTTGCGGGTGCTTGAAGAGCTTCCACAACGCGACCAGGTAGACCCGAACCCGAGTGAGCCTGAGCGCGCCGAAAACGCGGGCCAGCTTCATGCGACCACCTTGCTCGCGCGGCGGCGCCTAGCGCGCGGCGCAGGCGCGCTAGGCATGGGTTCGTCGGCGGCGTGTTGCATATCCATCAGCATGCGGTCCAACCTGTCTTTCAGTTTTTCGGTGCTTAATTTTTCGCGAAAGCGTTCCACCAGCAGCGGCAAAGCCAAAGGGCTGGGCACGGCCAGCTCAACGAATTCGACCCGCTGCGAACGCATTCGCTTCAAGCTGGCGGCGAGACGGCGAATGTCAAGCTCCTGGCCCAGCACTTCGGTATGCGCTTGGCCCAGCAAGCGGTTCTCACCATCGTATTTCGTGAACACTTCGTAGAACAACGAGCTTGAGGCCTGCAGCTGCCGTGTGCTCTTGGGCTGGCCGGGATAGCCCGTGAACACGAGGCCGGCCACGCGCGCAATTTCGCGAAAACGGCGCCGCGCCAGCTCGTTCGAATTCAAGCTCGCGAGCACGTCGTGCAGCAAGGTTTCTTCGCTGAACAACGTTTGATCAAGCAGCGGTGCCGGGTTGATCGGCAATGCGCTCAGCAGCTCCAGCCCGTAATCGTTGATCGACAGGCTGAAGGTGTTGGGCGCGTCTTTCGCGAGCCGCCACGCCAGCAGGCTGGCCAGGCCGATGTGCGCGCTGCGGCCCGCGAACGGGTAGATGAACAGGTGCTGACCTTCGCGCGAATGAAAGCGCTCGATCAGCAGCGTGCGCGGTGTCGGCAGTTTCGACAAGCGCATTTGCGCCAGCAGCATCGGCTGCGCGGCCTGCAGTTCGGGTTCGAAGAAGTCGCCCTGCGCCACACCGGCCAGCACATCGAGCACCGCATCGGCCAGCTCACTTGAGAGTGGCATCTTCGCGCCGGCCCAGCTCGTGACCACGCCTTTGTTCTTCTCGGCGCGCTTCACGTAGGCCGTCATGTCCTTCGTTCGGATGTATTCGAGCCGACGGCCGCCGAAGACAAAACAGTCGCCCGCGCGCAGCCGTGCGATGAACCCTTCTTCGATCGAGCCGAGGCGCCCGCCGCTGAGCCAAGCGACGGTCATCGACGACTCGGAAACGATCGTGCCCACCTGCATGCGGTGGCGCCGGCCAATGCCGCGGTCGGGCACACGGTAGAGCGCGCCGACCTTCTGCACACGGTGGTACTCGGGGTAGGCGACGAGGCTCGAACCGCCCTTCTCCACGAAGTCGAGTGCCCACTGGAACTCTTCGCGCGTGAGCTTGCGGTAGGCATGTGCCGTGCGCACTTCGGTGAACAGCTCGTTCGCCTTGAAACCACCGCCGAGCGCCACCGTGACGAGGTGCTGCACCAACACGTCAAGCGGCTTGTCAGGCGTGGCGCGTGTTTCGATCAAACCGGCCTGCGCCGCGCGCCGCGCCGCCACCGCTTCCACCAGCTCCAGCGTATTGGTCGGCACGAGCGTGATGCGGCTCGCACGGCCCGGCGCGTGGCCGCTGCGGCCGGCGCGCTGCAGCAAGCGTGCAATGCCCTTGGCCGAGCCGATCTGAAGCACCCGCTCAACGGGCAGAAAGTCGACCCCGAGGTCGAGCGACGAGGTGGCCACCACCGCCTTCAGGCGCCCTTCCTTCAGGCCCAGCTCCACCCACTCGCGCACCTCCTTGTCGAGTGAGCCGTGGTGCAGCGCGACGAGCCCGGCCCATTCCGGCTTTTCCTGCAGCAGCAGTTGGTACCAAATCTCGGCCTGCGACCGCACGTTGACGAACACGAGCGTGCTGCTCGACTTCTCTATCTCGCCCACCACCGGCAGCTGCATCTGCTTTCCCAGGTGCCCGCCCCAGGAAAAGCGACCGGGGTTCTCGGGCAGCAGCGTGTCGATCACCAGGGTCTTGTCGACGCGGCCGTGCACCAACGTGCCGGGATGCTTGCCGATCAGCACCTGCATCGCCTCTTGCAGGTTGCCGAGCGTGGCACTCAGGCCCCAGACCACCAAGTGCGGGTTCCAGCGGCGCAGGCGTGCGAGCGCGAGCTGCACCTGCACGCCACGCTTGTTGCCCATCAACTCGTGCCACTCGTCCACGACCACGGTGTGCACACTCTTCAACTCGTCTTTCGCGTTCTCGCGCGTGAGCATCAGGCTCAGCGACTCTGGCGTGGTGACAAGCGCACTTGGAAAGCGCCGGTCCTGGCGCGCGCGCTCAGCGGAGGGCGTGTCGCCAGTTCGTTTGCCCACGCTCCAGTTCAAGCCAAGTTCCGCGAGTGGCTCCAGCAGGGCACGCGCCGAGTCGGCCGCGAGTGCGCGCATCGGCGTGAGCCACAACACACCCAGCGGTGGCGCGTGCGTGCCTTGTTCCGGCACGTTCAATGCCGCCGCTCGCACGAGCGCTCCGAACCACACCGCGAAGGTCTTGCCCGAGCCGGTGCTCGCATGCAGCAGACCGCTCTGCCCCGCTGCCATGGCAGCCCACACCTCGCGCTGAAACGCAAAGGGCTGCCAGCCGCGACCTGCGAACCAGGCTTCGGCCGAAGCGGCCGCGTCGCGCCCTGAACTCACGGTGCGTTGGCCGTCTTGGGCGCGAGTGCCAGCCCAACGCGATTGATGCGGCCGTCGTGCAAAGCAATGACACGAAAGTGCGCGCCGCTCCAGTCAATGCCGTCGCCTTCCACCGGGTCGCGCGCAAGCCGATCGGTCATCCAGTCGCGCAGCGTGGCCGCGCCGCCTTGAGGCAGCGGCATCTGGAAGAACGCGCAGACGTCGGCGAGCGGCAAGTCGGCGTCAAGCGTGAGGCGACCTTGCACTGCGCGGTGCTCGGGCGGCGGCTGCTCGGGTGGCTTGGCCACCTTCAGCCAATGCGCCACCCGCGCCAGCGTTGTGCCCTGCAACAGCAGCGAGGCCAGCACCACCGCGAACGCAACGTTGAAGAAGCGGTAGCTGCCGGGCACTTTTTCCATCAACGGGAACAAGGCCAGCACGATGGGCACCGCGCCGCGCAGCCCGACCCAGCCGATGAACAAGCGCTGCGGCAGCGTGAAGCGCATCGGCCACAGGCACAGCCAGACCGTCAGCGGCCGAGCCACGAAGATCAGTGCCGCGGCCACCGCGAGCGTTGGCAAGAAGGTGTTGAGCATGTCGCGCGGCGAGACCAGCAGCCCGAGCAGCAGGAACATCGAGGCCTGCGCGGCCCAGGCGAAACCGTCGAGCGCAGAAGACGCCGCATGCGCGGCCTGTTCTGCGCTGGCACGCAGTCGCAGCCCAAACAGGTAGATCGCGAGAAAGCCCGAGCCTTCGAGCAGGCCCGAGGCCGCGAACACCGCAAGGCCGGCCGACACGATGATCAGCGACACCAGCGCGCCATGCTCGACCGCCAGCGGCAACCTGCGAAGCAAGCACGCCAGCGCCCACGCGCTGACCAACCCGATGGCGGCGCCGAAGCCGACCTGGCGCAGCAGCAAGATCAGCCCGTCGGCAACACCCGCATCGGTCTTGATCGCTCCGATGAGTGCGAGCACGAGAAACACTGCCATCGGGTCGTTCAGTCCAGACTCAAGTTCCAGCGTTGCCGACACCCGCTCGCCGAGCCGCACGCCGGTCTGGCGCAGCAGCGAGAACACGGCGGCTGCGTCGGTCGAGCCAACGATGGCGCCGAGCAGCAGGCCGTGTCGCCACTCGACGTTCATCACCCACATCGCGACGCCGCCAACCATCGCCGCGGTCATCAGCACGCCCACGGTCGCCAGCAACAGCGCCGGGCGAATGCCAGCGTGAAACGTCTGCATGCGCGTGCTGATGCCCCCTTCGAGAAGGATCACCGCGAGCGCCGCATTGCCGACCCAGGCCGCGAGCTGCGCGTTGTCGAACGACACGCCAACGGGGCCGTCCACGCCGACCAGCATGCCGGCAATGAGGAACACCAGCAAAAAGGGCAAGCCAAGGCGCGTGGAGAGCACGCCGGCGATCAGGCTGGTGAACACCAACAGGCCTGCGCCCAGCAACACGATGTTGAACGAATGCATCGGGCAACCTTAGCAGAGCCCGATGATTGAACCCACACGCGCGAAGCCGGCTTGGGCGCGTGCCTCCTAGCGCTTCAGGCCCAGCCGCGATCGGGCGGCGAAGACTTGCGCCGCGCACATCGGGTCGTCGGCAGCTGCGCGGAACAGCACAACAGACTGCGCCGCAGAGTGTTGCCCCCCGCATGAAGCGACTTCGTTCGCGGCGACCCGCAAGTGCCTTTTTTCAGGGGCTGACGATCCAGCCTTCGACGGGGTCGATCACGTCCGGCAACCCGCAGCGCGGACGCGTGCTCGCCCACGCCGCCTGCATCAAGCACAGCACCGCGTCGATGCGGTCGCCACTCACATCGTCGATCACGTGGTCACGCTGAGCGTGCGTGAGGCGCAATCGCAGGCCGAGCCGCGTGCGGCTCTGCTCAAGCGCGTCGACCAGTTCTTTGCGTGCGATCAGCCGATCAGACTCGTCCTTGTTCTTGTACGAACGCCGACCGATCAGCTCGTGCGCCAACAGACCCGGGTAGCCTTCGACGGCCACACGACCCGGGTCCCCAACGTGCAGCTGCGGCAAGGTCACGCCAGCATCAAGCAGCCGCGCCACACCTTCGTAGTACATGAAGCCGACCGGCACATAGCGCGTCTGCAAGGGGCTGGTGGCGCTCAGACCTTGCAGCGACACGTCGGTGCGCCGGTGCAGCAGGCGCTGGCCTGCGGGCTGCGTGTTGCCCCAGCTGTCGATGAAGTTACGCCACTGCATGCGCGTGGCGCACAGGGCATGCACCTTGCGAATGACCTCTTCACAGCTGCTGCCGAGCGAATGGGCTTCCACGAACGCTCGCGGCAAGCCGAAAGGAAAATCGAAAGCCCCGAGCCACGGGCCCGGTGTGGCGAGCCACAAGGCAAAGGCGTCGAGCGTGGCGAAGGCTTCGAGCCGAACGAGCTTCAGCACCGGCCCACCGAGGTGGCCAAGCGCCACGGTCACGGGTTTTTTCTTACTGGGGTTGCTGCTGAAATCGATGCCAGCCAGCATCAGCGGCTGCGTTGTCGTCGGTGGGGTCATCGTGCGACTCTACCGAAGCGCCAGCGCTGACACGCCTTTCCAGCGCGGCCACACCAGACCGAATTCCATAAGGCAGCGACGATGAAGAGCGCGAGCGCGGTGGCAGACATGCAGAGCGACGCCTGCCCTGCCGTTGCGCGCTACAGTTCTGCGAATGAACCCTCTGCTCGTTGAAGTGATGCGTGGTGGCGTGATCGAGTCGAGCCACTGCGGTGCGCTGGCGGTGATCGACGCCGATGGCGCCGTACTGGCGAAACTCGGCGACATCGAGCGCCCGATCTTCCCGCGCTCGGCCGTGAAAGTGCTGCAAGCGCTGCCCCTCGTGGCCAGCGGCGCGGCCGAGCAACTCGGGCTGACTGATGAAGAACTCGCGGTGGCTTGCGCATCGCACGGCGGCGAAGATATGCACACCCAGACAGTCGCGAAGATGCTGACCAAGGTCGGGCTCGATGCCGACGCGCTCGAATGCGGCGCGCACTGGCCATACCTGGAATCGGCTGCGCGCACGCTGGCCGCTGGCGGCAATGAGCCGAACGCGCTGCACAACAACTGCTCAGGCAAACACGCCGGCTTCCTGTGTCTTGCCTGCGCGATGCACGGCAACGGGCCAAACCTACGGCAATACATTCGAGGCTATGTTGGCCCAGAGCACCCCGTGATGCGCGAGGTGACGGCGGCCTTGCAGGCCAGCACCGGCTTCGACCTGACAAGCACAGCGCGTGGCGTCGACGGTTGCTCGATACCCGCCTACGCGATTCCGCTGCGCCATTTGGCCCGCGCTTTCGCGCGCCTGGGCACCGGTACGGGTTTGAGCAGCAGTCATGCAAAAGCCGCCAAGCGGCTGCGCGAAGCGGTGGCCAAGGCGCCCCTCATGGTCGCGGGCACTGGCCGTTTCGATACGCGCGTGATGCAGCAGCTCGGCGCGCGCGTGTTCTGCAAGGTCGGTGCCGAAGGCGTGTTCTGCGCGGCGCTGCCCGAGCACGGTTTGGGCGTGGCCATCAAGATCGACGACGGCAACAACGCGCGAGCTTGCGAGGTTGTGATGGCAGCGGTGATCGAAGCCTTCGTGACGCTCGACGACGACGGCGCGCGCCTGATGCGCTCGCTCAGCGACGCGAGTGTGACGAACTGGAATGGCATCGAAGTCAGCCGGTTGCGCGCGGCTCCGGCACTTCGAACGCTGAAGGGTTGATTCTTCGGCCAGGTACGCGCCGAAGGCGCCGGTAGCTCTGCGGCGTCTTGCTGGAACTTGCTGTGCTGCCTGTTGCAGAAGCAACCTGTGTTCTGCCAACACCATCTATCAGCGCCAGTCTCAGTGGCGAAGTGTTGGTGCGAGCAGAGGGCATCGCGTTGTAACGGGACGGTGCCACACAAGTAAGCGCGCTTCGGGGCTTGACGCTCTAGACCCACCTTAATCTGGCCTGCCAGAACGCATGCCTGGCTGATCTGCCTCAGGTGAATGCGCCCTTAATTCGTCCACCGAATTTTTTGCCAACGCGTTTAAACCAATTGCCAGCAGCGTCCCAGGCATTTTCTCCGAAATCTCTTATATTATCTAAGGCTTCTCGGCCAATTTCCAAAATAGACGCGAGGGCTTTCTCACCGTATTGAGTCGGACCTGCAGAATCAGTTTTAAGCGTCAGCCGGCTGTCGCGATGGCCGGCAGCGCGAGTAGGCGCCAGCTCAATCCAGCACGCAACATGCTGCCAACCGAGTTGAGCACGCCGCGCAACACGATTAGCTCGTCCAG
>JBBRPV010000065.1:0-23593 GCA_038227445.1 Burkholderiales bacterium | reverse complement strand
CCTGCACCTGCACCTGCACCTGCACCTGCACCTGCACCTGCACCTGCACCTGCACCAGCGCCTGCACCAGCGCCCGCACCAGCGCCCGCACCCGCACCCGCACCCGCACCCGCACCCGCACCCGCACCCGCACCCGCACCTGCACCTGCACCTGCACCTGCACCTGCACCCGCACCCGCACCCGCACCCGCACCTGCACCTGCACCCGCACCCGCACCCGCACCCGCACCCGCACCTGCACCTGCACCTGCACCTGCACCTGCACCTGCACCGACGGACCCAGCGCCTGGCAATGGGCCGACCACGGGCACGAACTTGCCGCCGCCGCCACCCCCTGCGCCTGCGCCTGTGGCTGTAACGACTTCGGCGTTTGCACGTGGCGCCCGGCAAAAGGCGCTCGCGTTAGACGCGGAGCCGTCCCCCGGAAACGGGTTGACGACGGGGAGCGCGTTGCCGCCGCCGCCGCCTTCAGCGCCGACACAGGCGCCGTCCCCAACGCCCGCACCTGCACCCGCACCTGCACCTGCACCTGCACCTGCACCTGCACCTGCACCTGCACCTGCACCTGCACCTGCACCTGCACCCGCACCTGCACCCGCACCCGCGTCGGCACCAGCAGCCGTGTCGGCGGGCGGCGGGCCGATCCGCCTTGGCATCGCAAGCGTTGCGGCCGACCAAGAAGCCTTCTCAGGGGCAGACGGCAGCCGGCTCGAACAAATCGCCGCACGTCTGACCGCCGCCAACCCGACGCTCGCCGCCACACCGGTGTTTGTTCGCCCGGGCATTGCGCTGCGTGGCGAAGGCGACATCAAGGTGTCGTCTGATTGGAGTCTGCCGAGCGCGGCGGCGGCGCGTGGCACTTCACCGCGCGCGGGCGATGCGAACCTCACGATTCGCAGTGCTGGTGCGCTGAAGGTTGCTGCCTCGATCAGCACTGGCTTCGTGGAGCGCGAGGGTTACGACGCCGCATCGGCCATCGCCGGCAGCGAGCGCAGCGGTTCGATCACGCTGGTGGCTGGCGCCGACCTGGCTTCGGCCGACACACGCCAGACCTTGCCCACGCCGGCAGCAAACTTGACGCTCGGCAACGACGACACCAGCGTGAGCGTGCGCACAACCACGGGCGACATTGGGCTGTTTGTCGGAAATGACCTCGTCTGGCTCAACAACCGCGCGACCGTTTATTCGGCCGGGCAATCGGTGCCCTCTGGCATCTCTCTGCAAGGCCTGGCCAACGACCTGCCGCTCGCGTTGCTCGAGGCCGGCTCGCCGTTCCTCACGTCGGGCGGGTCGATCATGCTGAGCGCGAAGCGCGACGTGCTTGGCGTGCCGGCATCCGCGCAAAGGCCTTCAATCACCGACTGGTGGTTCCGCACATCGTCGGAGCTCAGCGGGCTGTCGGCATGGTGGTCGCGCATCGACCTGTTCGACCAGGGCATTGGCAGTTTCGGCGGCGGGGCTGTGGGCGTGACGGCCGGCCGCGACCTCGTCAACCTGCATGTTTCTGCGGCCAGCAACGGTTTGCTGGCGGACCCTGGCGGTGCGCCGCAGTTTTTTCAGCTGGGTGGCAATGTTGACGTGCGGGCCGGGCGCAACCTCGTCAACGGTGCGCTTTACGCCGGTGGCGACACGCTTGCTGTGAACGCGGGCGGTGCGATTGTTCACGACGCCACGCGCACGATAGACGCCGACCCCGGGGTGCAACTGATGCATGAAAGAACCGCGGTGCAGGTTCAGGCCGGTGGCGACATCACGCTTGCGAGCGTTCGCAATGCCGGGCTGATGATGACGCCGTCTGACTCGTCGAACAACCCGTCGGGGTTGAACCTGGCGATTACCGGCCTGCAGTATGGCGCGAGCCTTTCGGTGCAAAGTGCAGCAGGCTCAATCGACTACGCCGGCATCTCGCAGCCGATCACGCCGCGCCTGGGCACGCTGACCGAAAGCTTCTCGCTGCTTGGCAATGTGTTGCCAGGCGACGTGTCGTTCACGGCACCGGCCGGAGCCGTCACGATCGGTGGCAACCGGCAGGCCGGCCAGCTCGTGTTGATGCCTTCACTCAACGGTGACCTGCAGGTGCTGGCGCGCGATGCGGTCGCGCTGAACGGCAACCTGGCACTGACCGCGGCCCGCGGCCCAAGCCCACTCGCGGTGGCCTCAGGCGACGACGAACGCCGCCGTATCGACCTGATCGTGGCCAGCGGCCTCGGCGAAACCGGCGCGCTCGACGCCGGCAGCCGCACGCTCGTGCGCGTGGTGTCGGCAACCGGCGACGTGCAGATCAACGGGCAGCTGCGCTCGGCGCGGCCGGTGCGCGTGTTGGCAGGAGAAGACCTGAGCTTGGGCAAGAACGGGCGCATCGTGGTGCAACACCAGGCCAACGTTGGCGCACCGAGCGAGTTGAGCCTGCTGCAGGCTGGGCGCGACTTCGCCGCCAGCACGGCGCCCCGCAGCACCGCCGGTGTTGAGGTCGGCGGGCCAGGCGATCTGGTGCTTCTGGCCGGGCGCGACATCGACCTCGGCGCGAGTCAGGGCGTCACCGCCACCGGCAACCGCGACGCCAGCACCGTGCTGCCTGTGGCCGCGGCCAACGTCACCGCGGTGGCGGGCCTTCGCGCCGACGCCAGCGACTATCGGCGCGCGGCTCGCGAAGGGTTCGCGCTGCTCGGGCCGGCCACGTTGGCGGGGCAGGGCGGTGAGCTGTTCGCGCTGCTGAAAGCGCGTGCGGACGGTGCAGGTGGAGGCGGCGACTTGGCCAGCCGCTTCAACGTGGCGGCCGCGGCACAACAACTCGACCAGGTGCGTGAGTTGATCGGCAAGGTGCGCTTTGAGGCGGCGGCTGTCGCCTTCGTTCGAGGCCTGCCGAAGCAGTCTGGTCTTGAAGCCGACCAGGCCTTGGCGGCGTTTGCGGCGTTGCCTGACGGGACGCAGCGCCTGGCGGCCGGGGTATTGCTCACTCGAGCGTTTGGCGAACTGCCAGCCGAAACCCGCGCCGGCTTCCTCGCGGCGCTGTCGCTGCGCGACACGTCGGCCGGGGCCGACACGAGCCGCAAGGCGTTCCTTGCATTCGTCGCTTCGGCGTCGGGCAGCGCACAAGCCACGCTTGAGGCCGGGCTCGCTTCTTTCGAGCAACTGCCTCTGGAGCGGCAGGTGGTCTGGTTGAACCAGGCGCTGGTGAGCCAAGTGCGGCTTTACGGGCGGGAGGCTGCGCTACTCGGCGGTGCCGAACGGGTCGATGCCTACACGCGCGCTTACCTGGCGATAGACGCACTGTTCCCGTGGAGCGACACCACTCGCGGCGATGTTCGTTTGCCAACGAGCCAGATCCGCACGGTGCAGCAAGCAGACGTCACCCTGCTGGCCGCGCGCGGTGGCGTCAATGCTGGTGAATTGGTGGGCAGCAACGGCGCGCGCGCGGCCGATCTGGGCGTCATCACCGTTGCTGGCGGCAACATCTCGGCGCTCGTGCGCGACAGCTTTGAGGTCAACCAGTCACGGGTGTTCTCGCTGCAGCGTGGCGACATTCTGATGTGGGCCTCTGAAGGCGATATCGATGCCGGGCGCGGCGCAAAGACCGTGACCGGCGCGCCGGCCCCGGTGCTGCGGCTTGACAGCGAAGGCCGCCTGACGCTGGACACCTCGGGCTCGTTCAGTGGCAGCGGTATCGCTGTTCTCGATGCTTCGAGCGCGCTCGACCTCTACGCACCGCAGGGCGAAATCAATGCCGGCGAGGCGGGCATCAAGTCGCTCGGCACGGCGTTTTTCGGCGCACAGACTTTTCGCGGTGCCGACGACATCAAGGTCAGTGGTGCTTCGGTGGGCGCGCCGCCACCGCCGCCTACGGGCGCTTCGCTTGCAGGCCTTGCAGCGCAGGCCGCGGCCAATTCCGGCACGAAGGTCGAGGCCGAAGAGTCGGAAGACGACAAGCGCAAGAAGCGCAAAAAGCGCCGCAACCTGCTGCTCGACTTTCTCGGCTTTGGCGCCGACCGCAGTTGATGCCACCGATCAACGTCAACCCATGCATCACCCCCAAGGAAGTTCACTCATGAAGCGGCACGTATTTGCGCACCTCGCGCTCGGAGCCGCGCTGCTCGCAGCGCCACTCCTCTCGCACGCCTGGTGGAACAAGGAATGGACCATCCGCACCAAGGTCACCCTCAACACCGGCACGACGGGCGTCGCCACGCAAGAGGCGGTCGCGAACTTTGCCGTGCCGGTGCGGCTGCACTCGGGTAACTTCGATTTCGCTGCGGCTAAAGAAGACGGCACCGACCTGCGTGTGCTTGGCGCCGACGACAAGACGCCTCTGAAATTCACGCTAGAGCGTTTCGATGCTGTGAACGAACTGGCTGTGTTGTGGGTGCAGGTGCCGAGCGTCTTGCCTGGCAGCGACAAGAACCTGCTGCACGTTTACGCCGGCAACCCGAAGGCGGCCGCCGAGGCGCTGGCGCCGGCGGCCGCGCTCGCGGCTGAAGCTGTGGTCGTGCATTTCGCCGAGGTTGAGGGAGCCGCGCTCGATGTGGGCGGCACCTGGCGCAGCGCTGCGCCGGTGCTGCGTGAAGTCAACGGCCTGCTTGGTGGCAGCGCAAGGCTTTCGGGTGAGCCGGTGACCTGGCCGGCCAACGAGCGCCTGAAGCTCGCGGCCGGCGCGCCGCTGACGCTGGCGTTCTGGGTCAAGCCCGACAACCCGGCGCAGGGCACATTGCTCGCGTGGGGCCCGCTGCGTTTGTCGCTGAAGGCCGGGCAGGTGGTGCTGGCGGTCGGCACGGCCAGCGCTGCCGGTGGCAACTTGCCCGCCGCGGCTTGGGCGCACGTTGCCGCCACGGTGGCCGCCGGCAAGGCCACGCTCTACATCAACGGCGCCAAGGCGGCAGAGTTCGAGGCCACGCTGGCCGCGCTCGATGCGCCAGTCGCGCTCGGCGCTGGCATGGCGGGTCTGGTCGACGAACTGCAACTCGCGCCTGCGCTGCGCAGTGCCGACTGGGTGCGCCTGAGCGCTGCATCGCAAGGCGCCGACAGCAAGCTCGTCGCCTCTCAGAAAGAGGTCGAAGGCCAAGCCGAAGCGGGCGAACACCCGGGCTACCTCGGCATTCTGGTGAAGAACCTGACGGTCGATGCCTGGGTCATCATCATCATTCTCGGCATCATGTTCGCGCTGGCCGCGTGGGTGATGCTTGTGAAGTCGATGTTGGTCAGCCGGGCCGACCGCGACAACCGCAGCTTTCTCAAGCGCTTCCGTAACGCGACCAGCGAGTTGCTGCACCTTGAAGTGGGCGCAGCGCATCCGAACTCTTCTTTGTTCCGGCTGTACCAGTCGGGTGTGCGCGAGCTGAAAAAGCGCGACATCGGCACGCGTGACGTGACCCTCAGCGGCGCGTCGCTTAACGCCGTAAAGGCCTCCATCGACGCCGATCTGGTGCGCGAGAACCACCACCTCAATTCGCAGATGGTGTTGTTGACCATCGCCATTTCTGGCGGCCCGTTTCTCGGCCTGCTCGGCACCGTGGTCGGCGTGATGATCACCTTCGCCGCCATTGCCGCCGCGGGCGACGTGAACGTGAACGCGATTGCGCCGGGCATTGCCGCGGCCTTGCTCGCCACGGTGGCTGGCCTGTCGGTCGCTATTCCCGCGCTGTTTGGCTACAACTGGCTCGCGTCGCGCATTCAAAACATCTCGGCCGACATGCAAATCTTTGTCGACGAATTCGTGACGCGCGTGGCTGAAATTCACGGCCAGCGCTGAGCACTGAACCCAGGAGCCCAGCATGTCTGACGTCAAGACCGGCAACAAGCCCTATGACGAAATCAACGTCACGCCGATGCTCGACCTGGCCTATGTGCTGCTGGTCGTGTTCATCATCCTCACCACGGCATCGGTGCAAGGCGTGCGCGTGAATTCGCCGGTGACACAGGCGGCCAACAACCTGGCCCGACCGCAGACCCGAGCGGTCACGGTTACGGCCGACGGCGCGATCTTTATCGACGCCTATCCGGTCACGCTGGAACAACTGGCGGTGACGCTCGGCCAATACAAGGCCGCCAACCCCGCGCTGCCGGTCGTGCTCAAGGGCGACGCCCGAGCCCAGTACGAGAAGGTGATGCAGGTGCTCGAAGTGATGAAGAAGCTCGACATCACCGAAATCGGCCTCGTCACCAAACGCGCCGTCTGATCCAGGAGCAAAGCATGTCTGCCAAGACCGGTACTGAAACCAAACCTTATGACTCCATCAACGTCACGCCGATGCTCGATCTGGCCTACGTGCTGCTTGTCGTTTTCATCCTGATGACGACCGCGTCGGTGCAGGGCCTGTCGATAGCGATGCCCAAGCCGTCGAACAAACCCGCGACCGAAAAACACGAGTTGCTGATCGTGCAGGTGGCGGCCGGTGGCGGGCTCGTGCTGAACGGCGTTGGCGTGTCAGCGGCCGAGCTTGAAGAACGCCTGACCCAGGCTAAGACGCGCGATCCGCAAATGTCGGTCGCGATCAAGGGCGACGCCGCCACGCAGTACGCGAGCGTCATCGAGGTCATCGACCTGTGCAACAGGCTGAGCGTGAACATGGGTCTGGTGACCTCACGCATTGGCATTTGAGGGAAACATCATGCAACTCGCCGAAGCTTCGATCACGCCCACCTCGCTGAGCGTGTGGGTGCGCCGTGTGGCCGTCACCGCAGCCCTGGTGGGTACCGTGGCGGGTCTGGTGGTCGTCGCACGCACCTTGGTCGTGGCGCCCGAGGCGCCAAAGCGCCAGATGGCGAAGATTTCGATCCTGCCCGACACGCCGCCACCACCGCCACCGCCGCGTGAAGAGCCGAGGAAGGCGATACCGAAAGACGAGCAAAAGCAGGTCGTTCAACAGGAGCAGCCGAAACCGCAGCAAGCGCCGCCGGCCGACGCGCCGATCAAGATGGAAGGCGCGGCTGGCGACGGGCCGAGCGCTTTCGGCGCCGGCACCGTGACGCAAGACTACAAGGGCGGCGCGCCCGTGGTGGGCGCAGCGTCAGGCCCGGCCGGCAGTGGAGTCGACCGCGCGCAGGAGCGCTTCTACGCCAACTCGGCGCGCCAGTTGCTGCGCGACGAGATCGAGCGTCAGTTGCGCCCTGAATCCGGCGAGCTGACGGCGACTTTCGCGGTCTGGGTCGAGCCCGACGGCCGCATTCGCCGCTATGAGGTCAACCCCAGCGGCGACAACACGCGCGACACCGACATGGGGCAGGCGCTTGAAGGCGCCTCGCGCGCCTTGCGCTTGCCGGCCCCCGGGGCGCTGAACCAGCCGATGCGTTTTCGCGTCACGGTGCGGCCGCAAGGCTGACCCGCCTCACTCCCCACGTTCCGATCACAAGAGTCTCACGATGACCGCATTCGCCTTGCCCCGACCCCGACCCCGCCTATCGCTCTCGCTCTCGCTCTCGCTCACGGCGCTGTGGCTGGCCACATCGGCTGCCGCTCAAACAGCGGCCACCGAACCCACCGCAGCCACCGCGTCCCTCGCGCCTGCCGAGCGCAGTGAGCTGGAGCAACTGCGCGCCACCACACAAGCACTGATACAGGCGCTGGTCGACCAGGGGCTGATCAGCCGCGAGCGTGCCGACACCCTGTTGCGCCAGACCACCGCGAAAGCCGCGCCGGCAACGCCAATAGCGCCGAGCGCCGCCGCATCGGCCACGCCGCAATGGGGCCAGCCGCCCACCGTGCGTGTGCCCTATCTGCCAGAGACTTTGAAGGCGCAGATCAAGGAAGACATCAAGAACGATGTGTTGTTGACGGCTCGCGAAGAAGGCTGGGCCGACTCACGGCGCATTCCCACCTGGCTGCGCGGCGTCAGCCTCGACGGCGACATCCGCGTGCGCGCAGAGGGAAACATCTTCAATGCCGCAAACGTGCCGGCCGACGTCTACCGTTCGCAGTTCGATTCACCCGCGTGGTCGCCCGACCTCACCAACACCCAGAACTCGCGCCAGCGCTTCACGCTGCGGGCGCGACTGGGTGTCAACGTGAGCATGTCGGACGAGATCACCAGTGGTCTGCGCATCGTCGCTGCCGGTGCCACCGGGGCGAGTTCAAGCTCGACGACCTTGGGCAACAGCTTCAACCGCCTAACCGCCACCTTTGACCGCGCTTGGCTGCGCTGGGAGCCGCTGTTCAACCTGCGGGTTGAAGGCGGCCGCCTGCCCAATCCGTTCTTTGGCAGCGACCTGCTTTGGCCCGACGACCTGTCGCTCGACGGCCTGGCGCTTCGGGGTGAGCACGACCTGATGCCGGGTGTTTTTCTGTTCGGCACGGTGGGTGCCTTTGCGCTCGAAGAGTTCGCGCTGACGAAGTCCGACAAGTGGTTGTACGGAGTGCAACTCGGCACCGACTGGGCGCTCACCGACAAGACGCAGTTTCGCTTCGCCGCGGCCATCTACGATTTCCACAACGCCGAAGGTGTGCGCGAGACCGATCCGCCGCCGAGTGGTGCGCTCGCCGGCACGGTGGCCTACCAGACGAGCCAGTATTCAAGCAGCGTGCGCCAAAAAGGCAACACACTGATCAACCTGAACGACCCGACCAGCACCGCCGCGCCGGTGTGGGGTTTGGCGTCGAAGTTCAGGCCCATCAACCTGAGCGCGGCCGTCACCTTCAGCCAGCTCGACCCCTACCTGGTGGGTGTGAGCCTGGACTACGTGAAGAACAGCGCGTTCGATATTGCCGACATTCGCAAACGGGCTGGCACCAGCGCTGTGGACGATCTTTTAGCCAAGACGCGTGGGTACCAGCTGCGCGCGCAGTTCGGCAGCCCAAAGCTTGCCGAGCGTGGCAACTGGCAGACTTTCGTTGCGCTGCGCAAGTTTGAGCGCGACGCGTGGGTCGATGCCTACACCGACACCACCTGGCACTTGGGCGGCACCAACTACAAGGGCTTCAGCGTTGGTGCGAGTTACACGCTCGGCCGCAACACCGCCTTCAGCGCGCGCTGGACCAGCACCCGCAACCTCGACGACGGCCAACGCTTCCTCGCCGTGCCGGGCGACCCAACCTCGGTGAGCGGCAACCTGAGCAGCGCACCGCTGAAGATCGACGTGATACAGCTCGAAGTCACTTCGCGTTTCTAGCCTGCGGAGAACGATGTGAAATCACCCTGGCTGACAATTCTCGCGGGCGTCGTGTGTGTTTGCCTGGTCGCGCCGGCCCAAGCGCAAGACGACAAGCGCGCCACACGTGAACGTGAAGCGTTGCGGCGCACACAGCAGGCGCTTCGCACTGCACAAGAGCAGCAGTCAACGCTGCTACGCGAGAAGGCCGCGCTCGCGGCAGAGAAAGACAAACTCGACCAAGCCGCCAAGCGCAACGGTGCTCAGCTCGGCGCCGCACAGTCCATGGCAAACCGCAGCCGCAACGAGCTTGCGCAAGCGCGTGTCGAGTTGGACACGCTGCGCACTGAGCTGGAAACGCTGCGCAAGACAAGCACCACCCAGCAACAGCTGCTGCAAACCCGCAGCGACGAGCAAGCGCAGCAGCTGCAGCAAGCGCAGCGCCTGCTCGCCGAACGCGTACAAGCGCTGAGCGCAGTCGCGCGTTTGCTCGAAAGCAGCACCCGGTCGCTTGCCGACGCCGAGGCCAAGAACCGACAGCTCTACACGATCGGGCTCACGTTGGTCGACGAGCACCGCGGCAGGAACCCCGACGGCTCAAGCAGTCTCGTCGACCCGTTCTTCGGGCTCAAGCAGGTGCAGCTCGAAGACCGTGCCGAGGCCTTGCGCAGCGAGCTTGATGCGCTGCGCCTCGCCCATGGTCTGCCGCCGGCGGCTGTGCCGCGCTGAAGGCCGCTGAGCGGTATGGCTCATGCCTGCTGCCGTGCATGACACGAGCGCGACACACCGCCTCGTCAGGCTAGGCTCTTTGATGCTGACCACGTCCGCCATGAAAAAGCTTCGTCAATTCGCCACCTTGTTGTTGTCCTTGTCGGCCTTGTTGACCTGCACCGCGCAGGCTTCCACCTCAGGTGTGGTGGTCAGCCAGGTTTATGGCGGCGGTGGCAACGCCGGTGCAACGCTTCGCAACGACTTTGTCGAGATATTCAATGCCGGCGCCGCGCCTGTGAGCCTGAACGGCTGGTCGGTGCAATACGCCTCGGCGGCAGGCAGTTCGTGGCAGGTCACGGCGTTGACGAACGGGCTGCTGCAGCCGGGTCAGTACTACCTCGTGCAGCAAGCTGTTGGAGCCGGTGGCACGAGCAACCTGCCGACGCCCGATGCTTCGGGCACCACTGCCTTGGCGAGCACGGGCGGCAAAGTGGCGCTGGTGTCGAGCACGACCGCACTCGCCGGCACCAACCCCTCGGGCGGCGCGCTGGTTGACCTGGTCGGCTGGGGCACGAGCGCCAATGGTTTCGAGGTGGCAGCTGCACCCGCCACGGTGAGCGCCACCTCGGCGCAACGCGCCGGCTTGGGCTGCTCCGACACCGACAACAACGCAAGCGATTTCGTGGCCGCAACGCCGCTGCCGCGCAACACGGTTTCATCGTTGAACCCCTGCGGCGTCAGCAGTGTGTTGCCGATCGTGCCCACCTGCGCAGCGGCCACGCTTGCCGCCGGCGCAGCGGGCAGTCTGAGCGTGAGCGCCGTTGACGCAGACAGCATCGTCAACAGCCTGAGCGTGATCGGCAGCCTGCCACCCGGCTTCAGCCTTGGCGCTTTTGCAGCAGCCAGCGCCGATGGCGGCAGCGCGAGCCAGGCCATCGAGGTTTCGGCTTTTGCGGCGGCGGCAAGTTACGCGCTGCAGCTTCAGTGGGGCAACAACGAAGCGCAGACCGCGCTCTGCACCTTCAACGTCAAGATCAGTGACGTGACACCGGTCTACGCCATTCAGGGCAGCGGCAACACCAGCCCACTTGCCGGGCAGGCGGTGGTCACGAGCGGTGTGGTCACGAAGGTCACGAACAATGGATTCTTCATGCAAGACGCCGTTGGCGACGGCGACCCCGCCACGTCAGACGGTATTTTTGTGTTCACCGGCATCGCGCCAACCGTGAGTGCCGGGCAACTGGTTCGCTTGAACGCTGGCGTGGTCGACTTCAACACCGGCGCGGCGGGCAATGGCGACACGCTGTCCCATTCCGTGACCGAGCTCACCGGCGTCAGTGGCTTGAGTGTGCTGGGCAGCGGCTACGCGATCACGCCAGTTGAAGTGGTGCTTCCCGAAACCACGGCCGATGAACTTGAGCGTTTCGAAGGCATGCTGGTCACGCTGCGTGGGCCACTGACGGTGTCGCAAAACTACTTCCAGGGGCGCTACGGTCAAGTCACCCTGTCGGCCAACGGCCGCATGGAAACACCGACCAACCGATACCGCCCTGGCGCTGATGCCCTGGCCATGGACAAAGCCAACGAACGCGCCCGCATCGTGCTCGACGATGGCACCTCGGTACAGAACCCGAACCCAACACCGTACTTTGCCGCCGACAGCACCCTGCGTGCCGGTGACACGGTGGCGGCAGTGACCGGCGTGATTGACTACGGGCTCGCAACAAGCAGCAGCAGCGGCGCCGGCGACTACAAGATCCACCCGACCAGCGCGCTCACCTTCGTTCGCGCCAACCCGCGCAGCGCCGTTCCCGGCGTGGTTGGTGGCAACGTCAAGGTCGCCAGTGCCAACGTGCTGAACTTCTTCACCACCTTCACCGACGGCAACACCGCTGCCGGCCAGAGCGGGCAGGGCTGCACATTGGGCGCCAGCACGTCAGCGGCCAACTGCCGTGGGGCGGACAACGCGGCCGAGTTTGGTCGCCAGCGCGTCAAGCTCATCGAGTCCATAGCCGCGCTCGGCGCCGACGTGGTGGGCCTGATGGAAATGCAGAACAACGGCGCAGTCGCGGTGCAAAACCTCGTCGACGGTCTGAATGCAAAGCTGGGTGCCGGCACCTATGCGCGCATCAACGACCCGGCCAACGGCACCGGCACCGACGCGATCAAGGTCGCGATGATCTACCGGCCTTCGAAGCTCTTACTCGCCGCTGCGGCGGTGAGCGACATCAGCGCCATCCACAACCGCCCGCCACTGGCGCAAACCTTCGAAGCGCCGAACGGCGAACGCTTCAGCGTGATCGTGAACCACTTCAAGTCGAAGGGCTGCGACGGCGCGGTTGGCGCAGATGCCGATCAGGCCGACTTGCAAGGCTGCTTCAACGACCGCCGCGTGAAGCAGGCCCAGGCGCTGCGCACTTTCATCGGCACCGTTCAGGCCGCGGCCGGCAGCGACGACGTGCTGTTGATCGGCGACCTGAACGCCTACGCGAAAGAAGACCCAGTGTTTGAGCTCGCATCGGCCGGCCTCGTCGATCAAATCGACCGTTTCAGTGCCTTTGGTTATTCCTATGTTTTCGACGGTGCGGCGGGCCGGCTCGACCACGCGCTGGCCACGCCCACGCTGTCTGTCAAGACGAGCAACGCCATCGAGTGGCACATCAACGCTGACGAACCTTCGGTGATCGACTACAACACCGAGTTCAAACAACCGGCCTGTGCGGCCTGCGGCCCAGACTATTTCAGCGCGACACCGTACCGCTCGTCTGACCACGACCCGGTGCTGATTGGCCTGAACATCGTCAAATTCATCAACGGCACGGCCGGGCGCGACACACTCGTCGGTACACCCGGCGACGATGTGATCAACGGTGGCGAAGGCGCCGACACGTTGACCGGCGGCGCCGGCAGTGATGTCTTCGTCTACACCTCGATGCGCGACGGCGCAGACGTGATCACCGACTTTTTGCCAGGCACAGACCGCATCGATTTGAGCGCCTTGCTGGCATCGATTGGTGTGCCAGCCGGCAGCGCATGGTCGGGTGGCTTCGTGCGCCTGGCGGCGTCGGGCGCGAACACCTTGGTGCAGATCGACATCGACGGCGCGAGCGGGCCGGCAGTGCCACGCGTGCTCGTCACGCTGCGCTCTGTGGCGCCGACGTTGATCGACGTGAGCCGCGATCTTGGCTTGCAGTGACCGCATTTAGTCGCTCTTATCGAGGGGACATTCCATGAACAAGCTCAGCATGAACAGAGCCTTGCACCCGCTGTTGGTCGGTGCCGCCATCGCCGCCAGTTGTGTCGGCGCCAAGGCACAACAGATCACCAACGGCGGCTTCGAGGAGGGCCTGTCGGGTTGGACCGTGCTCGGGGACGCCAGCACACAAGGTGGCGCGCCAGACGGTGCGCTACAGCTCTGGCTCACAACCGCGTCGGCGGCGTTCCAAGATGATTTTCCGTTGGCAATCGGCGCGCTCAACCGCTCCGGCAGCGGCGCGGCGGGTGTGGGCGCGCCGGGTGGCGTTGAAGCTGCCGTGGGTTTGTCGCTCGGCGCGCTCGACCCCGACCACGCCAACGGCATCGACGCCTACGAGGGCTCGGCAGCGTCGCGCACGGTGGGCGCCAGTGCCGGTGACGTGCTGACCTTCCAGTGGAACTTCGGCACCAACGACACGCTGAACGACTACTCGTTCTTCGTGGTCGACGGGCAACTCTTCAGGCTCGCCGACGACTCACAAGCGACGCAAGCGACGGCATTTCTTGGCAACGCGTTCGAGACCGGCGTGGCGACCTACAGCCACACCTTCGCTGGTTCGGGTTTGCACCAAATCGGCTTCGGCGTTGTCGATGTCGGCGACTTCAGCGCGACCTCGACCTTGGCCATTGACAACGTGCAGATCAGCCCGGTGCCCGAGGCGCCCGCTTTATGGATGGGGCTCGCGGGCCTGGGTGCCGCCGCGTTGCGACGCCGACCGGCTTGATCAGCCCACTGCTCGAACACGTAGCTGCCAGGCGCTAGGTTCACTGGCGATATCAGTTGCAGTTCACCGGTGCCGCTGCCGGAAGTCACCAAGTTTCGGCCGCTCCAGTTTCCTGTGGAGTCTGGGTGGCTCAGCGAGAAGCAAAAGGGCGTCGCAGGGAACGACACGCTCCAGGCGGCTTTGAGCTTAGGGCGCGCCCGTGTCATGCGTCGATGGCCCGCAACTCGCTGGATAGGCCGTTTGCACTGCGCCTACTTGAATACATGGTCGGTTCAGCAGGTGAGGGTACCGAATGGCTGCGTTGTCGCCACGGTAACGACACGGCACCGTCACTCACGCCGCACATAGTCGCTCACCAGTTGCATTGGTGCTGCGCATGAGGCGCGGCGGCCCAATCCAACCCACCCCACCCCACCCCAACCCACCCCGCAAGGAGAGATGCATGGTCAACCCGAAGAGTCTGTTTTTTGGTGCGCTGGTCGCGACCCTGGCCCTGCCGGCCCACGCGATCAACGTGCAGCTCGATGCCGACGGGCAATGGAACGCGTTCAAGGTCAGCGACCTGGAGTCGCTGGGCGGCGGCGTTGAGTGGATCGACAACAACGACACCAGCACGCCGCTGCACGGCACGCCACTGAGCTTCGTGTTCGAGGTCGCGGCAGGCTCGGTGGGCACGCTCACGGTGGTCGACGCGAGCTTCGCTGGCGACACCTTCAAGCTCACGAACTTCGGCAACGATTTTGGCGTTACCTCGGCCGTTGCGGCGGGCACCTATGAAGATCCCGTGGACGCCGGAGTCGACGTTGGAGCTGCGTTGCTCGACCCGCGCTTCAGCAGTGGCGCGTTCACGCTCGCCGCTGGCAGCTACCGCATCGGCGGTTTGCTGCAGCAGTCGGTCACGTTCGATGGCGCGCCGCTCAATTCAACGCTCGGCGGCTTGCGCCTGATCGTCGCGGCCGTGCCGGAACCCGGCAGCGTTGCGTTGCTCTTCGCAGGCCTTGGCCTGATGGCCAGCGTGGCGCGTCGGCGCCGCGGTTGATTCGAATTCACTCCGGAGAACACCCATGACAGTTCGCCCCATCGCACTCGCAGCCGTGCTGGCAGCGCTCGCTCTCGGCAGTGCTCAAGCCCAGACGACCGCCCCCATCACCGTCAAGCTGATTGGTTTCAACGACTTCCACGGCAACCTTCAGACCCCGGGCAGTTTCGGTGTCAACACCACCATTGCAGCAGCGCAGCGCCCTGCCGTTGGTGGCGCTGATTTCATGGCGGCCTACGTGGCGCGTATGAAGGCGCAGAACCCGCTCAACGTGGTTGTAGGAGCGGGCGACTTCATTGGCGCATCGCCATTGATATCGGCCCTGTTCTTCGATGAACCGGCAATCGAAGTGCTGAACAAAATCGGGGTGGAATTCAACGCCGTTGGCAACCACGAATTCGACAAAGGCTCGGCCGAGTTGCGTCGCTTGCAAAACGGTGGGTGCAAGTTGACGAACGGCTTGCCCGACCCGAACAGCTGCAAGGGTCTCGGCTCAGGCGCGCCGGGCACCTTCGACGGTGCGAAGTTCAAGTGGCTGTCGGCCAACGTCTTCGAGACCGCCACCGGTCGCACGCTGCTGCCAGCCTATGGAATCAAGAGCTTCAACGGCGTGAAGGTCGCGTTCATCGGCATGACGCTGAAAGACACACCGCGTGTCGTCACGCCCACCGGTGTGGCCGGCCTCGACTTTCGCGACGAGGCAGACACCGTGAATGCACTGGTGCCGAAGCTGCGCGCTCAGGGCATCGAATCGATCGTGGTGTTGGTGCACCAGGGCGGCTTTCAGGCCAGCCCGAACGTCGGCGACATCAACGGCTGCGACGGTGATCTAAAGAATTCCAACGGCACGGATTCCGACATTGGGGCCATCGTCAAACGGCTCGACAACGCTGTCGACCTGGTCATCAGTGGCCACACGCACGCGGCCTACAACTGCTCTGCCAACACGGTGGACGTGCGCAACATCGGCGGTGTGGTCACGAGCACATCGCGCGCCACGGGTCTGGCCAACAAGATCGGGCGACTGGTGCCGGTGACCAGCGCCAGCGCTTTCGGCAGGGTGTTGACTGAGATTGATCTGAGCATTGACCCCGTCACACGCAACGTGACCAGTGTGAGCGCGACCAATCGCCTGGTCGACCGCACCGACGCCAACATCGTCAGTGCAATCGCGGCAGACCCGAGCGTGCGCAACATTGTCGCGGGCTACAACGCGCTGGTCTCGCCGCTGGCGGCGCAGGTCATCGGCAGCATCACGGCGGCATTGCCGAACCTCGCCAACACGGCCGGTGAAATGCCTGCTGGCAGCCTGATCGCCGACGCCCAGCTACAGGCGACGCAGCCGGCAGCACTGGGTGGTGCGGTGGTGGCGTTCATGAACCCAGGTGGTGTGCGCAGCCCGGGTTTCGCCCCGGCGGCGGCGGTCTACCCATACAACCTGACGTTTGGCGACGCTTTCACAGCGCAGCCTTTCGGCAACAGCCTGGTCACCATGACGCTCACGGCGCAGCAGATCAAGAACCTGCTCGAGCAGCAATTCGTCGGCTGTTTGGGTCAGACCACCCAGCGCATTCTGCAGATCTCAAACGGCTTGCAATATTCCTACAGCGCCGCCGCCCCGGCATGCTCCAGAGTGACCGATGTCGTGCTGACGCCGACCGACGTGACAGTGGTGCCGCCGGTGGCCACCGGCGCGCCCGAGCCCATCGTCAGCGCCGGAGTTGTTTTGAACCCGACCCGCAGCTACCGCGTTACCGTGAACAACTTTCTTGCGACCGGTGGTGACGGCTTCAGTGTGTTGACGGGCGGCCTCAACCCGCTCGGTGGCGCACAAGACATCGACGCGCTGGTTGCGTACCTGGCCGGTGGATACAAGGCGCCCAGCGCGCCTTACGACCAGACGCTGCCGGTGTTCAAGGTGCCGCGCATCACCCGGCTGCCGTGAGGCTGACGCGCGCCGCGGCCTGCGCTTTGGCGCTGTGGGCTTCGTGCTGCGCCGCGCACGAGCAAGACCATGAGCCAGACCAAGAGCCGGAGCATGCCGCCACGCCGCTGCGTTCTGCCGCGGACGTGACGGACCCTCGGTTCGCCGATGACCGGGCGATGCTCGAACGCTCAACGCTCTTGGTCGCTGCCGAAGCCGCGCTGGCGAGCGGCAACCCTACGCAGGCCGTGGCGGGTTTCGACCGGGCCGCGATGCTGCTGCACGCGGCCGACACCGAGATGGGTTTGGTTCGTGCGTATCTGCAAGCCGGCGAGTACCGGCGCGCGCTGGCGTTTTGTGCCCACACGGCGGGCGCCCATCTCGACTCGGCGCCAGCCAGTGCGCTCTACGCGTGGTTGCTTCGCGTCGGAGGGCAGGGCGCGTTTGCGCAGCGGGTGCTCGACGACGCACTGGCGCGCGCGCCTTCAGATGCAGTGCTCAAGAAGGTGGGGCACGAGTTCAGGCGGTCATGGCCAATCGCACACGAAGAATTGCTCAACGCACCGCACCGCATGGCGCCCTACGGCGCAGCGGAACAAGGTCAAGCTGCAGTGCCGAAAGCGGCGCGGGTGGTCGCCAGCGGCGTGTTGGTCGACCAGGGGCGGCGAGCATTGGTGCCGCTTGCCAGTCTGCCCACCGACAGCGCAAGCCCACTCTGGGTTCGCAACGGTCTTGGTGTCACGACGCCGGCGCGGCTCGACCCTTCCAGTCAGCCACCGCCCGAAATCGGTGTGGCCGTGCTCTTACTCGCAGCGCCGTTGCAGAGGCTTGGTACGGTGACTCTGGCGCCGCGGGACCCGTTTGCGGGCAGCCCGGGCTTCGTCGTCGAGTACACAGCATCGGACGGCGCCGACGCCGGCTGGCCGTGGTTGCACCAGGGCTTTTTTGGCGGCGCGCAAAGTGCCTTAGGGTCGCGCCGCCTCGGCATTGACGTTCCCAGCGGACCGCACGGCGGCCCGGCCTTCGACGCCGCCGGTCGCCTCGCGGGCATCGTCTTGCCGGGGGTCGGCGGGCAAGCGGCCATGCTGCCGGTATCTCGCTGGAAAGCCTGGGCGGGTTCTGATGCAGGCGGCACTGCGTTGGCCACATCAGCCGCAGCGCCGCTGCCGGCCGATGAGGCCTACGAACAGGCGTTGTGGGTGAGCCTGCAGTTGATCGTCGGGCACTGAGCGGGTGTTGGCGATATCAACAGCGCGTCGCGGCAGCGATGATCCCAGCGGCATGACCGTCGTTGCAATGCGCGCCGCAGCCCGAGCTGCGGCTGTGGTTTGCGCCTTGCCAGACCACCAAATTCAGCGGTTTTCTTTAACTCGAAACAGCTCGAAAGACGGCGCCAGATTGGCTCCACTTTGGGCGCGGTTCTGGAGCGCGCCGTATTCGTCCACAGGCCCCCGAGTCGGCGTCATTCCCAACTCGCATCGCGAAGCGAACTCGAGCTGCAGCAGGCCGGTGCAGGTACCGTTGCGGCGTTCACAGTTGTGTCACATACTGCGCGCACGCTTGAGGTTTTACTCGAGGAGGCTTGAATGAACAGTCTGCCCACTCCGATGCGAACTGCAGTTGGGCGTGAGTGGTTGGACGTGCGCGACACCAGGCTTGATCGGGTCGAGCGGGCGTTGTTGTCCACCATAGACGGTCAACGCAACATCGTCGAACTCGAGAGCGTCGCGCGCGCGATGGGTTTGGCGCCGGCAACGTTCGAGCACATGCGCCGCCAAGGGTTGATCCACTTTCCGGGTCAAGGAGGCTCTGCGCGGCAGCTGGAAGGGTGAGCACAACTTTGCGTTGCGCCACGCCGGGCCAAGCTGGGATCACGGCAAGCAACAAGTCGCCGTCACCTCAATTGGCTCGAATTGACGCGAGACACCGGCCCAAATGCGCGGCGGCCAAAACCTCACGCAATTTGCTACGGACACCTTCTAAAGCGCGGTCGAAGTCGAACCGGTCAGCCGATGCGCGTCTGCACGTAAGCGAGAAGCGTAGCTCTTCGCCGGCGGCGAACTGGATGGCGGCGAGATCACGCTCACTGACATTGACTGCGATGCCGCGGTGCCCGACGGCCACAACAGCTTGGCCAAGTGACGCCCAGAATCGCACCCGATCCAATCCCGTCGGAGGGCGAGCCTGGCACCCTACGACCTCAACTATGCGGTGAATGGCGCCTTCAATCGACGCACAGTTTGCGGCGAATAACTTGTGCATGCGGAGAATGCGCCGCATAATCTCCGCATGAACGGCGGCGATTACACCCACATCTGGCAGGCCAGCGACTGGCCAACCTGGCGCTTTGACCTGGCTGCCCTGGCCCAGCCACTGGCCGACGTCAGCCGCGCTCAGGGCTTGTTGACGGGGCGACTCACCGATGTCGGCATGGCTCTACGAGACCAGGCCAGCCTGTCTGTGTTGACCGAGGACGTCATCAAGACCAGCGAGATCGAGGGCGAGCAACTCAATGTCGAGTCTGTGCGCTCCTCCATCGCGCGCCGACTCGGCGTCGACATCGGCGCCCTGGCCCCGGTGGAACGCAACGTCGAAGGCGTGGTCGAGATGGTGCTCGACGCCACCGCCAACTGCAACGGCCTGCTCACCCGGGATCGCTTGTTCGGGTGGCACGCCGCCCTGTTTCCCACGGGCTACTCAGGCCTGGTCCGGATCAACGTGGGCGACTGGCGCAACGATGCCACCGGTCCGATGCAGGTGGTGTCGGGCCCGATTGGGAATCCAGGTCGCCAGCGCGTGCATTTCGAAGCGCCGCCGGCCGCTCAGCTTGAGTCCGAGACCGCCCGTTTTCTGGCCTGGGCCAACAGCGCGTCGAACGAGCCACCGCTGATCAAGGCGGGCCTCGCGCACCTGTGGTTCGTCACGCTGCACCCGTTCGACGATGGCAACGGCCGGATCGCCCGCGCCGTCGGCGACCTGTTCCTGGCCCGTGCCGATGACAGCCCACAGCGCTTCTGCAGCCTGTCGGCGCAGATCCAGCGCGAGCGCAAGGCCTATTACGACATCCTGGAGCGCACCCAGAAGCAATCGATGGATGTCACCGAGTGGCTCGCATGGTTCCTCTCCACGCTGCACCGCGCCGTCGACCAAGCACAGCACACGCTCGACGCCGTGCTGGTCAAGACGCGCTTCTGGCAGCGTTGGGCCGCGCCCGGCTCTTCACCCAACAGCGCCCCTCTGAACGAGCGGCAGGTGAAGTTGGTGAACCGGCTACTCGATGGTTTCGATGGCAAGCTCACGAGCAGCAAGTGGGCCGCGATCACCAAGTGTTCGCCCGACACGGCCCTGCGCGACATCACGGATCTGCTGGCGCGTGGCGTCCTGCGGAAATCGGATGCCGGTGGCCGCAGCACCAGCTATGAGCTGAACGACGCATCGAAGTAGGACGACCGTCGAGGAATGGCCTTGGCTTGCTGGCAGAACAGCGCCGACGAGGTACAGCCACAGCGCTCGTTCGTACTGGTTCGGGATGGCTGCAAACGCGGCCTTGGCATCGTCGCCGACGATGTCCTGACTGATGCCTTCGATGACATCCTGCCCGGCGCCGTCGGAGAGCAACACGATGCGCTCAGCCACTTCCTCGATCTTCCGTCGCGCGCCCACGTCCAGGGCGGCCATGACTGCCGCCATGACAGCGCGCTGCTCCTGATTTTTGTGCTGGTTGGGCAGATCCTGCATCGCCAGACTGAACTCCCCCAACATGAAATTCAGGGAAGACCGCCGGCAGCAGGTGGCCGAGTATCTTCGACAAGTTTTCAGCATCGTTCATTGATATTCCCCCGTTGCAAGGTGTTGCTAGGGTTGGCGCGAGCCCGAACCGCCCCTTCTACTTTTTTTGGGGGGTTGCAGACCGATGTTGTTCGGTGCGCCGAACACATTGGAAATGTTTCTGGTCGGATACGCGTTTGTAATGCAGGTACGAATTCGTTCGGTCTGGTGGTATTATTTTCGGCTTGGAGCAGACCAAGTAGGAGAAATCGGTGCCATCACCCCTGGGCGACAAGATCCGCGCACTGCGGAAGCAAAAGAAGCTCAGCCTTGAACAACTGGCAGAGCTGACCGAATCCAGCAAGAGCTACATCTGGGAGCTGGAAAACAAGGACGACCCGAAACCGTCGGCCGACAAGATCGGCAAGATCGCGACGGTGCTCGAAGTCACGACCGAGTTCCTGCTCACCGAATCGACGGCATCCCCTGGCGAAGAGGTCATCGATGAGGCCTTCTTCCGTAAGTACAAGGGCATGCCGGACGACACCAAGAAGCGGTTGCGCAAGATCCTCGACGCCTGGGATGACGACGAGTGACCGAGCGCAAGCAACCGATGGCGGAGGCCAACCGCATCTCGTCCATGCTCAACATGGTCCTGGGTGCGAACCGCTTCCCGGTCAAGGTCGGCGAGGTCGCGATGGAGTATTGCCAGCAGTGCTTTGCCGACTCGCCGGTGGACAAGGTCCAGGGCGAAGAGTTGGATGGGTTGGAGGGGATGCTTGCGGCCAACAGTGCGCGCACGAAGTGGTTGATCGTCTACAACAAGGCCGTCCGGTCCGAGGGGCGCAAGCATTTCACGATCGCGCACGAGTTCGGTCACTACATGCTGCACCGCCACGACCAGGATCGGTTCGAGTGCGGTGACGATGACATCGAGACGGGTGACGGCAACGAACGCGACATCGAAACCGAGGCCGACAAATTTGCATCGACCTTGCTCATGCCACTGGACGATTTCAGAAGGCAAGTCGATGGCCAACCTGTCAGCTTCGACCTGCTCGGTCACTGCGCCGAACGTTACGGCGTGTCGCTGACCGCCGCCGCACTTCGCTGGACTGAGATCGCCGAGAAGCGCGCCGTCCTCGTGGCCAGTCGCGACGACCACCTCCTGTGGTCGAAGTCGAACCAGGCCGCGTTCAAGTCCGGCGCCTACTTCGCAACGCGCAAGAACACCATCGAACTGCCGCAGGACGCTTTGGCGCACAGCAACAACCTCTTGGATGCTGGTGCGCAGAGCCAGTCAACGCGGGCACAGACCTGGTTCCCGCGCGAGCCAGCGTCCATGCCGCTGTCGGAAATCACCCGGGTTGCTGGCCAGTACGACTACTCGTTGACCCTGCTGTTGATGCCAGACGCTGAATGGCAGCGACCACAGCATGACGACGGCGAGCCCGACGAGGACACTTTCGATCGTTTCATCCGCAACGGCCAGTACCCCGTTCGGTAGCGCAGGGCCGATCGATCATGACCGCGCACAAGTGGCAGTTCACGTCCCGCTTCCGCCGCCACGCGTTCGGTTGGCGATCCGACACGCCGATCCAGCGCATCAAGGAAGCCCTTGCTGAGATCAAGGCGGTGGCGCGCAAGGAACCCATCGTCGCGGCTGAAGGCGCCGTGTCCCTGCTGGAAAAGCTGTCACCGGCGCTGGAGCAGGTCGACAGCTCTTCCGGAGCCATTGGGACCGCAGTGAACCGGGCCATCGACACCTTGGTGCTCATCATCGCCAAGGCTGACGTCGAGCAGCGCGTTCGACAGCGTTGGCTGGAACGACTTTGGCAGGCCCTGCAGGACGATGAGATCCCCTACATCGAATCCCTCGGCGAGCACTGGGGCGAGTTGTGCGTTACGCCGGAGCTGGCTGCTGTGTGGGTCGATGAATTCCTGCCTCTGGTCGAACACGTCTGGAGCCCCCGATCCACCGGTCATGGGTTTTTCAAGGGGACGAGCGCATGCCTCGCCTCGCTGTATACCGCTGGCCGCCACGATCAACTGCTTGCGCTGCTGGAGCGGGCGCCATTCAAGTGGTGGCACGATCGCCAGTGGGGCGTCAAAGCACTGGCGGCGATGGGAAAGAAGGCGGAGGCGGTGCGCTACGCCGAGCAATCGTGCGGACTGAATGACCCCGGCTGGCAGATCGCCGAAGCATGCGAAGCCATCCTGCTGTCATCGGGCATGGCCGAAGAAGCGTACCGGCGCTACGCGATCGACGCCAACCAGGGCACGACCCACCTCGCCACATTTCGAGCCATCGCCAAGAAGTACCCGAGCGCGCCGCCGGAGCAGATCTTGCGCGACCTGGTTGCGAGCATGCCCGGCGCTGAGGGCAAGTGGTTTGCGGCCGCGAAAGATGCCGGTCTGTTCAACGTCGCCATCGAGTTGGCGACCGCCAGCCCAACCGACCCACGCACCCTGGCCCGCGCCGCCAGAGACTTTGCCGAGAACCAGCCGGACTTCGCAGTCGCGGCCGGTCTCGCTTCACTGCGCTGGATTTCGCTCGGGCACGGCTACGACATCACCGGCTCGGATGTGCTCAACGCCTATGCGGCCGTGATGAAGGCGGCATCTACCGCCGGCGTGGATGCCCAGCAGATCAAGACTCGAATCAGGGATCTGCTGGCCGCAACGCCCACTGGCAACCAGCTCATGAAGTCCGTCCTGGCTCATCACTTGACCGCCTGACTCGGCCGCTGTTTCGCAGGAGCCAGCGCCAGCACGTAGGCGCTCGAAACTCCCTCATGGTGCCGGTGTAGGTTCGTCCGGAAAATTTCGCTATTCAAGCGAGTTTGACGAACAGGACCGATACCGATGCATGAAATCAACCAACTTCCCCCCGACCGGATGACGTCGGAACAACGTCGGCGCGAGATCGCGTCGTTGCTGGCAAACGGGATCGTCCGTGAGTGCGATCACCCAATTCGATGGACCGCTGATCGAGTTTGATGATGGACGGCGAGGCCATCGCTGAGCGTGATCGCCGGCGGCGATCCTGCCGATGGCGCCATTGCTATCGAGATCGAGGATGCCCATCAAGACCGT
>JBBRPV010000064.1:0-25626 GCA_038227445.1 Burkholderiales bacterium | reverse complement strand
GCCGATGGCGTCATCGTCCCCGTGCCGCCTTCCGGCTTGGACTTCGCTAGCTCGGCGCAATTTTGGTCCTTGCTCGCTGACCTCGGAACCAATCTTGATCAGCAAGAGCCTGAGGGCGCGCAGAAGGTCTTTGACTTCCTGCATGTGCTGCTCAGCCGTGTGGACCAGGCCGACGCAGCGTCGCCAGCGGTTCGTCAATGGATTCAAGCGACCTACGGTGAGTTTGTCTTGCCCGTAGAGATTCCTAAGACATCGGTCACCAGCAACAAGTCGGCTGAATTCGCCACCGTGTACGACGTTCAGAAGTACGACGGATCGGCCAAGACCTACAAGCGAGCCATCGACACATACGACCGATTCGTTGACCTCGTCGAGGAGTCTGTCGTCGAAGCCTGGCGAGCGCGAAAGGCTGCAGCATGAGGCCCTACGGAAGCTGGCAACCAGGTTGCCAATTCGGTCGGCGGTCGGCGAGTTGCAGCGCCGTGGCAACCTGGTTGCCACGCCAGCACCTAGCCCCGAACGGGGCCGCCGCGGCAGTTTTGATCTCGAATGGCAACCAGGTTGCTACACAAGAAGGGCGCTGATATGAGTACCAAGTCGAAGCTCCTCGCAATGACGGAGAACTTGCAGCTGCCCGAGGATTCGCCTGCTGCTCCGGAGATCTCAGCAACCGCCTCGGAACCCACACCCACAGAGGGCAAGACCGCCGGCATCGCGCAGCAACCGCCGCCAAAGTTTCCGCCCGTGCCGACTGGCGGCGCCCCCAGGACCGGGCCAGGCCAGATGCTGCAGTTTCGCGGGCAGATGTTGGCCGTCGAGGGGGAGCTTGGGAAGCTTCGAGATCGTCTCAAGGAGCACGAAGGCTCAACACCGACACGTAAGCTCGATCCCCAAGCGGTCGTGCCCAGTCGATGGGCAAACCGCCACCCAGACTCATTCAGCACTGCGGAGTTCGCCAGGCTGAAGCAAGACATCGAGCTCGCCGGCGGTAACGTCCAGCCGATCTCGGTTCGTGTGCTGATTGACCAACCTGGCCGATACGAGATCGTCTTTGGGCATCGCCGTCACCGCGCGTGTAGCGAACTGGGAATCCAAGTGCTGGCGACGATCGACACCAGTGCCGTGTCCGATCACGAGCTGTTCTCGGCGATGGATCGCGAAAACCGAGAGCGTGCAGACCTGTCGCCGTTTGAGCAGGGCACGATGTATCGCCGCGCACTCGACGAGAAGCTCTATCCGTCCAATCGCCGGCTGGCTGAGGCGCTTGGCGTCTCGCACACCTGGGTCGCAAACGTCCTTCTGGTGGCAGACCTTCCGGCGCCGGTCGTTGATTGTTTCAGATCGCCGTTGGAGATCCAGCACCGCCACGCGAAGAGCATCGCCTCGGCGCTCGAAACGGACCGGAAAGGTGTGCTGCGCAGGGCAGAGAAGCTTCGTGCGCAGGAGCGCCCGAAAGCAGCGACGGCTGTCGTCGGCGCCCTCATTGGCGCCTCCACCGAGGGCGCTGAGCCGAAGAAGCAACCACTGGAGATCGACGGGAAGCCGGTGGGACATTGGTCGAAGGATGGGGCAGGGCGTTTCACCGTTCAGATCGATGCCGCCTTCATCAAAGAAGACCAGCACCCAGCCGTGCTGAAAGCGATCGCTGCAGCGCTGAAGGCGTAGTTTCGGCGTTTCTGGCAACCTGGTTGCCAGGCACTACCGCCGCTACTGCCATAGCTGCAAGACGGGGCAAGCGAGTTCGGTCCTGCGTCAGGCGCCATTGCACGAACGCTGGCCCAATGGTCCAGCCGATCGCCTCACCGAACGGTCTACCCAAGTACGAGCTTCCGTCGCGCGCCTAAGCGCAGCTGTAGCTCGTCGTGAACGGTTTGGGCGTGGTGGTGTGAGCCCTTCCGCCGGGCAACTTCACTGGAGCGCAGGCCTCGGGCGATGAACCTCTCCTGAGCTCGACCGCGCTGAGCAACGACTCGGCCTACTTGGGGCTCGTCGCGGCCCGTTCTCGGCTTCTGCATAGACCTTGATCTATCCCGACTCAAGGAATAGACTCTAATATATGCCATCGGAGCTCCAAATGACCCAGACCGCCAAACTCTTCACCAACGGTCGCAGCCAGGCCGTGCGACTGCCTGCGGCCTTTCGGTTCGACACCAAGGAAGTCTTTATTCGCCAGGATCCCAAGACGGGCGACGTCATCCTGTCGCGCAAGCCCACCACGTGGGACGGGTTCTTCACGGCATTGCAGGCTGCCGACATTCCCACGGACTTCCTGAGCGAAGCGGAGCGTGCCCAAGGTAGCCATGACCGGGATCCGTTGGAGGGGTGGCACGGGTGACTCCAGTGACGCGCTACATGCTCGACACCAACACCGTCAGCCATCTGATCAAGAAACACCCTGTCGTTGCGCGAAGAGTGGTCGCGGAGCCGATCACTTCCTTGTGCATCTCGGCCATCACTCAAGGCGAGTTGCTGTTCGGTCTGGCCAAGCGGCCCGACGCCACCGCGCTCCACGCTGCGGTTCGGGAGTTCCTCCGACGGGTCGATGTCTTGCCCTGGGACACGGCCACTTCAGAGATCTACGGACCAGCCCGAGCCGCCACCCAACGTGAGGGCAGGGTGCTCGCGCCAATGGACCTCCTGATCGGCACACACGCACTGAGCATCGACGCCGTCTTGGTAACGAACGACCGCGCCTTCGGGCAGCTTTCAGGCCTCTCGATAGAGGACTGGACCGAAGAATCTCGCTAGGGAAGGGGCGTACGCTGGTCGTGCTCTTGGCAGCGATCGCTACATGATAAGTATCCTTATCATGATGCGAATAAATGAGCCATAAATCAGGCTGTTCTGAGAGACACTCAGGTAAGTGCCTGATTTGAAGGGTTTTGCGTTGGGCGCCGCGTCAAGCGAACGTCGAACTAACCGTGGTTGCGCCCGCGCTCAGGGGTGGTTGGCATCGCAGAGTTCATGCCATCTATGTACATCCATGTGTTTACACGGGCTGCTTTGCGAAGTAGGATGTACTTGTACATCCGATATCAGGCTTAGGGAGATCGCCATGGCCAAGACCAAATTGTTCAAGAACGGCAACTCCCAGGCCGTGCGCATCCCATCTGAGCTTGCCTACGCCAGCTGGGACATCGACCTGGTCATCGAACGTGATGGCGACGAGTTGCGCATTCGCCCGGCGCAGCGACGCATGGGAGACGTGCTTGCCAAGTTGGCCCGCTTCTCGCCTGATTTCATGGCCGAGGGTCGAGGTGAAAACCTTGAGGGCGAGCGCGAGGCCCTATGACGCCAAAGTACATGCTCGACACCAACATCTGCATCTACCTTATGAAGCATCAGCCGCCAGAGGTCGCTGCGCGCTTTGCGCAGTGTTTTGTCGGCGAGGTCGTGATCTCGGCCATCACGCTGGCCGAGCTCGAGTACGGCGTGGCCTGTTCGGGCCCGTCAAAAGCCCACAACCAAGCCGCCATGGACGGGCTGCTCGAGGACATCGTGGTGGCGGCTTTTGAGGCTCGCGCTGCCCGTGCTTACGGGCCGATCCGCGCTAGCAATCGGGACAGAAACAAGGACGCGCTGGACAAGCTCATCGCGGCCCACGCGGTGGCCTTGGGCGTCACGCTGGTCACGAACAATGAAGCGGACTTTCGCGCCTACCCAGGACTCATGCTTGAAAACTGGGTGGCTGGACACTGAGTGCCGGTGCAGGATGTCGCAAGCAATGCGCGCACACCTCGCACTCCAGACTGGGAGTTCGCGATGAGAACCACCGCGGCGATTGACAGCGAGCTCGATACGCGAGCTCTCTAGTCAGCGAAGTCGGTCTATTGAACGCAACAACAAGGTCAGATAGACTGTTGCATGTAACAGGACGGAGCTTCCCAATGACGCATGTGAACGCACGAGTACAAAAGCACCGCGATGCACTGCGCGCAGCAGGCTTGCGACCCGTGCAAATCTGGGTGCCGGATACCCGCGGCCCCGGCTTTGCGCAGGAATGCCGCCGCCAGTCCCGGTTGGCCGCGCATGCCGACGCGCCAGACGTCGAGCTGCAGCGCCTCATGGATGACGCATTGGCCGATGTGGAAGGTTGGGTCGAGTGAGGCGAGGCGACCTGGTGACCATTGCCATCCAAGGTGACTTCGGCAAGCCGCGGCCCGCGCTGGTCATTCAGTCCGATCAGTACGATGAACACGCCACCGTCACCGTGCTGCCAGTGTCGAGCGCCTTGGTTGCTGCCCCGCTGTTTCGCATCACCCTTCAACCGAGCAGCGAGAACGGTCTGCAAAAGCGATCACAGGTCATGGCAGACAAGGCCGTGACTGTGAAGCGCGACAAGATCGGCCCGACCTACGGGCGCATTGATGCCGACTCCATGGTCGAAGTAGAGCGTTGTTTGGCCGTGTTCCTGGGCATCGCCAAATGACGCCAGGCGTCTGCTTTGCGACCCGAACCGAATTCACAGCAAAGCCTTGTTCCTCGCCGAAACCTGCCAGGGTCAGGCCTTGCCCTTCGACCTGCACAAAGTGAACCAAGCCGCCAGCGACGACAAGGTGCCAGCCAGTGCGGAGGTGACGCGCAAGACAGGCGCACACGCAGGGCAGGGTGCCTTGGCGCCTCTGCTTGGCACACACGTCGGCACGCAGATCAGCGCACACGTCACCCCGGCCAGCGCCGCCCGCCAGCGCAAGCTGCACGTCGGCCACTTCGCCTTCATGCGCTCGGTGGTCCAGGGCCTGGATCCCCGCGAAAGCTGGGAGCGCTACTTTAGGGTCGAGGGCGAAGCCACCGACCAGCGCACCGTGCGCAGCACCATTGCGTGGATCCGCGCCGAGTTTGCCGCCGCCGCCAAGCGCCAGGACCGGTATGGCACCGCGCGTTTGGTGCGCATCGACGCCACCCGCATCGCCGATCCGTCGCTGGAGCTGCCGAGCCTCGAAGCCTTCGCTGAGGCACGTGGCATCGAAGATGAGCGCCAGGCCGACCAGATCGCCGCTTATGAAGCTGAGTACGGCCGCGCCACCCAGCGCCTGCGCCGACGCGCGCGGCTGATCGCCCGCCAGCTCGAAGCGCTGCGATGGCTCGAAAGCCTGGTCGCTCAGTCGCCGAAGGCCGGCGACTCGGTCGCTGCCTGGTTGAACCCGACGCTGGCCAGCCACCTCGGAGCCGCCGACATCTTCACGCTCGCCCAACTGGTCGAGCGCATCAACGGTGTCGGCCGGCGGTGGCACGCCGGCATCAAGGCGATGGGGGCGGGCAAGGCCCTGCGCATCGTCGAGTGGATTCGCGAGCACCAAGACAGCATCGAGCTGCAGCTTGGCCGCCATGTGGCGATGCCGCGCAGCAAGCTCTACACGCACGAGCTCAACGCCGTGGTCGCCCCGGCCACCGCCATCCGCCCGCTGGAAAAGTTCATCGTGCCGGCCGAGCTTGACGGCACGAACGGGCTGTACCGGCGTCCGCAGACGCAGTGCCTGCTGAGGGCGACCAACGACTACCAGGCCATCCTCGCCTGGCTGCGCTCCAAGCACGGCCTCACCCCCGAACAGAAGGCGCACCTCAAAGCCCGCCGACGCCAGCGCGACATCGGCGTAGAGCAAAGCCTGGACTGGCTGCAGGCACTGTCGAACACCCAGCGCGCCTACCGCAAAGAAGCCGAGCGCTTCCTGCTCTGGGCGATCACGCACAAGGGCAAGGCCTTGTCCTCGATGAGCAACGAGGACTGCACCCAGTACCGCGACTTCCTGGCCGATCCGCAGCCGCGCAGCCGCTGGTGCGGTGACCGCGGGCGTGAGCGCTGGTCGCCACTGTGGCGGCCGTTTGAGGGGCCACTCTCGGCATCGGCGCAGCGCCATGCGGTCACGATCCTGAAGAATCTCTATGGGTTCCTGGTGGACCAGAACTACCTGATGGGCAACCCGTGGTCAGCGGTCGGCGTGCCGCGCACCGCCGGGCCGAAGGTCAATGCGGGGCGGAGTTTTAGCCTGGCGCAGTGGCAGTTCATCGAAGGGCAGCTGACGATGCTGCCGGCCACCTCCGCCAACCAGCGGCTGACCTTCGGGCTGCATCTGCTCTATGCCACCGGGCTTCGGCTGTCGGAAGTGGTGGCGGCCACGGTCGACGACCTGCAGTGGGTTGAGTACCCGGCCGACGCGGCGGACGATGAACCCATGCAGGGCTGGTTGCTGCGGGTGATCGGCAAGGGGCAGAAAGAGCGCGAGGTGCCGCTGCCGCAAGCCGTGGTGGGCGAACTGGCCAGGTACCTGGCGTCGCGCGGGCTCGATGCCGACCCTGAGGACATCGGCAACCAGGGGGCGTTTTTGCTCGGCAAGGCCAGCGACGCTGCGCTGCGCGCGCCGGGGCTGAGCGCCGGGCAGCTTGTGGACCCACGGCAGGGGATCGCGGCGACGACGTTCTACGATCAGATCAAGGCGTTTCTTGCGAACTGCGCCAGCGTGCTGCGAGGGCAGGGCGATGCAAAGGGGGCTGAGCGCTTCGAGCGCGGAAGCACGCACTGGATGCGGCACTCGCACGCGAGCCATGCAATCGCCGGCGGCATGGCCATCGAGATCGCGCAGCAGAACCTTGGGCATGCTTCGCTGGCCACGACCACCGTCTATGTCACGACGGAGAAGCGGCGGCGGATGAAGGCTGTCGAGGCCTTCTGGCGAAAGTAAGCGCCGCGCCAGACAATCTTCAAATGGCATCGATCTCCAGCCGCCATCTCGTCGACGCTGTGCTGCGTGTCGAGGCCATGAGCTTCCATGAGCGCGAACGACTCGCCGATGAGGTCTACGCTCGACAACCCAATCTGTTCGCCTCGGTTATTGTTTTGCATCGGTACGGCGCTACGCACGCGCAAATGGATGTGGTGCTGAACATCTTTCTCGTTTTCCATGAGGCGATGAAGATCAGCGGCGGTAGCTGGCCGGTCATCTCCGAAGATGTTCAGGAGCGATGCCTGGGGCGCGTTTCCGGGCGCGTGCGCTTCATTGAGGGCTTGTCGCCACAGATGCAAGCGCAGGCCACCGCAGACGCTGTGCGCGACCACCCCGAGCAGCAGTTGCTCGTCTACGTGTTCGGCAAGTTCGAGGAGAGCGACCTCCTCGGGATCAAGACCGAAGCGGAAAAGATGCTCATGCTGGCAGCACTGAACCTGGTCGAGTGCATCGCGCAGACAGCGCCGCGAAAGACGAAGTGAAAACGCCGATTTGGTCGGGCTGCCTATCGCTATTGGCGAGAGAGCAATTCAAACGGGGGGATGGGGGGCCGCCCGGCTACTTCTTCGCACCGCGCAGGGCAGCAAGCTCACCTTTGAGTGCGGCAGCGTCGACCGCCGCGGCTTGCGCCTCTTTGCGGGCGCCCGATGTCGCTTGTCGCTCGGTCTCCGCGTGCTTGAGCGCACGATCAAGTTCGGCCTTGAGGTCGACGATTCGCGCTTCGAGCTGCGTCGACTTGGATTCGGCGGCCGTCGCGCGCTCACGCTGGATCTGGATCTCGGCTTTGAGCCCTTGGTTGGCCGCGTCGCGTTCGGCGATGCACTGCTCGAACTGCTCCTTGTCTTGCTCAAGCTTGGCGATCGCTTGTTCGGCGTGGCGCACCTGTGCTTCAAGCGTGGCAGCGTCCTCTTTCGCGCCGGCCCGGATCTGGTCGACCTCACGCGCGGTGCGCTCTTCGAGTAGCGCCCAGAAGTCGCGGCCAAGGCCCATGAGCCGTTCTACGACCGCATCGGGAAGGGCAACCTGGACGCGACGTTGCCGGCCCGTCTCTTTCCAGATATCCAGGTAGCGCTTGACGGTGGAGTAGCTGCCGCCGCCGATGGCGGCTTGCACTGACAGGATGCTCGGTTCTTCGCCACGCTCGGTGAGCGCGTCGGCGACCTCGAACACGCGCTCTTGCGTGACCACGGACTTTGCCATGCAGGTCCTCTCAGATTAAAGCTTACAGCAATTACGGTAATCGTAATTACCGTAATTATCAAGGAGAACAGGACGAAGCGCCCGTGTTGCGACGCTGGTGTCGGCTTAGCCGGCCGACGAGCCCACCGACAACCTTGGCCGCGCACACAGCGACGAGGTGTTCGCCCCGTTGTGACGACGGCACGCCGAGCGCGGCACAGCCACCTAGCCATGGTGACTCACGACAGCGCGCCGTGCGGCACTGCGCTGCGATCGGGCCATGTAGTTTGTTGGGCGGGCGGGCGCTGCATGAAGGGCCCGCGCGGAGATGGCGGACTGCCTGGACGCGTTTTGGGGATAGCGACGCGGGCCTGGCTTAACTAAAGTGCCCGGACCAGTGGGGGCGCGCCATGCATGAACTTGTCATTCGGCCCGACTGGGCTCAGCAAATCGGCCAGTTGCGCGAGCGCCTGACCGAGAACACCGGCGACGACCAAAAGCCGCTGACCCAGCCGCCACGTGAGCCAGACTGCACCGAGCGCATTGCCACGGGGGAAACACAATTGACCGTGCTGCACTTCGATGTCGCTCCAGCCTGTACGCGGTGGTGCTCTTTGCGGGAAACCTCTGTCGTACGACGGTGGATACGGGCAAGTCGGCTCTGTTCAAATAAGTGACCTTGCATCGCATCGCATGCGCATTGCGTCCCAACCGGAGTCGATGATGGCATTTAAGTGGAGCAGGTTGGCGCTAGCGGCTGCGCTAGCCAGCGGCCTGCCAGTGGTGGCTCAGGTGGGCTTCAGCGGTGGTGTGACGCCCTACACCCCGGGTGGCGCGGTCGTCAACTTGACCGGAACCATCTTGGAGGTGGGTAACCGCATGGCGGGCGACTATGGCTGGGTCTTCGTCAACCAGGGCGGCCGGCTCACCGCTGGAGGTGTGCAGTTGGTGGCCGGTGAGTTGAACGTTTTCGACCCGGGATCATTTCTGGGCCTGGCCGGCGCCGACCGCGCGCTGCTGCTGGGCCTGGGTCGCAACGCCATCATGCAGGTTCTGCGCGGTGGCGTGGTTGAGGCCACCGGCGGCTGCGGTCTAGGCCAGTGTGGTGTGCTGGTGGGTGGTGCCACCGGTGTGCCCTATCTCTACGAGCCGGGCTCGGCCTACCCCAGCAGTCTGGACCAGGGCACGTCCAACGGCTACCTGCGAGTGACAGGCGCTGGCAGCCGGCTCAGCAACGACGGTCTGCTGCAGGTTGGCCGTGCCTGGGTAAGCGACCCGCTGGCCGGGCTGCCGCATGGCCAGGCCGGTGGCGGGGTGCGGGGTGACTTGCGCATCACCGACGGTGGTGTGCTCAACACCGGTGCAGCGCAGCTGGCCATCGGCCCGTCCGGGGCGGGCCGCAACGGCAACGAGTCCGCGTTTGCGTATATTGAGGTGGGCGGCGCCGGTACACGCTGGAACATCTTGCGCAATGCCACCACTGGCACCCAGGCCAGCCTGGTGATGGGAGTGCGAGGAGACGACGGCACCGCTGGCCGCCAGCTCACGGCACAGATTGACTTGCATAGCGGTGCGGCACTGTGGGTGGATGGCCGCTCGGGCGGTGTCAGCCCGGGACTGTTGCTTGGCAATGCCGGCCTGGCCAGCAACGCTGTGCTGAACGCCAATGGCGGTGGCACCACGCTGGTCGTCGCCGGTGATAGTGGCTTTCTCAACCTGGGCGGCAGCGCCGGCTCGACTGGTGGCTATGGTGTGCTGAACATCAGCGGTGGCGCAGTGGTACGTGGCGACGGTGACAACGGCCTGGTGTTTGCCAATGTGGGGCGCAACGGCACCGGCGCCTTTGGCAGGCTCAACGTGGACGGTGCCGGCTCGCTGTTGGAACTGCAGGGCCGCGGCGGCATTGGCAGCGGTAGCGGCAGCGAAGGGTTGGGCGCCTTCCTCAGCGTGGGCCGTGGCGGTGCGGGCGGTACGGTATCGGTCAACAACGGCGGGCGCATCTTTATCGGTGCGGCCGTCACCAACAGCCCCGACCTCACCCGCGGCAGCGCCGGGTTTGCCATTGCGCGTGACCCGGGCAGCAGCGGCCAGATCAACCTGTCGGGCGCCGGGTCGGAGCTGTTTGTCACCTCGGGTGACCTGCGTCCGTTTGGTGCTGTGGGCCAGGCCGGAGTTGGTGTTGTGGGCGTTTATAACGGCGCCAAGCTGCAAATGATCAGCGGCAACCCGCAGGCCACTGGCAATAACCTGCTCTACATCGGCGGCGGTGGCGCCCAAGGCAACAGCAGCGGGAGTGCCTATGGCGATGGCACGCTGTATCTCGCGGGTAGCGGCTCACTGCTGTTCCAGGGCTTCGAGAACAACAACCTGCTGATCGCTGGTAGCGGCCCGTCTGGCGCACGTGGCCGCATCTTTGTGAGCGATGGCGCCAGCATCGTCACCACCCGTGTGCTGTTAGGCCAGGGTAGCGGTGGCAGCGGGTTGCTGTCGGTGGACCGAGCCACGGTCACGCTGCGCGGCCAGATGGTAGGTGCGGCATCCACCGGCGCGTCGATCGCTGTGGGCCAGGGCGGCGCCACGGGTGAGCTGACTTTGTCCAACCAAGGCCGGGTGGACATCAGCAGTAGCGGCAGCTTTGCCGGCCTGGTGGTGGGCGGCAGTGGCCAGCAGCCTGGCGGCCAAGGCGTGATCAACCTGTACAGCGGGGCGGTCCTGGCCGTGGCCGACAACGGCCGGGTGGACCATGGCGTGCTGCTGGGCCGAGCCGGCCAGGGGCGAATGAATCTGGTGGATGCACAGCTGGACGTGCAAGGCCAGGGCCGGTTGGTGCTGGCGGCGACGCCAGGCAGCTTTGCCCGCCTGACCAGCACTGGCGCCTCACGGGTGGACGCCGGTCGCCTGTTGCTGATCGGCGGCTGGGAGCAGCTTGCGGACGACGGCAGTGGCCTGGTGCATGCCAATGGTTGGGCACCGCAGGCCATCAACGCAGTCGCGCCCTTGCCTCCAACCTTGGGCGCAGACGCCTATGCCCACCTGGGTGGCAGCAGCGTGGCCAGCGCGGCCCATCTGGGCTTGGGCCTGGCCGCAGGCAGCAGCGGCGGCATGGGTGTCTTCGACAGCGCCAGGTTGCGGCTGGCTGAATCGGCGCTGATCGGCGGCGCAGGGTATGGTTTTCTCAGCCTGGAGGGCGGTCAGGCCGAGCTGTATGGCAACGCCAGCCAGCTACTGGTGGGCGCCCATGCCGGTGGCCGCGGTAGCTTGGTGGTGCGCTCTGGCAGCCTGCTACAAGCCACCGGCGCTGACACACGCCTGGTGGTGGGCCAGTTGGCGGGTAGCGACGGCGCGGTGCTGGTGGGCCGAGGCGGCCAAATCTTCATGGGTGGCGCACGCGCCACCACGGTAATAGGTGACGTGGGCAACGGCAGGCTGACGCTGGAGGACGGCGCCCGCCACAGCAGCGCCACACTGCTGGTTGGCAACCGGGCCGGCAGCAACGGCCTGGTGCAAGTGGCCAGTGGTGCGCGCTTGGACGTGGGCTCGACCATAAATGCCAGCAGCAGCGGCGTGGCGCTGGGCCTTGCCGCCGGCAGCGTGGGTCAGTTGCAGCTGAAGGAGGCTGACAGCTTGCTGCAGGTCAACAGCGCGTCGGCTATCCCGGTGCGGGTTGGCGTGCAGGGCAGTGGTCGCTTGCTGGTGGAAGGTGGCGCCACGCTGGCAGTGGACAGCCGCGCTGCGGGCCTGGTGGGACAAGGCAGCATTGCCGTGGGCGGCCAGACCAGCAGCCTGCTGGCGGTGGACGCACAAAGCCGGCTGGCGCTGGCAGGGCGAGGCAACTTCATCAACGTCATAGCGGGCAGCGCTGTACTGGCGGGGCAGATTGACCTGCGCCTCACCGCCCGCCCGGCCGACACCTGGAAGCTCGGAACATTGGCAGCCGGCAGTTCGTTTGCCAGCTTGCCCGCGGGCAACGGTGTAGGCGCCGGGGCGCGCCTTGTCACGCTGCAATACGACGGCTACACACCTGTGCGGGGCGACTTGCTGCCCCTGTTCAATGCCCAGCAGGTCGGCCTGGGTAGCAACCCCCTGGTGTCCACTTATCGCCAGGTGCTGCTGGACAGCAAGCCGGCGTATGAGTTCGGCCTGGGCGACGGCAAGATACTGTTCCGTATAGAAGCGCCAAGCGCAGGGCTGTACCCCACGCTGGAGCGCTTGCGCATCGACGGCAACGACGCCATCGGCCTGCGATTCATCGACCAGGCGGTTTTCATCGACTGGCAGCAAGCCAGCAGCGGGCAGATCAGCTGGAAGCAGAACGCCAAAACCGGAATCTACGAATCAGTGATCGGCCTCAGTGGCGGTACGCCCGTGGGCCATGGTCAGATCGTTGCGCAGCGTCCTGCCTTGCTGCAGGCGGTGTCCAACACGCTGTGGGGCACACGTGTGGCCAGCACCGGTGAAGGTGGGCAATGGCTGGGCAATGCTGTGGCCTTGCCAATATTTGAATCAGGTAGCACCCAGGCCAACACCCTCAGCAACGCGCTTGTGGTGCGCTTTGGCAGCACCACCTTGAAGCCCGGCTGTGCCACGCCCTGCCAGTACAAAAGGCTGGCAGGTTATGACCTGGATTCGGTCAGCGCAGGTTCCAGCATGCTGATGGACCTGTTCAACCAGCGCAAGGACGGCGAGGTTCTGGTGTTTGCCGACGATGCAAAGGTGGCGGCCAGTGCCGGCGCCGTGGGCCAGACTCTGGTTCATGAAGTGGGCCATGCACTGGGCCTGTGGCACACCTGGGAAGCTGGCAAGCCGCAGTTGATGGACTACGGCGCCAGCAGCGCCCACTTCTCCGACCAGCCCATGCCGGTGGTGATGCCGCCCACGCCAGACGGTGAGCTGTACGCGGCCAGCCAGAACGCCATGCTGCACCTCCTGCGCTATACCTTCGGCTGGAGCGCCGAGCGCTTGCAGACCTTTGGAGGCACCCCAGGCAGCCTGGACGACCCGCTACTCGACGTGGCGGCCATGTTCCCGCTAATGACCCTCTCGGCCGATCTGGTTGGCTTCCACAACCTGACGTTGCTGCTGCCCAGCCTGGGTGAGGATGGTGAATCCACTTGGCAGGCGCTCGCCACACTGTCGCCTGGCGCCGATCTGTCGTTCCACGCTCTGCGTGGTATGCCGTTTCGTATCGTCGCCAGCAGTCAGCCGGGTGATCTGTGGGACATCCATCTGGAAGCCACACCAGGCAGTGACAACGCGGGGCTGGCAGGTACAGCGTTCGCTGAAGGGCAGATTTTGCGTTATGACGTGGCCACCGGCGCCAGCGTCGCGTTGGGTGGCTACAGCTTCACCAGCGCCATTGCGCCGGTGCCAGAGCCAGCCTCGGCGGCGCTGTTACTGGTGGGGCTGGCGGGCATGGTGTCTTGGCGTCGTCGAGGTTCGCGTTGCCATGCAGAACCGAGAGTCCGATGATGTTGCCAGGCAGAACTTCTGGTGATTCGGAAGCCAGCGAGTGTCGTGGCAGTAGATGCAACCATCCCCCTTTTTTACAGCCTCCTTCGACACTCAAGGCCTACCACAGCATCAGCGCCGCGCGCGCAGATATTGCCGAGTACATCAGCGGGTACAACGCCACCCGACCTCATTCAAGACTGGCCGAAGCCACGCCCGATGAGCACTACTTTGCACTCCTGCCTACGATGGCTGTGGCCGCATAAGTTGAAGTCTCAGGTGCGCCTTGAGTGGCCCACCTCGTCATCCGATTCGTCGTAAGCGCCGGCCGCCGCCGTGGACAACTCTGTACTGTCTGCAGACCGCCCGCAGCCTACCTAAAAATCGGAGGAGGCTGTTCAGATAAGCGGAGTCACTTCTCTAAAATCTGGTTTCTCAAGCTGGCGCGCTGGGTTCGGTTCCCAGGACCATGAGCCTGCCAGACTCAATAGAACCAGCCCAGACTTTTCAGGTTGGCGTTGGCGTTGGCGCTGAGCGCACCGCCAGCAATCGCCTTCTTGTACCATTTTGCAGCTTCGGATTTGTCGATGGACAGGCCAGCCAGGCCGTACTGGTAGAACCAGCCGATGTTGTTCATCCCGTCCGCATCGCCCAGTTCAGCGGCCCGGCGGAAAAGCGCCAGCGCCGCAACCTCATCCTTGCGCAGACCTGCCTCACCTCTCCAATGGAAAATGGCGAGGTTGAAAGTGGCCAGTGCGTTGTCGGCCGCCGCGGCCTTTTCGAACCAGGCGTAGACCGAAGCAAAGTCGTCACAACTGTGAGACTAAAGTTGTCACTCTGCCTTTGGCGATGGCTGTCAGCGGCTCAAAACCCAGCAACGGCGCGGGTTCCCGAGGTTTGCGAAGCAAAGTTGTCACTCTTGGTCCGGTGCCGCTGAAGCGAAGCAAAGTTGTCACCGCCTCGTTGATGGGCTGAGTGGCGCAGATGGCGCCGATTTGCTCAGCCGTTGCAGCGTGCCCGCGTAATGGCGCGGCGAAGGTCCGGGGGTGCTGGTTGCGGTGCCAGCTTGGCACGCCAACCCGCGTACGGCCGGCGACAGTTGGCGCACCGGAACGGCGCGCCCAGCAGCTTGGCATTGAGCCGGTATTCCGCACCAGCCCCGCAACCGCGGCAGTGCTCTTCCAGTGCGATTGCATGGCACGGACAGCGACTCGCGCCGGCGCGTTGATGCATCACACCGTGATACCCCAGCGCCATGCAAGCCGTGCAGAAGCGAAGGCGATCATGCATCTGCTGCCCCCTTCGGTCTTTTGCAGACCGTCCTTCAATGCCTTCCTGGGAATGGCGAAGGTCCGGGCCAGCAGTGACACAGCTACATGGCTGTCAATAGGCGGAATTCCCTCGTACGGGTCAATCGCTCGCAGCGCAAGCTGCTTGACCACGATGTGGCCCGGCAGCGCGTTCATGCGCGCGAGCTTCCATGCGATGCCCAAGATGGTTTCGTGGGGGCAGAGCCAGCGGCGATTGAAGATGTAGCCGTGCGACGGGCTCAGCCGCGCCTCGTCGAACGTCAGGATCGGAAGCATGACGATGTGCCCGACGGCGGGGCTGGCAGCCTACGCGACCTCCAGGGATCGCGCGGTCGACGGCGCCATCTCCTTGCGCACCGCCAAGCGAGCCTGAACGTAGCCACACGCCTTCACGGCGGCGACCCAGCGGCCTTGGTCAGGTCGCTCATGCCGGGAGTCGGCATCCCAGCACCCCTTGAGCATGATCTCGACGGCACGGGCGAATGACTCCATCGGGATCTCCAGATCTCCCGGCAAGCCGTTCTTGTTATGCACCTCTTCGAACGCGTTCCACAGCAACTGCGCGTCGTGCGCCAGTCGGTAACCCGAGCGCACCGCGTTGGGAATGAAAAAGCGCGTGAAGCTCCAGTCGGTACCGCGTGGAAAACACGTTGTGTCGTAGCTGTCCAGGCAGGTGGCCGTGTCCGCCGGATCGCGCAGCCCATGGAAGCGCAACTCCTCGACCATCAGTCGCGCGACGATCTGCGTCTTGCGTGCCTGCTGAAACGCTGTCTTCACCGCATGCAGTTCCTCCTGGCCGATCAGGAACGTGAACAACCGGATGTTGATGCGGTCCAGGTGATCGTGCACATCTCGCAGCCACTCGTACTCGTTCTCGCCGTAGCGCTGCGCCTCATCGAAGAACATCGCCACCACACCGCTGCCATTGCGGGCGCAGGCGTCCTTGATCCGGTCGATCAGCTTCAGCCGCTTTGACGGATTGCTGCCCTTGTCCGGCTCGGGGCAGCCGACGGCCTCCAGCAGGCTCGTGAAGAACGGACCCTCGGCATGCTTGGGCTTGTGCTCGGCCTGCACGTGATAGGTCGTGACCTTGGCAAAGTTCTGCGCCATCGCCAGGCGCAGGTACTCGATGGCGCGCGTCTTGCCGATCCGCGACGGCCCGTAGATCAGCGCGCCGGTGATCTTGTGATCCATGCAGCTCTTGACGAGATCGTAGAAGGCCTCGATGGCCGGTGTGCCGATGCGGTAGTTGCCGACTTCCAGCGGGTGCAGGTCGCGGGCGATGGGGCGGCTGCCAGCGCTGTCGCGATGGATAGTTCGTGTCATGGCGGGGCTCCGTTCAAGGCAGGCTGCCGACGTAGCCCGAGGGGATGGACAGCCGTCGGGGTTTGACGCGCGCGGTTGGCGATGGTGTTGCCGAGGTCGTTGAATCGGCCGGAGCCATTGGTGGCGCCGGCGGTGAGACGCTGGTCGGCCGTAGGGGAAAGGAATAGTGTCCCAAACGCGATGGTAAATGTGTCAATCGTCATGCGCTGAGGTAGTATGCCGACCGCAGAGCCTGCGTTGGCGCGGGTTGCAGCCATGTGCAAAGCAAATGTGCCAATTCCTTTGCCGACTCCAGGTAGCAAAGTAAATCTGTCACTGCCTGGAGCTCAAGTCATCCAGGCGCGCGTGACAGCCACGCGTTCATGGCTTGCCAAGCTGCGCAAACGCATCGCGGCGTTGCCACTGCTGGCGTAGTGACGACGACAATGCCTGCAGCGAAACGGCGCATCCAAAAGTTGCGCGTCAAGCCGGTAGCTCGATGTGCGCCGGCAGCTACGGCACTCCGATTTGATGGGTTCGCAGTGCAGGGGGCAGCGCTCGAAACGAGAGAGCTGGTGCAGCGTGCTGTGATAGCCCGACGCTGCGCATTTCGAGCAGTAGCGTAGGTGGGTGCTGACATCGGGTCTCATCGTGCCCAATCCCTCGCGCACACGGCGTTGCGTCAGCCCAAGCAGGCTGGCCACGGCACGGATGTTCACATCTGCCGGCGCGATACCGAGGTAGGGATCGACGGGCCCATGACAGATCTGAGAAACGACGGTAAGGCCGGGCAGGGCATTCACGCGTGCGAACTTCCAAAGCATGCCGACGATGGACTCGTACGGGTTCACGCAGCGCCGATCAAAAACGTAACCCAGACGCGGGCTGAGGATCCGCTCATCGAGGGTGAGGATCGGCAGCGACACGGTGGCTGGCTAGGTTGATTCGTTCGTCAGGCCGCTGAGGACATGAGCTCCTGGGTGACGGCTTGGCGAGCCTGGATATAGCCGCAGCTGCGCGCAGCCAAGTTCCACAGCGCGGCGGGTGGCCGGTAGGCAGGCGCATCGCGCAACTCGCTGTCCTTCAGCACGATCTCCACCGCCCGCGAGAACGACTCCATCGGGATCTCGAGATTGCCAGGCAAGCCGTGCTTGTTGTGCAACTGCTCGAACGCCGCCCAGAGCAGCGGTGCGTCATGCGCCAAGCGGTAGCCCGCCGCGACGGCCTGGCGGACATAAAACCGCGTGAAGCTCCAGTCGCTGGCTCGCGGGAAATGGGTCTGGTCGTAGCCGTCCAGGCAGGTGGCCACATCCTGCACATTGCGAATCCCGAAAAACGCCAATTCCTCAACCATCAACCGCGCGACGATCTGCGTCTTGCGCGCATGTTGAAGCGCTGTCTTCACCGGCAAGAGTTCTTGTTGGCCGACCAGGAAGGTGAACAGTCGGATCTGAAGCCGGTCGAGGTGGTCGTGCACATCGCGCAGCCACTCGTACTCGTTCTCGTCGTAGCGCTGCGCCTCATCGCAGAACAGCACGACCGTGCCGCTGCCGTTGCGTGCGCAGGCCTCCCTGATTTTGTTGATCAGCCGTATGCGCTTGGTCGGGTTGCTGCCCGTGTCGGGTTCTGGATAGCCCACCGCCGCCAGCAGATTGGCGAAGAAGGGACCCTCGGCATGGCGGGGTTTGTGCTCGGCCTGTGCGTGGTACGTGACGATCTTGGGGTGGGTCTCGGCCAAGCGCAGACGCAGGTATTCGATGGCGCGGGTCTTGCCGATGCGAGAGGGCCCGTAGGTCAGCGCGCCCGTGATGCGGTAGCGAAAGCAGCGGTCGATCAGGTCTGAGAACGCCTGGATCGCGGGTGTGGCAATGCGGTAACTGCCGGTCTCGATGGGGTGCAGCGACGGGTCGATCGGGCGGGGCGGCAGCTGAACCTGAAGCGGTGGTGCCAATGCTGCATGCGATGGCGATGGCGATGGCGATGGCGATGGCGATGTCAGTGGCGGTCTCTTTGCCGTCAGGCGCTTGCTTGGCATGTCGAATCTCCCGTTGGTGTGGGCTCAGGTCAGATCGATCCTGCGTAGCCGCTGCCGATGCGCAGGCGCTCAGGCTGCACGTGAGCAGCGGCGACTGTCGGCGTATCCACGGCAGGCCCGGCAACATCGACGGCAACAACGGCAGCGCTCGGAATTGCCGACGCGCTCGTTGGCGCGCCCGCGAGCGCACGCAGGGTCTGTGTCATCTCGCTGGCTGCTCGTCGACTGCGTTTGGCCTTCTTGAGCTTGTCGTCGACGAAAGACTTCAGGAACTCTTGGCTCAGCGCACTGGCCAGACGCTTGCGCCCCCGCAACCGCACGATCTCCTGGCGCAGCTTCAGGTCATGGGGGATCTCGCCCCAGGCGCCCTGGGCCTTGAGGATGCCGAGCTCGGCGCCGTCGGCGGTGAAGGCGCGCACTGTTCGCAAGTCTTGGCTGTTGTAGTAGATGCGCAGGTGCTGACCGAGGAATGCCGTGGTGCTGGCCAGCACCGCGTTGGTATAGCGCACGCTGTGGAAATTGATGTGTGGACGTTGGCCTTGATCGAGGTACCCACGCACCGTGGCGCGCTTGGGCGTCTGCATCAGGCACAGGGTGCGGCGCTTGGCCAGCGGCAGCCAGTTGAGCATCGCGCCGCAGCCGCGCACGGAATGCTCAATGGCTTCCAGCGGCGTGCGGCCGTTCAAGCCGTCGTGCGGGCTGGCGTTGTAGGTGGCGATAGCCGCCTCCAACAGCTCCTCGAGCTCGTCCAACGAGACGTAGAGCCGCAGGTTGCCCTTCGGGTCGGCGAGGGCTCGCCGGACATCGCGCGCGTTCGAGCCGGTGTACCCAGGCAGTCGCGATGACAGGTTGGCCGCGATCGAGCCGAAAAACCGCTCAATGTAGGGGCGGTCATCGGGCGTGTGCGGCGGACCGGCGTCGATGTAGCAGCCGATGAATTCGGCCAGCGCATGGCGCACGTCCTCGGCCAGATTCGCCTTGGCGTTGTCCAGCTTGAACCACTTCCAGGTGGCGTAGCCCAGCTCTGGCAGCTTGCCTGAGGGGAAGCCGCCAAGGAGCCCGTAGCCGACGCCCGGCAAAGTGAATGTGCGTGGGCGGTGAGGCTCCAGGGCGGCCTCGATGGTGCGGATCACGTCGTAGCGGGAGTATTCGTGATTGAGGCTGACCCGATAGCCCAGAACAGCCCGCGAGTGGACATCGATGATGACGAGCAGCCAAATCCGCTCGATCTCGAACTGCTGCTCGAAGCCAAGCTGGTCGCGAACAACGACCTTGAGTCGCACGTCCAGTCGGTGCCCATCGAACTCGACGACATCCAGAGCCTTCAGGGCGGCAGGGGCCGTCCTGGCTTCGCCAGGCATTCCCTTCAGATGCGTGGCGCCGGCCAGCGCGGCACCACGCTCGAAGCGGTTCAGACACTCCGTGCGCACCGCTGCCGCCAGCGAGCGAATGCCCATGCGCTCCGTGTTGAAGGGATAGTCGGCAGCGGTCAGGCCTGCGCCTCGACACTGTTGCAGGAAGTCTTTGTGAAAATGTTTGAGCCCGCGCAGGCGTGCCTTCAATCCGTCGTCGGTGCTGAGCTGGTCAATGGAAATGCGCTTGCTGCGCACCTGGTCCTTGATCCACTGGGCGAGTGCCGGTTGGGTCTGCAGCAGGACGCTGAAAGCGCCGACCGCGCCGGATCCGTTGGCCCCTATCTGCAGCCGGGCGAGACGCTGGTAGTCCTTGACCCGTGCGTAGGGGACGAGGGCGCGCCAGCCATACGGTCTGCCATCGGCGTGTACGGCTGCGCACTGGCTGAGCAATCGGTAGAGCTGTCGCCGGTTGACGCCGGTTTGCTGCTCGATCGCTGAGACCGGCGAATTCGCGACATAAAGTTCGATCGCCTGCCGACGAGCAGTAAATCGTTGACGTAAGTCCTTGGCCAGGGCGCTGACATCGAAGACTGGCCAAGCTTCTGGCGTCAGCTCAACGGCGACGCTGCGACGACTCACGGGCCAGGCTCCAGCATGACGTGCAGGGATAGCGGTTGCGTGCGCAGCGCCGAGGCGCCCAGGCGGCCTGTTCGTACGGCTTCAAAAATCGCCCCGCGCACCACGGCGATATCGGAACCTGCAAATTCGCGCTCGATCCGTGACAGTGGCATCGGCCCGGTTACCAGCTTTACAACCGAGGGAACAAATTCATCGCGCAGCCGGCAACGACTGGCAGTGATGACGGGCAGCATGCGCTGCCAATTTGCGACCCATACTGCATCGGCGGCAAGCTCGCCCGGTGGGACAACACGCAGCGGGATGTCGTGGACTAGATTGCCGCTGATGTTGGTGACCGCCTGGCTGTCGTGGAGCAACAGCATCTCTTGCCGGTCGCCGCGCTGAACCCAGAAATCGATGACCCTCGAATCGCTCTTGTCATCAACGCGCGCCGGCCGCTCGCAAAACGTCATCACCGATGGGTCAGCCTCGAGCGCGATCCACTGGGCAACGACGGCATGGTCGAACAACCGACCCAGCCTTCCCAACTTGGGGCAGAACCCCTCAATCAAGCGGCCGCCACGCGGCCGCGGTACGTCAAGTGGTGCGCTGAAGCGAGGTGAAATTCCCTTCATGGGATAACACCTTAGGCTTCAAAAATGACGCCAAAGCTGTGAATTGACAGACTTTCTTGCCGCTATTGCGAGTTGACAGATTTGCTTAGCTGGCGGTGACGGCAAAAGCGTCAATGTGGAAAGTCGGTCCGTCTATGGAGCGGGCCTGCTTGCGCGGTGACACTTTTGCTTTCCCCTACGGCATCGTTTTTTGCGGGCTTCATGTCTAGCGCCGGCGTCTCGGCAACTTCAGCGCACCGCAATCCTGCCGGCCAGCAGGAAAAAGCCAAGGCCTCGGGCATGCAATCGCACAGCCGCCGCGCAGAGCGCAACGGCACGGACCAGAGGCTTATGGTCCAGGGTTTCTATCGTGAGGGTTGAGGGCGCTTCGCGCCGGCGTGCTGGTGCTCAAGCTGGCGGATTGAACCGTGCTGCCGTCTGGCCGTCGTCGGACGGTCTGAACGTCGATCAGTGCCTATCATTCCGGCATGGCGCGAAAAACAGCAGTCTCAGCAGTCTCCGAGCGCGGTGTCACGGCCTCGACGCGTGCCTCCGCCGTGTACGAGCAGTTGCGGGCCGACATCGCCCATGGTCTGCTTGAACCCGGCAGCAAGCTGCGGGTTGAGGCCATGTGCAGCCGCTACGGCGTCGGCGCCAGCCCGCTGCGCGAGGCCTTGAGCCGCTTGTCTTCCGAAGGACTGGTGCAGCGCATCGACTTGCGCGGCTTCAGCGTGGCGTCGTTGAACTGGGACGAGTTGCCGATCCTGACGCACAACCGCATTCAGCTCGAAAGCATGGCGCTGCGTGAATCAACAGCGCTGCGCGATGCGGCGCTGGAAGAGCAGCTGGTGCTGATTCTGTACAGGCTATCGCGCACGCCGCGCTCACTGTCGGCCGAGCACTATGTGTCCAACCCGGCCTGGGAAGCATTGCACCGCGACTTCCACCGCGCGCTGCTCTCGCGCTGCCCGTCGCGGTGGCTGCTGTCCTTCTGCGACACGCTGGCCGAGGAGGCCTATCGGTTCCGCCAGGTGTCGGTGGACAAGAGCTTCGGCAAGCGGGCGGTGCATGACGAGCACATGGCGATCTTCACTGCGGTGGTGGAAGGCCGTGCCGACGATGCCGTCAAGCTGCTCACGGCGCATTACCAGCTGACGGCGCATGACGTGGCCAATGCGGTCAAGGAGCGCGCGGGGCGCGCCAAGCTGGCCGCCGGCTGATACCGCAAGCCAGGTCGCCGTTGATGCGCGGGATCATGGCTGCTGGCCTTTGCGCCCGGTGACCCTGACACAGGGTGTGGCACCTGGTGCCGCCACTTCGACCAGGCGCATCAACGGGTCTTCAAAGTCCTGACTCTTTCCAGTTGTCCACGGGTGCCGACGGTTCGGGCAGCAAGCCCACCGCACGAATGGCTGCGATGGCGCAGAACTCGTCCTTGTCGGAGGCGTCACCGCTGATGCCCACGGCGCCGATGGCCTGACCCTGGGCGTCGAGCACCAGCACGCCGCCGGGGGTGGGGATGAAGCGCCCGCCCGACGCGGCGGCCAGCGCGGCCTGAAAGGTCGGGCGGTTGGCCAGGCGGTCGCGGATCTGCCGCGTGGCCATCCCCATGCCCAACGCGGCCCAGGCCTTGCCCATGGCGATGTCGTGGCGCAACAGACCGCAGCCGTCCTCGCGCTGGAAGCTGACGACATTGCCGCCGCTGTCGAGCACCATCACCGCCAGTGGCAGCAAGCCGTGCTCGCGCCGCAGCCGCAGCGCGGCGTCGATGATGGCCGTGGCAGCGGCGAGGTTGAGGCTGGTCTGGACGGCGATCAGGTGTTCGTCCATGGGTTCTCGATGGTGGGGCGCTGGTGGGGCGCGCGCCTGAAGGGTGGGGATCAGCTTCTGACTGCGTCGCCGAGCTTGTCGACCACCGGCTTCCAGCGCAGCGCTTCGGCGCGCACATAGGCACTGGCCGCCTCGTCGCCGATGCGCAGGTCGGCGGCGATGACTTGCTCGCTCATGGCCTTGACCATCTCGGGCTGCGACATCGCCAGCCGCGCGGCATCTGCCAGGCGCTTGCGCACATCGACCGGGGTCTTCTGCGGCACGGCGACAACGTTCCACAGCAGGGCTTCGAAGGGCTCGGCCAGACCGGCGGATTCGGCGATGGTCGGGATGTCGGTGGCCTGCGCCATGCGCTTGGCGGTGGCCACGCCGACGATGCGCAGCTTGCCAGAGCGGTGCAGTGGCAGCAGGCCACCCAGGGTGCCCACCGCCATCTGGATATTGCCGCCCAGCAGGTCCTGCACCGCCGGACCGGTGCCTTTGTAGGGCACGTGCAGGATTCGAGCGCCGGCGAGTTGCATCACCTGCTCGGTGGCCACATGCAGCAGCGTGCCGGTGCCGGGCGAGCCATAGCTGAACTTGGCCGGGTCCTTCTTCGCGGCCTCGAACAAGGCCTTCAGCGTCTCCGGCTGGTTGATCGGCACGGCCAGCGCGGTCGGCGCGCCGCCCAGCATCGCGATGTAGTCGAAGTCAGTCGCCGCGTCGTAGCGCGGCTGGCGTTCGATCAGGTTGTACAGGCCATGCGTGGACGCGGTGCCGAACAACAGCGAATAGCCATCGGGTGGGCTGTTCTTGACGTCAAGCGAGCCAATCGTGCCCGAGGCGCCGGCCTTGTTGTCGACGATCACCGTCTGGCCGAGCTGTTTGCCCAAGGCATCGGCAAAGAGGCGCGCGAAGGCATCGGTCGGGCCGCCGGGCGGGAAGGGCACGACCAGCCGCACGGGCCGGCTCGGGTAGGACTGGGCGCGCACGGGCAGTGATGCCGCTAGCGTTGCCAGGGCGGTACTCAACAGGATGTCTCGGCGTTGCATGCAATCTCTCCTGGGGGGTGAGTCGACAGCGCGTGTTGAATCGGCGCGGTTGCGACAGGCCGGCGCGACCGCGCCGCTTCGATGTCAGGCCGTGACCGGGTTGCTCAGCAGGCCGACACCTTCGATCTCGATCTCGATGGTGTCGCCGGCCTTCATCCAGACCGGCGGCGTACGGGCATAGCCCACACCACCCGGTGTGCCCATCACCAGCACGTCGCCGGGCTCCAGCGTCAGCGACTCGGACAGCAGCGCGATGGTGCGCGCGACGCCGAACACCATGTCGGCGGTATCTGCGCTCTGCATCACCTGGCCGTTGAGCCGCGATTCGATCTTCAGCCCCACCGCACCCGGCGGCAGTTCGTCGGCGGTAACGATGGCTGGCCCGAGGGCGCCTGTGCCGTCGAAGTTCTTGCCGATCGTCCACTGCGTGGTCTTGCGCTGGTAGTCGCGCAGCGTACCGTCATTGAAGCAGGCGTAGCCGAACACAGCGCTCAGCGCATCGGCTTGCGACACAGCGCGCGCGCGGCGGCCGATGATCACCGCCAGCTCGGCCTCGAAGTCCAGCTTGTCCGACACGGCGGGCACCTGCAGCGCTGCGCCATGGGCCAGCAGCGAGCTGGTGCACCGCATGAATATGGCCGGGTAGTCGCCCACCTGGTTGCCACCCTCCTTGGCATGGTCGATGTAGTTGACGCCCAGGCAGATGATCTTGCCCGGCCGCGGCAGGCAGGGCAGCAGGTCCAGATCCGCCATCGGCGTCGGCACCAGGCCCTGGGCGCGCTGGGTCAGTGTGGCGGCCAGGGCGGGCCAGGCATTGCCGGTGGCCACCAGGTCGTAGATGGAGGCCGGCAGGTGCGGCCCCAGCCGGGCGCGCTCGACCACGCCGTTGCCGACCTGCAGGCCCCAGGAAGGGCCTTGAGCATTCGTGAAGCTGATCAATCGCATCGCGGATCTTTGGTGAAGGTGTTCAGGAGGGAATGGCCACCAAGGCGGTTGACGGCGCTGAGGTCAGGCGGCGTGGTTTGCAGGCTGAGAGGCCGAACAATCGACAAACCAATCACGCATCTATTTTATCGATTATAAAAAAGATTCTCTGCACTTGTCGATCGACTGGCATTGGGAGATACCCGCCGAGGCCTGTCCAGGACTTGGGTGTGTGCCCTGGGTCGGCCGAGTGACGCCGATGTGCCCGTTCTTCAGGGGTTTTCCGGCTCCGCGTTTTGCCCTGGCGAGCGCTGCGCCGCCTGCTTGGCGGCGCACATCCGAGGTTCAGGCCGGCGCCACGCGGCGGCGCGAGGCCGGCATCGACACCGCCACACCGCTGTCCGCCGTTGCGGCGCGCGTGCGCAGCTGGCCGCAGCCGCCGTCCACATCCTGCCCAGCCGAGTGGCGCGGCTTGGTCAGCACGCCGCGGCGGTGCAGAGATCGGGCCATTTCGGCGGCGCGTTCCCAGCTGGGGCGCTGGAAGTCGAGCCCGTCGACCGCGTTGTAGGGAATCAGGTTGAGCACGCCGAACTTGCTGGCGAGCAGGCGCACGATGCCGTTGATCTCGGCCCCGTTGTCATTGACACCGGCCAACAACGTCCACTGTTATTGCACTGGGTAGGCGCTGGCGCGTGCATAGGCTTCGGCCTGAGCGACCAGGGTTTCGGGGCTCAAGCGTGGCGGAGGATAGGAAATTCAAACGCACTTTTTTGCTCCCAAAGGCCCTCCGGCAAGGCTCTCGATCACCCACTGAACCGGTCCTTGGTTCTATTTGCCGCACGTTGAAGGCCGATCGCAGCGCCGAAGTGCGTCTCTCGAAGGGCTTGCCTTGGGGTTTGCCCTTGCAATCAGCCGCCAAACCTCGGCTCTGAGAAGCTGTGGCGCAGCCGATCCCCGCGGCCCTGGTCACCGGGCCGCCTCAAACGTCTTGGCTGAAGAGTCTTAGGCCGCTTGCAGCTGCGACCCACGGGCTGGCGCGTGGGGCGGAGCCCGGGCCTCCAGACCCAGGTGCGTGAGGATCTTCTCGATGACCGGCTGCTCCAGGATCGCCGCGATGATCTTCAGCTCGCCGCCGCAGTTCGGGCGGTGCGCCATGTCGATCTCGAACACGCGCTTCAGCAGCTTGGCCCAGCTCAGCCGAACCGGACGGTGGTGCGCACAGGTCGCCTCGCACTCGGCCGGCGGTGCGGCCTGC
>JBBRPV010000063.1:0-26277 GCA_038227445.1 Burkholderiales bacterium | reverse complement strand
TTTCCGTTGAGCCCTTCGCGGCGATAGAGACTTCCGAGGATCGGGGGGGATCCCTGCTCGGCTCCTTCGCAGCTACTACGGCTTCTGCTGACTTCTCGCTCCGGCTCGTCACCGTCGCCCCTTCATGCATGAGGCGAGATCTCCCCAGGTAAGAACGCGATCCTTCCCCGCACAACTGCCTGTGGCCAGCTCGGCCGGGGACTTCCACCCCGAAGATCGCGCCCATGCTGGGCGAACAACGGATCAGATCGCGGCTTCGCGCGATCTATCCTTAATCGTTATGCTGCGACGCGCTGCCAGATCGCGGCAAGCCAGGTGCCAGAGCACAGCAGCACAGACAGAAACACGGCGGCGCTTGCAAGATCTTTCGCCCGCTTCGACAGATCGTGCAGTTCGAGGGACACCCGATCAATCGCAGCTTCGATCCCGGAATTGAGCAGTTCGACGATCAGTACCAGCATGAGCGAGCCGACCAGCAGGGCCACTTCGACCCAGCCCTGCCCTAGCCAGAACGCCAGCGGGAACAGCAGCACGGCGACCCAAAATTCTTGCCGAAAGGCACTCTCGCCGCGGTAGGCGGCGCTCAAACCTGCCATCGAATAACCGGTGGCCCGTATCACTCGGTTCAGCCCGGTGCTGCCTTTGTATGGGTTGTTCATACCGAGGAATTGTGCCCCGGCCACGGAGCTTCGCCGAACGTCGGGTCAGGCAGAAGCTGGCAGGCCTTTCTGGATCAGTCGGGTGCCGCACAGCGCGTCGTGCCAGAACTGGCGTTTCGGGTGCAGCAGCGCCAGCAAGGCATAGCCGATCACCCCGACCCCGACCGCTGCCAAGCCCTGCCAGCGTGTCCAGCCATTGAGAGATGCGAGCAGTGCCCCGGGCGCAAACCAGGCGCAGCTGGCGAGAAAGCGCAGCAAGGCGCGGGCCTGCGAAAGCGGCCGGCCGGCGCTGGTCACGACGCTGATGTGCCAGGTCTGCATCGGCAAGGTTTGACCACGCACCGACCAGAACCAAGTGAAGTAGACCGCGTAGATGCAGAGGGTGATCAAACGCAGTGCCGCATCGCTTTGCAGCGGGTGTTGTTGGTTCGTGAGAGCAACAAACAATGCGCCGATAGCCCCAGGGATCAGCCCGATCCCGAACAGGATCAAGCCTTCGTATACAAAACAGGCCATGCGACGCGGCAGGCTAGGCGTGGCGCACGGAGCGGAACCATTGGCTGCGCTCTTGCTCATTGACGCTGCGCGGGCTCGGCCTCGGAGGCTTTGGCCGAACGCGTAGCGGCGGCCTGCGGTCCGCGTTTGGGTTGCAAAGTAGCTTTGTTGACGAATTCGGGCGTCGCTGTGATTTTCGGCAAACCAGCCTGCTGGTGCGAAGGCGGTGTCGGTCGCTTTGACATCAATGTGGTGGTTGCGCCCGGGCCTGCCTGAGTCACCGTTGGGGACACCTGCCTGGGTGGCACGGCGAAAGCCGGATTGGGGACGATGTTTGATTTGGATTGGGAGGCTTCAGCGGATGGCCCGACCCTGGATGCCGGAGGGGGCGCTGCGCGCTCCGCCAGTCGCTGCTTTTGCTCCTGAGGCAGCGCTTGGTAGGACTCCCAGCGCGCTTGCCGATCCCGCACCGGAAATTGTTTGGCTTCTTGGAAGTTCATGCGCGCTTGCCCTCGCTCTTGCGGAGTCAGCGCAGTCCACTCTGCCATGCGAGCTTGCACACGGGATTGCTCGTCGGGGGCCATGCGCGGAAACCGCGCTGAAATTTCCAACCACTTCAGCTTGCGCGGCGCGTCGATGCCGGACCAAGCACGCTCGAGCGGCTTAAGTACCACCTGTTGCGCCGGCTTCATGTCGCTCCACCGGACGCCCTCTTCGGCGCCGGCCTTTGGCGCCGGCTTCGTCGCCGAGTTGGCGCTGGCTGCCGGGCCGACCCCGTGCGCCGTCGGAGAATGTGCCCACGCCAGCACCACGAGCGCCAAGGCGCCGAGCCCGCGGTAAAGCGGGGTGGTGGTCGGGCGATCTGTGTTGTGCGGGCGGGGCGACATGGTCACCCTCGTCAGTCCCGCGGGGTTTTGAGGAACTCTGCGAATCCAGCGTCGCTGTAGGCGTTTGGCGGCAGGTCATCTGCCAACAAGGCGGCGTCGATCTCTGCAGCCACCGAAATCTGGGCGTTCGTTTGCGACTGCTGAATCAGAAGCAGGCCGGCGATCAAAGCCAAAGCAGGCATCACCGCAGCGCCTTTCATCCACCAGCCGGCGCCTGCACGACCGAGCAACGCGGCACCTGCCGAGGTGGTGCCAAAGTGCGGGAAGCTGTTGGCAACGCGAGCGGCTCGCGCCGCTTCGAGCGCTTTCTCTCTTGCGAAGCGCAAGCGTTCACTTACATCAACTCCGATGTATTCCGAACGTTCGTTCAGACGTGCGGCAACGCGCAAACCGAAACGTGATTGCAACACATCGACCGACGCTCGTTGAGTGGAAGATCGGACCGTAGGAGGCGCGGCGTCAAGTGATGGAAGCGTCAGGTTGTTCATAGCGTGATTCCCTTTGTCTGCAAAGCTTTCGCCAACGCGTGCACTGCACGGGAGCAATGCGTCTTGACGCTGCCTTCCGAGCAGCCCATGGCTTCAGCCGTCTCGGCGACATCGAGCTCTTCCCAATAACGCAGCAGGAAGGCTTCTCGTTGACGCCCGGGAAGCTTGGCCACCTCTGCTTCAATCACTAGCAGGATCTGAGATCGCGAGACCGAGTCGGCGGCACTTTCTGATGCCATCGAGCCACCCAGAGACTGCAAGGTCTCGAGGATGTCGAAGTCGTCCCCGTCCGGTCCTTCAAACTCCGAAAAGTTCCTGACGACGGCACTTCGCACCTTTTTACGGCGAAACCAATCCATCGTCGCGTTCGAAAGGATGCGCTGGAACAGCAAGGGCAGCTCAGCGATCGGCTTGTCGGCGTACTTTTCAGCCAACCGGATCATCGTGTCCTGAACGATGTCGAGCGCGGCATTTTCATCGCGTACGGCGTACAGCGCCCGCTTGAATGCGCGTTTTTCGACGCTTTTCAGAAAGTCGGAGAGTTCTTTTTCGGATGCCAAGGCGACCTGACCTCAGGCGAATCGCCCGGAGAGACGGGCACGATTATGTCACCGGCCCAGTTGGGCTGCTGCGTTGCAGCAATCCGATGCGTTGCGGTGCAATAATCGTAGGCTACAAAACAAATTCGCCGCAGGCCGAGTGCCCTACCGGGGCTCTAGGTGGCTCTGCCCTCAGGCATCAAACCCGTCTCACGAGGACGAGGGGAGGCGCACCGATGGTTTTTCGTCAGAGAAATTCGCAAAGGTTTTTTGAAAATGGACATCACAATCGCCGAAGTCAAGACTGACGCCTCAGCGCACGGGCAGTCTCCTGCCGTCGAGCCGAACGGCTCCGAAATTCTGGTCCGCTGCCTTCAGGCCGAAGGCGTCAAGTTTCTCTGGGGCTATCCCGGCGGCGCCGTTCTATACATCTACGACGCGCTCTACAAACAAGACTCCATCGAGCACGTGCTTGTGCGTCACGAGCAGGCCGCCGTGCATGCTGCCGACGGCTACGCGCGCGCTACCGGCGAGGTCGGCGTGGCCCTCGTCACATCAGGCCCGGGTGTTACCAATGCGGTGACCGGTATTGCTACGGCCTACATGGATTCGATCCCCATGGTGATCATCACCGGGCAGGTGCCCACGCAGGCGATCGGGCTCGACGCATTTCAAGAGTGCGACACCGTGGGCATTACACGCCCAATCGTCAAGCACAACTTCCTAGTGAAAGACGTGCGCGACCTCGCGATGACGCTGAAAAAGGCTTTCCACATCGCTCGCACGGGTCGGCCCGGACCTGTAGTGGTCGACATCCCGAAAGACGTGTCGCAGTTCCGCACGGCGTTCCACTACCCGGAGCGCGTGGAAATGCGCTCGTACAACCCGGTGCGCAAGGGCCACGGCGGGCAGATCCGCAAGGCGGTTCAACTGCTTCTCGGCGCCAAGCGGCCCTACATCTATTCGGGTGGCGGGGTGGTGCTCGGCAACGCATCAGCCGAGTTGCGCGAACTGGCCAATTTGTTGGGCTTTCCGGTTACGAACACGTTGATGGGGCTTGGTGCCATGGCGTCGAGCGACCCGAAGTTCCTGGGCATGCTCGGCATGCACGGCACGTTCGAGGCCAACATGACTATGCAGAACTGCGACGTGCTCCTGGCTGTAGGCGCGCGCTTCGACGACCGGGTGATCGGCAACCCGAAACACTTCGCCTCGGTCGAACGCAAGATCGTGCATATCGACATCGACCCGTCGTCGATCTCGAAGCGCGTGAAGGTCGACATTCCGATCGTCGGTGACGTGAAGGAGGTTCTGCAGGAATTGATCTCGCAGCTCAAGGAAGCACACGCCAAGCCCGATGTCTCTGAGCTTTCGGCGTGGTGGAACCAGATCAACGAGTGGCGCAAGCGCGACTGCTTGAAGTTCAAAAACAGCACCGAGGTGATCAAGCCGCAGTACGTGGTGGAAAAGCTCTGGGAATTGACGAAAGGAAGCGACGCCTACATCACCTCCGACGTCGGCCAGCATCAGATGTGGGCGGCGCAGTATTACCGCTTCGACGAGCCGCGCCGCTGGATCAATTCTGGCGGCCTGGGCACGATGGGCGTTGGCCTGCCTTACGCCATGGGCATCAAGCTGGCGAAACCTGACGCCGATGTGTTTTGTATCACCGGTGAAGGGTCGATTCAGATGTGCATCCAGGAGCTATCGACCTGCCTGCAGTACAAGACGCCGGTCAAGGTGATCTCGCTCAATAACCGCTACCTCGGCATGGTGCGTCAGTGGCAGCAGATCGATTACGGCGGTCGCTACTCGCACAGCTACATGGATGCGCTGCCCGACTTCGTGAAGCTCGCCGAAGCTTATGGCCACGTTGGCCTAAAAATCGAAAAGCCTTCGGACGTGGAGCCGGCACTGCGCGAGGCCATCCGTCTGAAAGACCGCACCGTTTTCCTCGACATCCGCACCGATCCGACCGAAAACGTCTGGCCCATGGTGCAGGCGGGTAAAGGCATCTCGGAAATGCTTTTGGGGTCCGAAGACCTTTGAGGCGTTGAACGCCGGCGCAGGGCAGGGCGTTACCGCGTCGCGCCCGGGCTCAGGCGGAACGTGCCGAACAGCTTCGGTGTATTTACTTTTCCATTCAATCGACACAGCGTGCCCAAAGGCCGTCCGGTTATCGCCGGTGGGCTGAACGGCGCGCTCAGAACAACACCATGAAACACGTCATTGCCTTACTGCTCGAAAACGAGCCCGGCGCGCTTTCCCGCGTTGTTGCCCTGTTCTCGGCCCGCGGCTACAACATCGAAAGCCTGACCGTTGCGCCGACCGAAGATGCATCGCTATCGCGTATGACGATCGTGACCAATGGATCTGATGACGTGATCGAGCAAATCACCAAGCACCTGAATCGGCTAATCGAGGTGGTGAAGGTGGTCGACCTGACCGAAGGCGCATTCACTGAGCGTGAGTTGATGCTCATTAAGGTCCGCGCCGTTGGCAAGGAGCGCGAAGAGATGAAACGCATGGCCGACATCTTTCGCGGCCGCATTGTCGACGTCACCGAAAAGAGCTACACGATCGAGCTCACCGGCGACACCAGCAAGCTTGATGCCTTCCTCGAGGCCATCGACCGCGCCGCCATTCTTGAAACCGTGCGCACCGGCACCAGCGGGATCGGTCGAGGCGAGCGAATCCTGCGGATATGACATCCCCCGGGTGCACAGGCCTTGGGCTTGGCGCATCCACCCCTGAGGGGGTCGGCAATCGGCTTGGGGCGGCCCTGCGCCCGATTGCCTCCTTCCTCTATGAACGCTGTTTTCAACGAAGGATATAGACATGAAGGTTTACTACGACAAAGACGCCGACCTGAGCTTGGTCAAGGGCAAGAACGTCACCATCATCGGCTACGGATCGCAAGGCCACGCGCACGCGCAGAACCTGAACGACAGCGGCGTAAAGGTCACGGTTGGGCTGCGCCAGGGCGGCCCGTCGTGGGCCAAGGCTGCGAAGGCTGGTCTGAAGGTCGCTAATGTGGCCGATGCCGTGAGGCAGGCTGACGTGGTGATGATGCTGCTGCCCGACGAGCAGATCGCCGCCGTCTACAAGAGCGACGTGGAACCGAATATCAAGCAAGGCGCCTCGCTCGCTTTCGCGCACGGCTTCAATGTGCACTATGGCCAGGTTGTGCCGCGCGAAGATCTCGACGTCTGGATGGTCGCTCCCAAAGCGCCGGGTCACACCGTGCGCTCGACTTACAGCCAGGGTGGCGGTGTGCCGCACCTGATCGCCGTTCATGCCGACAAGACTGGCAAAGCGCGTGACCTAGCGCTGAGTTACGCGGCAGCTAACGGCGGTGGCAAGGCCGGGGTGATCGAGACCAACTTCCGCGAAGAGACAGAGACCGACCTGTTCGGCGAACAGGCTGTCTTGTGCGGTGGCGCGGTCGAGTTGATCAAGGCCGGTTTCGAGACGCTGACCGAAGCCGGATATGCGCCGGAGATGGCGTACTTCGAGTGCTTGCACGAACTGAAGCTGATCGTCGACCTGATCTACGAGGGCGGTATCGCTAACATGAATTACTCGATCTCGAACAATGCCGAGTACGGTGAGTATGTGACCGGACCGCGCATCATCACCGACGAAACCAAGAAGGTCATGAAGCAGGTTCTGAAAGACATTCAGACCGGTGAATACGCGAAGAGCTTCATTGTCGAAAACCGCGCCGGCGCACCGACGCTGATGAGCCGACGCCGCATCACTTCTGAGCACCCGATCGAAGTGGTGGGAGAGCAACTGCGCGCGATGATGCCGTGGATCAAAGCCAATCGGCTGGTCGACCAGTCGAAGAACTGATCGAGCAAACGCAGGCGTATCCTTGCGCGCATGAACGAAGCCCCTAATTTTTCTGACGACGAGCCCGTACCCGCGGGCGAAGCGAGGCCGCGGCGCAAGGGGCTGTACGTGCTGCCCAACGCCATAACCCTTGCGGCACTGTTCTCGGGCTTCTACGCGATCGTTATGGCGATCAACGGACGGTTCGAGCTGGCTTGCATCGCAGTGTTCTGCGCCGCGGTGCTGGACAGCCTTGATGGTCGCGTCGCACGCATGACAAATTCGCAGAGCGCGTTCGGCGAGCAGATGGATAGCCTGTGCGACATGGTGAGTTTCGGTGCGGCGCCGGCCTTGATCGTCTACATCTGGGCACTCAAGGATTTGGGCAAGGCTGGCTGGATCCCCGCGTTCGTCTACATCGCAGGGGCGGCGCTCCGGCTGGCACGCTTCAACGTGAACATCGGCGTGGTCGACAAACGCTTCTTCCAAGGTTTGCCGAGCCCGGCGGCGGCAGCCCTTGTGATCGGCTTGATTTGGGTCGTTGATGACGCTGGATTCAAAAGCGTGTCGCAGATACCCGCGCTGGCCTACACCGCATTTGCGGTGACGCTCTTCGCCGGCCTATCGATGGTGACGAATGCGCCGTTTTATAGCTTCAAGGTCGTGGGCTCGCGGCGCACTGTTCCTTTCATCGTGATCGTGGCAATCGCATTGGCAATCGCATTGATCGCGCTGGACCCCCCAAAGCTGCTCTTTGCGGTCTTCTGCATCTACGGCTTGTCCGGGTACGCCGTCTACGGCTGGCGCAAGATGAAGGGAGGGCGAGCGAGTGTGATCGCCATCTCGACAGACGACCCTGACGAGCAAGGGCTGCATCATTGACTCCTGCATGTTAGAGTTTAAGGTATGAGAGTTTTTGATCTGACTACGCTATTACTTCTAGGGGATCTACGGGCTCGCTGATCGCACACGTCAACACGTTTCGACCTCAACGGCCCGCATGCATCCAGCAGCGGGCCGTTTGTATTTGCAATGGCTGCTGGTCTCACGCCGACTCCTATGGAGCCACCATGTTAAATAGACAGCGGCGGAAATGCCGACCCTTCGCAACAGTCGCCCTGGCCGCCCGTGGTCGGCTTCCCAGCGGCTTCGAAGGCCAATTTAGGTGTGGTTCGCTTGCTGATCGAGCCGCGGTTGATCGCCGACGACGTGGCGGTCCAGGTGCTCACGCAAGCTCGCGAACCGCTGATTCGCCACGGTGCATTGCCGCGCCGACCGTAGCGACCGGCGCTGCACTGCCCGTGCTCAAGCGCGCCATCGGCCGCGGGGCCTCCGCGCGCGGTGGCTTACGTCGAGCGGCTCATCGGCGAGTCGCAGCCGCTGTTCGGCGTTGGTATCCACGCGAACATCGTTTCCGCATCGCTCGAGGCCATTGTCTCGGGTCTGATCCGCACGAGCGGCATGGCAAAGCAAGGCGAGGCAAAGAGCAGGCACTCGCTCAACACCGACACGGTTCACCAGGAGCATTCGCATGACAGGCAAACTCATCATTTTCGACACCACCTTGCGCGACGGCGAACAGTCGCCCGGCGCCTCGATGACCAAAGACGAAAAGCTGCGGATCGCGCGCCAGCTCGAACGCCTGAAGGTCGACGTGATCGAAGCTGGTTTCGCGGCATCGTCGAACGGCGATTTCGAATGCATCAAGGCGATCGCGCAGGCCATCAAGGGCAGCACGGTCTGCTCGCTGGCGCGCGCTAACGACCGCGACATCTCGCGTGCGGCGGAAGCGTTGCAGGGCGGGCACTCGACCCGCATTCACCTGTTCCTGGCGACCAGTGCGCTGCACATGGAGAAGAAGTTGCGCATGACGCCCGATCAGGTGTTTGAGCAAGCGAGGCTCTCGACCCGGTTTGCACGCAACCTGTCGGGTGATGTGGAGTTCTCGCCCGAAGACGGCTACCGCTCCGACCCTGACTTTCTGTGCCGCGTGCTCGAAGCCGTGATCAACGAAGGCGCCACCACGATCAACGTGCCCGACACGGTGGGCTACGCGATCCCCGAGCTCTACGGCAGTTTCATTCTTAATCTTCGACAACGCATTCCGAATGCCGACAAGGCCGTCTGGTCGGTGCATTGCCACAATGACCTTGGGATGGCGGTGGCCAACTCGCTTGCCGGTGTGATGATCGGAGGCGCCCGCCAGGTTGAGTGCACTATCAACGGCCTGGGCGAGCGCGCCGGTAACTGCTCGCTCGAAGAGGTGGTGATGGCGGTGAAGACACGGCGCGACTACTTCAATCTCGACATCGGTATCGACGCGACTCAGATCGTGCCAATCTCTCGTTTGGTTGCTCAAACCACCGGCTTCGTCGTGCAACCGAACAAGGCCGTGGTTGGCGCTAACGCATTTGCGCACGCGTCAGGCATTCACCAAGACGGTGTGCTCAAGGCACGCGACACCTACGAGATCATGCGTGCCGAAGATGTGGGCTGGTCCGCCAACAAGATTGTGCTTGGCAAACTCTCGGGCCGAAACGCGTTTAAGCTGCGCTTGACCGAGCTTGGCATTCAGATGGCATCCGAAACCGAAGTCAATGCGGCGTTTGCTAAGTTCAAGGACCTCGCTGATCGCAAGAGCGATATTTTCGACGAAGACATCCTGGCATTGGTGATGGACGAGTCGGTCACCGCCGAACACGAACACTACCGCCTCTTGGCGCTTTCGCAGCACTCTGAAATGGGCGAGCGACCGCAGGCCAGCGTCGCATTTTCGGCTGGAGACATTGAGCACCACGCGCAGAGCGACGGCAACGGTCCGGTTGATGCGAGTCTGAAAGCCATTGAATCGAGGCTTAAGACTGGCGCCGAAATGCTGCTCTATTCCGTCAATGCGATCACATCGGGCAGCACAGAATCACAAGGTGAAGTGACGGTTCGCCTGCAACATGGTGGCCGGGTCGTCAATGGCGTGGGTTCGGACCCGGATATCGTCGTGGCGTCAGCCAAGGCTTACCTTTCCGCGTTGAACAAGCTGCACAGCAAGATTGAACGCGTCGCCGCGCAAGGGTAACTATTTCACGGTATCCGGCTTCCAAGTACTGACTTGAGGAAACGCGCGTAAGGTTTTGATCTTGTGCGATATTTTTGTTTCAGGTAGATTCGGTGCACTGGCGCAAGGGGACTGCTGTGGCAATGATTGGTAAATTTGTAACAAGTGGGCTGCTGTCGCTGGTTGCAGTGATCGCGTTTGGCTTGCCCGCAGCGGCGGACGCTGCCCAGCGCACTGGCGTCAAGAAAAGGTCGAATATCAGCGCTGCTGCTTCGGCGCGCTCCTTGCGCCAATCTGCGCTTCGTTCGGGCCGAGCGGGGGTGTCTTCGCGCCGTTTGGCCGCGGTCGTTCGGTACGAGCCGGCTCGCCCGTCGTTTGGTCAGATGTATGGCCTGCAAAATACTGCCGATGCGTTGAATCTGAAGTCGAGCGTGGCGCTGGTCCTCGATTCCGAGACAAACGAAGTGCTGTTCAGCAAGAATTCCGAGGCCGTGCTTCCGATCGCTTCGCTCACCAAGCTGATGACAGCGGTCATCGTGACAGAAGCCAAACTTCCGCTGGGTGAACTGCTCAGCGTTAGTCAGGACGACGTGGACACCGAAAAAGGCAGCCACTCGCGCTTGAAGGTGGGTACCCAGCTCAGCCGCCAGGAGATGTTGCACCTCGCGCTGATGTCGTCTGAAAATCGGGCCGCCCACGCCCTCGGGCGCGCCTACCCCGGCGGGCTTGAAGCTTTCGTCGCGGCGATGAACAGCAAGGCACATGCACTCGGTATGAACGACACGCACTATGCCGAGCCCACCGGCTTATCGAGCAAAAATCAGTCGAGTGCGCGTGATCTTGCCGCGCTCGTGAAAGCGGCCCACGAACACCAGATCATTCGTGAATTGTCGACCTCGCCTGAATTTCTGGTGGAAGTCGGCAATCGGCCAATGCAATTTCGGAACACCAACGGATTGGTTCGCAACCCGGAATGGGAGATCGGCCTGCAGAAGACCGGCTACATCACCGAAGCGGGCCGCTGCCTCGTGATGCAGGCCAAGTTGGCCGGCCGCCAGCTGATCATGGTCTTCCTTGATTCGGCCGGCAAATATTCGCGAATCGGTGACGCAGAACGTGTTCGCCGCTGGATCAACGAAGCGCCGGCGGCTCCTTCGCCGACGGTCGTTGGAGTGCCAAAACTCACGTCTTGACGACGCTGTGGCCGTCGGCCGGAGTTTGGTGGCCTAGCGCGGCCGATATTTGTGCCGCAGTCGCCTCCAGGCGTTCTAGCCACGACTCTTCCAGCCTGTCGGCCGGTGCCGAGATCGACAGGCCTGCGATCAGCTTGCCTTGGTCGTCGAGTATTCCGGCGGCCATGCAGCGCACACCCAGTTCCAATTCTTCGTCGTCACGTGCGGTGCCGCACTGCGACACCCGCGCCAGTTCGCGTTCGAGCGCGCCGAGGTCATTGATGCTGTTGCGGGTGTGGCCGGCCAGGCCGGTGCGCGCGGCGTAGGCCCGCACGCGCTGTACGTCGTCATGCGCCAGAAACAGTTTCCACACGGAAGTCAGGTGCAAGGGCGCGCGTCCGCCGATAGCGCGTACGACCTGCATACCCGAGCGCTCGCTGTAGGTGCGCTCGATGTAGACGATTTCGTCGCCCTGGCGCATAGAGAGGTTCACGGGTTGGTGCGTCAGCTTGTGCAATTCGCGCATCGGGCCGAGCGCAGCTTCGCGCACGTCGAGGCGCGCTTTCACGAGATTGCCGAGCTCTAACAAGCGCATGCCAAGGCGATAGCTCCCTGCTTCGGGACGATCAACGTAACGACCGATCGTCAGATCGTTGAGGATGCGGTGGGCCGTTGAAGGGTGCAGCCCCGTCTGTTCGCTGATGTGCTTAAGCGACACCGGATCCTGGTACGAGGCCAGAGCGTCGAGCAAACCGAAGGCCCGCTCCAGCACCTGAATCGTCGGGGTCTTGTTTTCGCGTTTCGCCATGGGTTGCATTCTCCGTCAACTCCGCACCATTTTGCATGGCGAAAAATTCGGTTGCAATACGGGATCAAAAAGTCTCTTTGAATGGTCGCTTTGATGCAATCAGGCCAGCGCACGGACCGCTTCAATTCCGCTGCGGACTGCTCCCTCGAGTGTGGCGGGGTAGGGTCCGATTACGTGGTCGCCAGCGGCATGCAGGCCGGTGGCAATCAGCATCGGTGAGCGTTCCAAGGAGGGTGTGCAGCGGAACGTTGCGCGTTTTTCGCCGATCACTTTAACGGGCTCAAGCGGCCCCCGAAGGAAGGCGCCTAGCACGGCGTGCGCCTGGGCCAGCGTCGCTTGGAGCGTGGTCGCTTGGCCCGCATCGACCCAGGGTTGCGCGCCACTGATGACGAAAGCCAGCAAACCAGCTGGCCCGCCAAGCTGGCCGCGGTCGAACACGAACTGCGCAGGCGCGCTCGCATCGGCCCGCAGTGCGAGCATGGGTTCAGGTAAGCGGGCGCCCTCGCTGTGCAGGTAGACGGTCATGATCGGTTCGTAGTGCAGGGCAGCCGCGGCTCGCGACCAAGCCGGCGCAACCTCTCGCACCAGCCGCGCTGCTTCTGCGGCCGTGGTTGCTAGGACCACCTGGTCGAAAACCGTGTTGTTGAGCAGCCAGCGATCGTTGTGCCTGACCAGGCAATTCACGCGGCATGACAGTTCGATTTGTGCGCCAGCCGCTTCGAGCCACTGGGCCGCCGGCAACGGCAACAACTCGCTCAGGCTCACGCGCGGCAGCAACAGGTCGGCCGAACCGGCGCCGGAGAATAAAGCGTCTTTGAGCACGCGCAAAAAAATGGCGGCGCTGGCATCGCTCGCTGGTGTGTTCAGGGCGGCGACGCAGAGCGGCTCGATCAGCTCCTGCAGCACCTTCTGAGGCAAGCGGCGGCAGTGCTGCGACACGGTCACGGCCGCGTTGCAACGAAACCCGCGCAGCACCCAGCCACTGGCCGCCGCCAAGAGCGAGAGGCGATCACGCCAATGCCAGCCACGAAGGCAGATGACCGCCCGCACAAACGCCAAGATCGGTGCGCCCGCGACGAGCTGAAGGCCGGTGCCGTCGGGGTAAGTCATTCGCAGCGGCGTGCGCAGCAGCGTTGCTGCCAGGTCGACACCAACGGTCTGCAGCAGCGCAAGCGTCTGGGTGTATGCGCCGATCAGGATGTGCTGCCCGTTGTCTAGCATCATTTCAGCGGCTTTCACCCCGCGCGATCGGCCACCGAGCTGTGGCCCCATTTCGAACAACGTGACCTGGTTGCCGCAGCGGGTCGCCTCGATGGCCGCGGCCAAACCAGCCCAGCCGCCGCCGACGATGGCCACCGACCGCCGGGAGCTCACTAGCGGCCGCGCCAGTTCGTGCGCATCGCAATCCACAGCTTGCGCAAGGGGGTGAGCGAGGTGCGCTGGTGCAGCACCTGGAACTCGTCGGCCTCGATCTCGCGCAGGAGCGTTTGGTAGATGTTCGCCATCATCACTCCGGCCTTTTGTGTCGCGCGATCAGCTTCGGGTAGCAATGCGAAGGCTTCATCGTAAAGGCGGTGAGCGCGTTGGGCCTGGAACTTCATCAAGCTGGTGAATCGCTCGCTGTAGCCGCGGTTGAGGATCTCCTGGGCTTTCACGTCGAACTGTTTCAGCTCTGAAATGGGCAGATAGATTCGCCCGCGGCGCGCGTCGTCGCCGACGTCGCGAATGATGTTGGTGAGCTGCATAGCCAGGCCCAGCTTGTGGGCATAGGCGGTGGTGGCCGGTTCGGTTCGGCCAAAGATGCCGGCTGCCACTTCGCCGACCACGCCGGCCACTAAGTAACAGTATTTTGCAAGGCCTGCGTAGTCGAGGTAGCGCGATTGCTCCAAGTCCATCTGACAGCCCTCTATGACGGACAGAAGGTGGGTCGCTTCGATGCCGTAGGTGGCAGTGTGCGGCAGCAATGCTTTAGTCACCGGGTGGCTGGGGTTGCCGCCGAAGCTGGCGGTGACCTCCTTGCGCCACCAAGCTAGCTTGGTAGCGGCTAAGCCCGGATCGCTCACCTCATCGACCACATCATCGACCTCACGGCAGAACGCGTAGAAAGCTGTAATCGCGGCGCGGCGTGGGGGCGGCAGAAACAGGAAGGCGTAATAGAAGCTCGAGCCGCTCTGCGCGGCCTTGTCTTGAACGTACTGCTCTGGCGTCATGCGGCTTCCTTCGCAAGAATCTCTGCTGGCCTGCGCATCCAAAGCGCACGCCACAGCAGCACTGGGGCGTCGCGCCAGCTGAGTGCAGGGCGTGTACTCAACGTGGCGAAGTTCAATGCCTCTATCTTGTCGAGAATGCGCAAGCCGCCCTGCACGACCAGGCGCAGTTCCCAGCCGGCGCGGCCCGGCAGGGCGTGAACCAGCGGGGATCCTTCGAGCATCAGGTTGCGCGCCCAGGTGGCGAGTTCGCTGATCAGCGCGCACACAGCCGGGGTTTCGACGCGTGCTTGCAGCAAATCCGAGGTCGGCACATTAAAACGTTCGCAGTCGGCTGCGGGCGCATAGAGGCGGTCGCGACGGGTGTCAACACCCAAGTCTTGCCAGAAATTGATGAGCTGTAACGCAGTACAAATCGCATCCGATTGGCGCAGCTGCTCGCCCCCGCGAACACCGTACAGGTGCATCAACAAACGCCCCACCGGGTTGGCCGAACGGCGACAGTAGTCGAGCAACTCGCCGCGGTCGGCGTAGCGCTGTTTCACCACGTCCTGCTCGAAAGCACTCAGCAGTTCCAGAAGCAGGCTGGCCGGTAAGTTGTGGGTTTGCAGCGTCTGTTGCAAGGGAACGAACACATTACGCCAGCGTTTGGAAGAGGTGCCTGACGTCAGCACGGCGAGCAGGTCGGTACGGTAGGCGCTCAGATCGGCGAGGCGGGTCGTGGCGTCGTCGCCGCCTTCGTCTGCGATGTCGTCCGCGGTGCGCGCGAACCAGTAGATGGCTGCAACCGCCGGGCGCAGGGCTGGCGGGCACAAGACAGATGCAACGGGAAAGTTTTCGTAATGATCGATGCTCACGGTGGCGATTGTCCACGTTGCGCGCTGTGCTGGCACAGGGCTGACGCGAACGCGCAGCGCCCAGCGCGCAGACGTTTGACAGTATCCTGACCCCCGAATATATTACTGACCAATTAGTCATTTGGGAGCCCCATGCGTTTTGCCTTGCCCATTGCACTTGCCGCTGCCGTCGGCTTGGCGGCCTGCTCGAAGACACCTATCGCACCCGATCCGGTGCGCGCCGTGCGCACGCTTACGGTGACGGCGCATGTCGCCGGGGGAAGTTACGAGTACGCCGGTGAGGTGCGTGCACGAACCGAATCGCGCCTGAGCTTTCGTGTCGGAGGCAAGATGCTGCGGCGCGCAGTCGACCTTGGTGACTCGGTGAAAGTCGGGCAGGTGCTGGCCCAGCTTGACCCGTCCGACCTGCGCCTCGGCCAAGATGCTTCGCGCGCCGCGGTGGCTGTGGCGCAAGCGGGCTTCGACCAGAACACTGCCGACTTCAGGCGCTATAAGGACTTGCACGACCAGGGTTTCATCGGTGGAGCTGAACTCGAACGGCGTGAGTCCGCTCTGAAGGCCGCGCGCGCCCAGCTCGAGCAGGCAAAGGCTCAGTCGAGCGTGCAGGGCAACCAGGCCGGCTACTCCACGTTGATCGCGGACACGAACGGTGTGGTGACGGCTGTAGACCTGGAGCCCGGCATGGTGGCCGCAGCCGGCACGCCGGTGCTGCGTTTGGCGCACGACGGTCCGCGCGATGTGGTGTTCGCGGTGCCGGAAGACAAGGTCGGAATGATCAAGGCTCTGGCCAAGCAGACGGGACACTTTAAGGTGCATCTGTGGGGCGCGACCGGTGAACCGCTGGCTGCGACGATCCGCGAGATTTCGGCGGCCGCCGACCCAGTGACGCGCACCTTCCTCGTCAAGGCGGACATCGGTAACGCCGCGGCGAGCGAAATTCGCCTTGGGCAGACCGCGGCCGTGCGGGTCGAGTTACCACAGACGCAGGGCGTGACGAAGCTGCCGCTGTCTGCGGTGCGAGAAGATCAGGGGCGCAGCAGTGTTTGGCTGGTCGACAGCCAGACCATGACGGTCAGCTCTCGCGCCGTGCAGATCGCCGGCGCCGAGGGCAACGAGGCCGTCATTTCGAGTGGTCTCGCGCCCGGCCAAATCGTTGTGATCGCGGGGGTACACGTGCTCAGCCCGGGGCAGCAGGTGAAGTTCTACGTAGAACCCTGGGCGGCTGCTGCCTCGACACCTTCGGGCACGCCGGTGACCATCAAGTGAGCGGCCCGAAAGTGACGCCCACCGAAGTCGCGCCGCATGTCGACACGCCCTCGCGTTTGAACATCTCGCGCTGGGCGCTCGAACATTCGGCGCTGACGCGTTATTTGTTGATTGTGCTGATGGTCCTCGGGTCGGTTGCTTACTTCCAGCTCGGACAGGACGAAGACCCGCCGTTCACCTTCCGTGCGATGGCGCTGCGCGTGTTCTGGCCTGGCGCCACCGCGCAACAGGTTGCCGAGCAGGTGACCGACAAGCTTGAAAAAACGCTGCAGGAGGTTCCGTACTCCGACAAGATCCGCAGTTACTCGAAGCCGGGTGAAGCATTGATCATCTTCCAGGTCCGCGACTCTTCGCCGCCAAAGGAAATGGCGCAGATCTGGTACACCGTGCGAAAGAAGATCGGCGACATGCGCGCCACGTTGCCGGCCGGTGTGGTGGGTCCGTTTTTCAACGACGAGTTCGGCGATGTGTATGGCTCGATCTACGCGCTGTCGGCCGATGGTTTCACCTATCAAGAGCTAAAAGACCAGGCCGACCGCGTGCGCCAGCGTCTGTTGAATGTGAAAAACGTCAACAAGGTCGCGGTGTTCGGAGCACAAGACGAAAAACTATTCGTCGAAATTTCGCAGAAACGACTCGCGCAGTTGGGCCTGGACTTCAACCAGGTGCTGGCCCAGCTCGGTCAGCAAAACGCCGTCGAGTCGGCCGGGACGATCAACACGCCGACCGACTTCGTTCAGGTGCGCGTGGGTGGGCAGTTCAATTCGGTAGAGCAACTGCGTGCGTTCACGATCCGCGCTGCGGGCAACAGCTTCCGGCTTGGGGACATCGCGCAGATCAAGCGCGCGTACATCGACCCGCCGCAGGTGAAAGTGCGCCACCAGGGCCATGAGGTGATCGCGCTCGGCATATCTATGGCCAAGGGCGGCGACATCATCGACATGGGCAAGGCGCTGCAAGGCGTGACGGCGTCTATCCGCGCCGACCTGCCGGTGGGCATCGAACTGCTCCAGTTCCAAAACCAGGCCAAGGTGGTGTCGACGTCGGTCGGCGAGTTCGTTGGCGTGCTGATCGAAGCTGTGATCATTGTGCTGCTGGTGAGCTTCATCAGCCTGGGCCTGCACTTCAAGCCGAACTCATGGCAGTTCACGCTTGACTGGCGGCCGGGATTGGTGGTGGGCATCACGATCCCGCTGGTGCTTGCGATCACCTTCGTGACCATGTACTACTGGGGCGTGGGCCTGCACAAAATATCGCTCGGCTCTTTGATCATCGCGCTCGGCCTGCTGGTGGACGACGCGATCATCGCGGTCGAGATGATGGTGCGCAAACTCGAGGAGGGTTACGACAAAGTGCGCGCTGCCACGTTCGCGTACGAAGCTACCGCGATGCCGATGCTGACCGGCACACTGATTACAGCCGTGGGGTTTCTGCCGATTGGCCTGGCGCAATCGACCGTCGGCGAATACACCTTCGCGATCTTCGCCGTGACGGCCGCTGCGCTCCTGATCTCGTGGCTGGTTTCTGTGTACTTCGTACCCTACCTCGGCACGCGCATTCTCAAGGCCCGTCCCCATGCCAACGGTGCCGGAGAACCACACGAGCTGTTCGACACCCCTTTTTATGCTCGCTTCCGTGCGACGGTGAACTGGTGCGTGCAGCACCGCTGGATCACGATCGGCCTCACGATCACAACCCTGTTGCTCGGCCTTGTGGGCATGGGCAAGGTGCAGAACCAGTTCTTCCCCGACTCGAGCCGGCCCGAGATACTGGTCGACCTGTGGTACCCCGAAGGCACATCGTATGCCGCAAACGAAGCGGTCACCAAGCGCGTCGAAGCGCGGGTGATGAAGCTCGACGGTGTGGACCACGTGACGACGTGGGTCGGCAGCGGCGCGGAACGGTTCGTTCTTGTGCTCGACCAGATCTTTCCTCAGAGTAACGCGAGCCAGATGATCGTGTTGCCGAAAGATTTGGCCGCGCGCGAGCGGCTTCGCAAGCTGTTGCCGGAACTGCTCGCGACCGAATTTTCTGAGGTGCGTGCCCGCGCCAAGCTGCTGCCCAACGGACCACCGGTGCCGTACCCGGTTCAGTTCCGAGTCGTCGGGCCCGACCCTGCAAAAGTGCGTGCCTTTGCCGACGAGGTCAAGGTGATCATGCGAGGCAATGCCAACCTGCGAGGCATCAACGACAACTGGAACGAGTCGGTCAAGGTGCTGCGGCTCGATGTCGATCAGGACAAGGCGCGTGCCCTCGGTGTGTCGAGTCAGTCGATCGCGCTGGCAGCGCGCACGATGAACACCGGCACCAACATTGGACAGTATCGTGACGGCGACAAGCTGATCGACATCGTATTGCGTCAGCCGCTTGACGAACGCGACGCGCTCACCGACCTGGGCAACGCGTACCTGCCGACAACGACCGGCCGCAGTATTCCGATCAGCCAGATCGCCAAGGCCAACTTCGTGTGGGAGCCTGGGGTGCTGTGGCGCGAGGGGCGCGACTACGCTGCCACCGTTCAAGGAGACATCATAGAAGGCCTGCAGGGCGCGACCGTGACGGCGCAGCTCAACCCTCAGTTCGAGCCGCTGCGCGCGAAGATGCCGCCGGGCTATCGCATCGAAGTCGCCGGAGCCGTCGAAGAAAGCAGCAAGGGGCAGGGCTCGATCGCGGCCGGCGCGCCGCTGATGCTGTTCATCATGTTCACGCTGCTGATGTTGCAGATGCAAAGCTTCAGCCGCTCGGTCCTGGTGTTCCTTACCGCCCCGTTGGGCATCGCCGGAGTGGCTGGTGCGTTGCTGCTGCTGAACCGACCGTTCGGCTTCGTGGCACTACTTGGCGTGATCGCCTTGATGGGCATGATCATGCGCAACTCGGTGATCCTGATCGACCAGATAGAGCAGGACCGCAAACGTGGTGTGCCGACATGGACAGCGATTGTCGAAGCGGCAGTGCGTCGTTGCCGGCCGATCATCTTGACTGCGGCAGCGGCCGTGCTGGCGATGATCCCCTTGTCGCGCAGCGTGTTCTGGGGGCCGATGGCCGTGGCGATCATGGGTGGCCTGATCGTGGCCACGGTACTGACGCTGCTGTCGCTGCCGGCGATGTACGCGGCCTGGTTCCGTGTCAAACCGGCCACCGCCGAGGCCGACGCCGCGAGCAGCTAAAATCCGCAGCTCGTCGAGACAGCGAAGCCAGGCCGCAGGGGTAGAAGGGATCGAGAGGCGGTCCTGCCCCGGGTCGGGTTAGGCCGTTCGCGCGGGTGGCGAAATTGGTAGACGCACCAGGTTTAGGTCCTGACGCCAGCAATGGTGTGCGGGTTCGAGTCCCGCCCCGCGCACCAGCAATGACATCGAAAGAGCTCACACCATGTCCGTTCAAGTTGAAACCCTCGAAAAGCTCGAGCGCCGCATCACGCTGACGCTGGCAGCCACCATCATCAACAGCGAAGTTGAAACTCGACTCAAAAAATTGTCACGTACCTTTAAGGCCGACGGGTTCCGACCCGGTAAGGTGCCGATGAGCGTCGTGGCGCAGCGTTACGGCTACTCGGTCCACTACGAAGTGATGAACGACAAAGTCGGCCAGATGTTCTCGGAAGCCGTGAACGAAGCCAAGCTGCGCGTAGCCGGCGCGCCGCGCATCACCTCAAAGGAAGGCGCCGCCGAAGGGCAGGTCGCATTCGAAGCAACCTTCGAGGTCTACCCTGAAATCAAGCTCGGTGACCTGAGCACGGCTGAGGTCGAGTGTGTGTCGACCGAGGTGACGGACGCTGCGATTGACAAGACCATTGACATCCTGCGCAAGCAGCGCCGCACCTTCACGCAGCGCCCCGCTGCAGAGCCGGCCGTGTTGAGCGACCGCGTGACGATCGATTTCGAAGGCAAGATTGACGGCGTGCCCTTCGACGGCGGCAAGGCCGAAGCCTTCCAGTTCCTGATAGGCGAAGGCCAAATGCTCGAGCAGTTCGACGGCGCGGTGCGGGGCATGAAGTTGGGTGAATCCAAGACCTTCCCGCTGCAGTTTCCGGCCGACTACCAGGGTCAGGACGTGGCAGGCAAGGAGGCCGACTTCCTCGTCACACTTAAGAAAATCGAGTCGCAAAATCTGCCTGACGTGAACGAGGTGTTTGCGAAGTCACTCGGTATAGGCGAGGGCACGGTCGAAGGCCTGCGCAACGACGTGCGTAAGAACCTTGAGCGTGAAGTGAAGTTCCGCGTGCTGGCGCGCAACAAGGCCAGCGTCATGGATGCGCTGGTTAAATCGTCGGAGCTAGACGTGCCCAAGTCGCTCGTCAGCGGCGAAGTTCAGCGCATGACTGAAGCGGCGCGCGCCGATTTAAAGAAACGCGGCGTGAAAGATGCCGAGACGGCACCGATTCCGGCCGAGATCTTCCAGCCGCAAGCCGAGAAGCGCGTGCGCCTGGGCCTTGTGGTTGGCGAACTGGTTCGCAGCAACAATCTGCAAGCCAAGCCTGACCAATTGCAAGCGCACATCGAAGAGATGGCACAGAGCTACGAAAAGCCGTCGGAAGTGGTGCGCTGGTATTTGGGCGACCGTCAGCGCCTGGCCGAAGTCGAGGCCGTAGTGGTCGAAAACAATGTGGCAGCTTTTGTGTTTGCGAAGGCCAAGGTCAACGAAAAGGTTCTTCCGTTCGACGAACTGATGGCGAAGTGACATTCGGGCCTGTCCTGCGCCCCCATTGCCCGAGAGCGCCGCGCCCCAGGACCGGCGCTCTTTTGTTTGCGGCGGACGACTAACGTGCCGCGCTGGCGTGGCGACATAATTGGCCCCGACCTTCCGTCAATCCCCTATGCAAGGAATGCAATGAGCGCGCTTGATACCAATGATCTGGGCATGGTCCCCATCGTCATCGAAACCTCCGGCCGCGGTGAGCGCGCCTACGACATCTACAGCCGCCTTTTGCGAGAGCGGGTCATCTTTTTGGTCGGGCCCGTGACCGATCAGACGGCCAACCTGGTCGTCGCGCAGATGCTGTTCCTTGAAAGCGAAAATCCGGACAAGGACATTTCGCTCTATATCAACTCGCCAGGCGGTTCGGTTAGCGCAGGCCTGTCGGTGTTCGACACCATGCAATTCATCAAGCCCGACGTGTCCACGTTGTGCATGGGCATCGCTGCGAGCATGGGCTCGTTCCTGTTGATGGCGGGCGCGAAAGGCAAACGGTTCGCACTGCCGAATTCACGCGTGATGATTCACCAGCCTTCGGGCGGGGCACAGGGCCAAGCGACTGACATCGAAATCCACGCCCGCGAGATTTTGAAGACCCGCGAGCAGCTCAACCGCATCTACGCAGAGCGCACTGGCCAGAGCATCGAGAAGATCCGTAGTGACATGGAGCGAGATTTCTTCATGGATCCGGAAGAATCCAAGTCCTACGGCCTGATCGACCAGGTGCTGCTGCACCGTGCCTCGCCGCCCTCGACGGCCTGAGCTGGAATGTCTGGCGGCTCACCGTCGCCAACTCTGCAACAGCACCACGAACGGGGCCTTTTTTCTGCAGAAGGCCCCGTTTTCTTTTGAACTATCATCCGTCCAACACTTCCGCCACGCTCTGAGAAAACCCCACTTTTATGGCCGATAAAAAAGGTTCGTCGAGCGAAAAAGTTCTGTATTGCTCGTTTTGCGGGAAGAGCCAACACGAGGTGAAGAAACTGATCGCCGGACCGTCGGTGTTCATCTGCGACGAGTGCATAGAGCTGTGCAACGACATCATTCGTGACGAGGTGCCGGCGGCGGGTTCCGAGACCAAGCCTGCGAAGTCGGATCTTCCGGTGCCAAGCGAGATCAAGGCGAGCCTCGACCAGTACGTTATTGGGCAGGACGTGGCCAAGCGTACGCTGGCTGTAGCGGTCTATAACCACTACAAGCGCCTCAAGCACATGAGCCGCACCAAGGACGAGATCGAACTCGCCAAGAGCAACATTTTGCTGATCGGACCGACTGGCTCGGGCAAGACCCTGCTGGCGCAGACTCTGGCGCGCCTTCTGAACGTGCCTTTCGTGATCGCTGACGCCACCACGCTGACCGAGGCCGGTTACGTGGGCGAAGACGTCGAGAACATCATCCAAAAGTTGTTGCAGAACTGTGGATACGACGTCGAAAAGGCTCAACGTGGCATCGTCTACATCGACGAGATAGACAAGATCAGCCGCAAGGCGGACAACCCCTCGATTACGCGCGACGTGTCGGGCGAAGGTGTTCAACAGGCTTTGCTCAAGTTGGTCGAAGGCACCATGGCGAGCGTGCCACCGCAGGGCGGGCGCAAGCATCCCAACCAGGACTTCCTGCAGATCGACACAACCAACATCCTGTTCATTTGCGGTGGCGCGTTCGATGGCCTGGAGAAGGTCATTCAAAACCGATCCGAGAAGTCGGGCATCGGCTTTGGCGCCACCGTCCACACCAAGAGCGAAAAGCGCGTTTCCGAAGTGTTCCGCGACGTCGAGCCCGAAGACTTAATCAAGTTCGGGCTGATCCCCGAACTCGTCGGTCGCCTGCCGGTGGTTGCCACCCTGGGCGAGTTGACTGACGACGCCCTGGTACTCATTTTGACCGAGCCTAAGAACGCGCTCGTCAAGCAATATCAGAAGCTGTTCGCGATGGACGGAGTGGAGCTTGAGATTCGCCCATCCGCCTTGCAGGCCATTGCTCGCAAGGCGCTCAAGCGAAAGATCGGCGCGCGCGGCCTTCGCTCGATCATGGAGCAGTCGCTGATCGACACGATGTTCGATTTGCCCACGCTTGACGGCGTGGCCAAGGTTGTCCTCGACGAGCACACCATCGAAGATGAAGCCAAACCCTTGCTTGTCTACCGAGAGCAGAAAGCGAGCGCCTGAAGCGACATCTCGTCATCAGTCCGGCCCCAGTCAGCGGCCTTTTGCCGCGATGGCTTCTTGCAATTTGTCGCTCAAGCTCTACATCAGTTTGAGAAAGAGAGGATTACTCAATGTCCGGACACACGGTTTTGCCTGCTGAACAAATCACTCTGCCGCTGCTGCCGTTGCGTGATGTCGTCGTATTTCCCCACATGGTGATCCCGTTGTTCGTGGGTCGCCCCAAATCCATCAAGGCGCTGGAAGTGGCCATGGAGGCCGGTCGCCAGATCATGCTGGTGGCGCAGAAGGCCGCCGGCAAGGACGAGCCCAAGCCCGATGACATGTTCGATGTGGGCTGCGTTTCCAGCATTCTGCAGATGCTCAAGCTGCCCGACGGCACCGTAAAGGTGTTGGTCGAAGGCATCCAGCGGGCAAATACGCACACTATCAGCGACAACGGCGAGTACTTCGTCGCCGACGTGACACCCGTGCCGCCCGAGCTCGACACGAAGCCGGAAATCGAAGCGCTTCGCCGCGCCGTGACGCAGCAGTTCGACCAGTACGTCAAGCTCAACAAGAAGATTCCGCCAGAGATTCTGACCTCAATTGCGGGCATCGACGATGCGGGCCGTTTGGCTGACACGATCGCTGCGCATCTGCCGCTAAAGCTTGAGAACAAGCAGTCGGTACTCGACCTGTATGCGGTCGACAAGCGGCTGGAAAAGCTGCTTGAGCAGCTCGAGCATGAAGTCGACATCCTTCAGGTCGAGAAGCGGATTCGTGGTCGCGTCAAGCGCCAAATGGAAAAGAGCCAGCGCGAGTACTACTTGAACGAGCAGGTCAAGGCCATCCAGAAGGAACTCGGTGACGGCGAAGAAGGTGCTGACATGGAGGATCTTGAGAAGAAGATCATTGCCGCGAAGATGCCGAAAGACGCGCGCAAGAAAGTCGACGCCGAGTTCAAAAAGTTAAAGCTGATGTCGCCGATGTCGGCTGAAGCGACCGTGGTGCGCAACTACATCGATACGCTAGTCAACTTGCCCTGGGCGAAGAAGACAAAAATCAAGCACGACCTGGCTTTTGCCGAGGCGGTGCTGAACGAAGACCACTACGGCTTGGACAAGGTGAAAGACCGCATCCTTGAGTACCTCGCTGTGCAGCAACGAGTCGACAAGGTCAAGTCGCCGATCCTGTGCCTGGTCGGACCTCCCGGTGTGGGCAAGACCTCGCTCGGCCAAAGCGTGGCGCGCGCTACGGGGCGTAAGTTTGTCCGAATGGCGTTGGGCGGTGTGCGCGACGAAGCCGAGATCCGCGGCCATCGACGTACCTACATTGGCTCAATGCCCGGCAAGGTGCTCCAGAGTCTGACAAAGATTGGCACAAAGAACCCCCTGTTTCTGCTCGATGAGATCGACAAGCTCGGCATGGATTTCCGCGGCGACCCCTCGAGCGCTTTGCTTGAGGTGCTCGACCCGGAGCAAAACCATACCTTCAGTGACCACTACGTCGAGGTCGACTTCGACCTGTCGGACACGATGTTCATCGCAACGTCGAACTCGATGAACATCCCTCCGGCCTTGCTCGACCGAATGGAAGTCATCCGCCTCTCCGGTTATACGGAAGACGAGAAGGTAAATATTGCGCTGAAGTACCTTGCGCCCAAGCAGGCGAAGAACAACGGCGTCAGAGACGAAGAGTTGGAGCTCACCGAGTCGGCGGTGCGTGGAATCGTTCGCTATTACACCCGAGAGGCCGGAGTGCGTTCGCTCGAACGCGAGATCAGCAAAATTTGTCGCAAGGTGGTCAAGGCGATCCAGCTCAAGCAGGTCGGCTCGAAAGTCGTCGTGACGGAAGAAAACCTGAACGACTACCTCGGCGTACGCAAGTTCGACTATGGCCAGGCTGAGAAGAAGAATCAGGTCGGGCAGGTGGTTGGTCTGGCCTGGACCGAGGTCGGCGGCGACCTTCTGACGATTGAAGCCGCCGTGATGCCTGGCAAGGGGAACATCATCCGCACCGGCCAACTCGGTGATGTGATGAAAGAGTCGGTCGAAGCGGCTCGCTCGGTGGTTCGTAGTCGGGCGCGTCGTCTAGGCATCAAAGATGAAATGTTCGAGAAGCGGGACGTGCACATTCATGTACCTGATGGCGCCACACCGAAGGACGGTCCGAGCGCTGGTGCGGCGATGACAACGGCGTTCGTCTCGGCCTTAACCGGCATTCCCGTCAAGGCGCACGTGGCGATGACGGGCGAGATCACGCTGCGTGGTGAAGTGACAGCGATCGGGGGCCTGAAAGAGAAACTGCTTGCAGCGCGGCGCGGCGGCATCACCACGGTTTTGATCCCGGAAGATAACGTCAAGGACCTGCAGGACATTCCGGAGAACGTGAAGAACCAGCTGGAAATCGTGCCGGTGCGTTGGATTGACCGAGTGCTCGAGGTGGCGCTGGAACGAGTGCCCCAGGCTTTGCCAGAAGACGATCCTAAGGCTGCCGAAGCAACTGCGGCGACGCCGCCGGCCACGACCTCGGAGTTGTTGACACACTGAAGTCAGGGTCGTTGCATGCAAGCAGTTCTTCGTTCTATAATCAGGGCTTCCGTAAATACAGCTCGGCTGGTTTACGAATTGAGTTTACGGAAATAGACGAAAAGCTTGAAAAAGCAGTGCGGGAGTAGCTCAGTTGGTAGAGCGCAACCTTGCCAAGGTTGAGGTCGAGAGTTCGAGCCTCTTCTCCCGCTCCATTTCTAAAAAAGGGAAGCTTATGGCTTCCCTTTTTTCTACCAAACAGAGCACAATGTGGCGCGATAGCAAAGCGGTTATGCACCGGATTGCAAATCCGATCAGCCGAGTTCGACTCTCGGTCGCGCCTCCAAATGCAAGTGCTTGTGGCACTTAGAAAACGCACCCAGTTCCCAAATGCTGGGCGTTGCTCTTTGCAAGGCGAAATAGCACGTTGTACGGGTGACACAAGACCCGCTTGATCCAACGGCGCATGGCAACCTAGTGCGGTTTTCCATTCTGTTTGGAACCGAAGCGCGCGTTGGCGCGAATGACCTTCTGCAAGATGTCACGCGCGCTCTTGGTCCAGATGAACGGCTTGGGGTCGATGTTGTGATGGGCGACGTATTCGTCGATGGCCGAGACGAGTTCGGGCACGCTGGTGAACACGCCT
>JBBRPV010000062.1:0-26558 GCA_038227445.1 Burkholderiales bacterium | reverse complement strand
TGCTCAAAATGCTCCGGAAAGTTCGCCATGTTGAAAACTCCTCGCTGGGTTGCACTGACTCACGCCTCAGAATCGAGCGCGTGTATGGGCACCATACGAGACTGGTGATGGGCTTGCTCCGCGTAGCGGCTTCGTCCAACTATCGGGTCCAGCGCATCATTCTGGTGGCTGACCGGGGGATCCTCAGCGTTGACAACCTGGCCATGTTGGACGCGCTGAAGGTCGCCGATGGAGCGCTGGAATACATCGTGGCGGTGCCAGGACGGCGCTACGCGGAATTCGTCCAGGTGCTGGCCGAGGTGCAGCCGCTGCGTGTGGCAGCTACCGCCGAGGTGGTCGGCGAGGTGCCCTGGTCGCTCCGAGCAAGCCGAGCTGTTCACTTCATTGAAGCTGCCGAGGCCGTCAACGAAAAATCTTTGAACCCCAATTTGTAGTGGAGCGTTTGATTTCGGATTCGAGCGAAATCAAACACTTAGGTCAGTTTGGTGTCGAACTCGGGTGGCCACCATCGCGTCCTCGCTGGCCTGCGCCACCACGGTCTTCTTAGCTTTGCTCGATTCACCCATTCGGTGAGTGTCCAACATCACCCAAACCCGCGCCGACATTCACGTTGCAGACGTTTCGTGGTTTCAACTGCGGTTCTTAGGTTGATCACAGGGCCTACCCACGGGCCCAAACCCATCGGTTTTAAAACTGCCGTCAAGCACGAAACACGGCTCTCGTTAGTCTGCGATCAACGCCGCCGGTCCTCTGCGGCGTTGAGCAGCTTGCACGCCGGTTCTTCCGCGTGTTCTGAACGACCGCACTCGCGCGACTCGCAGACCGAACGGATGAGAGGGTTGCCACCTGCGCAGATTTCGCCGGCCGTGCGAGGCCGGGGCGCCGCAGCCGGGGGAGGCGCCGCGGGCGGCGGTGGCGCCGGCGCCGGCGCGGCCTCGCTTGCTGCCGGGACCGGCGCTGGTGCGATGCGTGCCCGAGCTTCTTCGGCGCGCTGCCTCGTGGCTTCGCGCTCTGCTTGCGCACTGGCTTCGCGACTTTCGCGCTGAGACTTGAGCTTGGCATCGCGGGCAGTCCTGTCGCGGGTGAGCTTGTCGCGTACTTCGAGATTTTGGGCGGCCCGCTCCGCTGGTGTGGGCTTTGCCTTAGTTGCGCCAACGACTGGCGGAGGTGACTGAACAACCGGGGACGCCGGCGCCGTGGCGCCGGTTCCGGCCGTCGGCGTGCCAACAACGAACGGCGGCGCTGCGTTTGGCGGCGTTGATGCTGCTGGTGAGGATGATGTTGGTGATGGCGCGAATGGAGCAGATGGAGCGGATAGCGGCGCGAGCTCGGCCGAGGGCCGATCCAGATCAATCCGCGAACCCAGCAACCACCAGACCGCTCCTGCCGCCACCACCACGAACAGCACACCCAGGGCGATCAGCTGGCCACCCTGCCGGGAGGCGGAAATGGCAGCAGCCTCGCTCAATGGCAAGGGCGGTGCTGCCTTGTTCGTATTGTTCGTATTGTTCGTATTGTTCGTATTGCGTTTTGGCGGTCGCAAAGGTGGGGGCGGCAGCGAAGCGAGCTGCGACTCTGGCGGCGTGAGCGTCGGCTCGTGCAGCGTGAGCGTCGGCTCGTGCAGCGCGGGCGGCGACTCGGGCAGCGCGGGCGGCGACTTGGGCAGCGCGGGCGGCGACTCGGGAGGAGGTCTTCGCATCACCGGCTCGACGACCCGCGCCGGTGCTTTGATCCTTGGCCAAATGTCGGTTTGTTCCGACAGGTCGTTTCCGCAGTTGCTGCAGAAGCTCGCGCCAGCTCGGTTGACGTGGCCGCAGTCCGAGCAGTCGAGCCCGGGGCCTGACTCAGGCGCTATGGCCGGAAAGGGCGTGCCGCAAGCGCTGCAGAACACTGCCGCGTCATGGTCCTGGGTCCCACACTTCGAGCAGCCCTTGGGCATCGGCTTGTTCTCCTCGGTAATTTGCTGGCGCTGGGGCTGATGCGACAGAAATCGAAGACGATAACCGCGATTTCTGTGGATCGCAAACCACTCAATGGGACCGAATGCGTCTGCAACGCCGTCGGCGTGCGCTGAGCGTTACAGTCCGGGCTGAACTGAGCCCCGCAACAAGTTAGAAAACTTGACAAGGGCAGAGGGCTTCATTGCGCGGTACTAAGGCAATCCATGAAAGTCAGAGAAGTTTTTATCTTCACGGGCAAGCGTTTCGAGGTGCCCCAGTGCATCCAGCGCATCGACCACAAGGCCACTCACGGCTGGCAGCTCCGCTATGGCGGCACCACGCTATTCTCGGATCACACGAGTGACGGCAAGGGCGCTGGGACGGCGCTGGCCGAGGCCACCAAGGAGCTGCTCGCGCGCATCGCCAAACTGCCGGCTCCTTCAAAGCTGCAGCGCGAGCCGAACGAGAACAAAAGCACCGACCTGCCAGTCGGCATCTCGGGCCCGGTCGTTCGCTTGCGTACGGGCTCCAAGGTGCACGACTGCAGCTTTTCGGTGTCGCTGCCGCGGTTTGGGGGCACGCCTAAGCGGAGCAGTGTCTACATTGGCACCGAAAACACCTACTCGGTCGAGAAATACCAGGCTGCGCTTGCAAAAGCGATCCTGATGCGCGGCAAGGCGGAAGCCGCCTATCAGCGCGCAGCCACCAAGGCCAAGCGTGCCGATGGTGAATGGCTGCTTGCGCGGCGCAGCAAACGTTCGGCCGCGAAGAAGTGAGCCGGCGTTCCGCGGTCGGTCAGACCCTGGGGAGCAGCGTGTGGCGCTCGCAACCGGTGTCCCCGCAGCGCTCGCAGTGCCATTGCCAGCGGGGCGCAAAACGGGCCTCGTCAGACGGTGGTGCCAATGCGCGCTTCACGCATGCAAGCGCTGCCTCCAGCCGCGCCGCGCCGCTGCCACTGATCACAGAATAGCCGAGCCTCCCACCGCTGAGAGCTCGGCGCACGGCTGCGTCAACGGGCTCACGCACGTGCGGACCATCGCGCTGTAGGCCGTCGGCCAGCCAAGGCAGGTCGAGCGCTGTCAGCAGCGTCAAGTCGCAGCGTGCGTGCGCCACGAGGGCATCGGCATACAGGTTGGTGGCGCCGAACACGTGCTCGCTGTAGACGGCGATCATCACCGCGGTGGTGTCGGCGATGACGATATCGTGGTCTTGAGATGCGGCCTCGATGCGGCGGGTCTGTTCGGCCGCGATGTGCGCCTGCTCTTCCTGGCGCGGTGTGCGCTGGTGCCGATCACAGAACTCGCGCAGGTATTCGGCTACGACGGCGATACGCCGCGGTGGTGTTGCCGTCTCACCAGCCTGTGCATCGGCCAGTGCCATAGCCAGCGCTGCCGCAAGTACGGTCTTGCCGGTGCTCTCCGCCCCGAGCAGGGCGATCACGAAGGCTTTCGACATGGTCTCATCGGCTGAGTGTGCATACGGCGTTCCCGAGCGCCAGCTTAAAAGGCGGCTGGCCTAGGCGTACAGCGCAGGCAGAGCGCGTGATGCGGCCTGTATTTGCTTCGGTAAGCTGGCGCGTCTGGGTGTGGCGAGCGGGCATGATCGAGGGACTGTGAGCCTGATGAGAGACAAACAGTGCGCAACGTGAAATGGCTGCTGTCAGGCTGCTTTTCCGTGGACAGCGCGCGCCGACCGGGCTTGCGATGTTCACAGATGATGTGTGCGAAATGCTTTGTCCTGTCAGTCTGGAAGCAAGGATACGTTCTTCGACCAATCAGACTTGTGCAACGACACCACCGGCAGCGTCACGCTCTTGCACGCGGGTGGTAGCAACGGTGACTGCCAGCCGCAGGCCGAGGGTGTCGGCGACGACGTGGTGCTTGCGGCCTTTGACCTTCGTGCCCTTGCCAAAACCTGTGTTGCCGCCTTCGGACGGGCTGCGCGCGCTGTGCGCGCCGATGATCGCCGCTGCTGACTCGGGCGCGCGACTCACGCGGTCGCACCGCTGCTGGCGACGGCCGTCGTGCAGGGTCTCAAACGTGGCGGCTGCGGCCCAGCGCTTGAACGGCGTGTACACCGTCTGCCAAGGTGGAAAGGTCTTGGGCAGCAGGCGCCAAGCGCAGCCTGCGCGCAGCAGAAGGCAATAACCATGAGGCGACGCTCGAATCGCGGCGGCGCGCAGAGCTGGCCAACGCGCTCGAACAGGTCTGCAACGAGCGATCATTCGGCATCGGCCAGGTCGGTGTTCATGCCGATCAGGCCGCCACTGCTGCGATTCTCTTGCGTGTGGTCGAAGTGGACCAAGGCAGGGCCTTGGATAGCTGCGCGCTCACCCGCGCTTGACTTCGTCCAGCGACGATCGCCGCTGCTCCTGGGTGATCGAACGCAGCACCGCCATGTGCTCGGCGTTCAATGACGGATTGGACCCAGGATGGCTGGGCTGCGCCACCGCCCTGCTTACCTCGCTCTCCACCATCGAACATCCCGCACTCAAATGCCTCGATCCGGGGGTCACGCGCGACATATTGATATCGTTCGCACCCTTTCATGCTGCCCTATGCAAATGCCGCCACGCGTGCCATCCAAAGAAGGCCATCACAAAAAAGATGCCGTACAAAATGACCGTTAGCCACAAGCCCTTGTAGGCGAAGAGCGCCATGCTCACAGCGTTTACAACGATCCAGGTTGGCCAGTTTTCCACGTACTTGCGGCCGAGCAGCCATTGGCCTATGACGCTGGCGGCAGTGGGGAAGGCGTCCCACCAAGGAACGTCGGTGTCGGTGAAGTTCTTCAGGAACCAGCCGGTCGCTGGCCAGGCCGCAGCCAGCAAGGCCAGCAACTGCCAGCGCTGGCGAGGTTCGAGTTCGCGCACTTGCAGCGTGCTGCCGTCATCACCCTTGCCACGCAGCCATTGCCGCCAGCCCCAAAACGCGATCAGCACGAAGAAGACCTGAAGGCTCGCGTCGCCATAGAGTTTGCTGTTCCAGAACAGCAGGAAGTACAGCGCCGAACTGGCGATCGCCAGCGGCCAGCCGAACGGGTTGACGCGCATGTTCAAGGCGACCATTGCGATCGCAAGCACGAATGCCGCCAGTTCGAGCCAAGTGAAGGGAGACTCCCAGAGCGTGAAGGCGGGAACGAAAAGTGGCTGCAGCCACTGTGGCAGGGCGGTCACAACGAAGTTTTGAAGTGAAAGGCTAATGCTTCGGCGTGGACAGCTGCACGAAGATCTCGTCGGGCCTGATCATTCCCAGATCGAAGCGAGCTTTTTCTTCGACCATCTCAAGGCCTTCTTTCAGGTCACGCACCTCGGCGTCCATCTGCGTGTTGCGCGCGCGGGCGGCGTCGTTCGCGGCTGTCTGCAGCAGCAATTTCGCGCTCAGGTCCATCGCACGCGGCACACCGCCCTTGCCCAGCCACAGCTCGGCGTGCACCAGCACGAGCAGCGCGGCGAGTGCGAGGGTGATGTAGCGCATCGGCCAGACCGCCAGCTTTGATCAGCGCAGGTTGTAAAACGCGCCGCGTCCAGGGTAGGTGGCCACGTCGCCGAGGTCTTCTTCGATGCGCAGCAACTGGTTGTATTTGGCGGTGCGGTCGCTGCGGCTCATCGAGCCGGTCTTTATCTGGCCCGCGTTGGTGCCGACTGCGATGTCAGCGATGGTCGAGTCTTCGGTTTCGCCCGAACGGTGGCTGATCACAGCCGTCCAACCGGCGCGCTTGGCCATTTCGATGGCAGCGAAGGTTTCGGTCAAGGTGCCGATCTGGTTGATCTTGATAAGGATCGAGTTGGCGACGCGCTTTTCGATGCCTTCTTTCAGGATCTTGGTGTTGGTGACGAACAGGTCGTCGCCGACGAGCTGTACCTTCGAGCCGAGGCGTTCGTTCAGACGCTTCCAGCCGTCCCAGTCGCCCTCGTGCATGCCGTCTTCGATGCTGATGATCGGGTATTTGTCGACCCAGGCGCTAAGAATGTCGATCCACTCGGGCGCCGTGAGTGTGAGGCCTTCGCCTTTGAGGTGGTATTTGCCGTCCTTGTAGAACTCGCTTGCCGCGCAGTCGAGGCCGATGGCGATCTGCGAGCCCGCGGTGTAGCCTGCCTTGTCGATAGCCTCCAGGATCATCTGGATTGCCGCTTCATGGCTTGCAACGCTCGGTGCGAAACCGCCTTCGTCGCCCACGGCGGTGCTGATACCCCTGTCGTGCAGGATCTTCTTCAGAGCGTGGAACACCTCAGCGCCATAGCGCACTGCTTCGCGGAAGCTCGGTGCTCCGACAGGGATGATCATCAGCTCTTGAAGGTCGAGGTTGTTGTTGGCGTGCGCGCCGCCGTTGATGACGTTCATCATCGGCACCGGCATCTGCATGGCGCCGGAACCACCAAAGTAACGGTACAGCGGGAGCCCGCTTTCCTCTGCGGCAGCGCGAGCCACGGCCATGCTCACGGCGAGCGTAGCGTTGGCGCCCAGGCGGCTCTTGTTCTCGGTGCCGTCGAGGTCGATCAGCGTGCGGTCGAGGAAAGCTTGCTCGCTCGCGTCGAGGCCCAGCACCGCTTCGCTGATTTCGGTGTTCACGTGTTCCACGGCCTTGAGCACGCCCTTGCCGAGGTAGCGGTTCTTGTCGCCGTCGCGCAGCTCAATCGCCTCGCGCGAGCCGGTGGAGGCGCCTGAGGGCACCGCGGCGCGGCCCATCGTTCCCGATTCCAGCAACACGTCGCACTCGACGGTGGGGTTACCGCGGCTGTCGAGAATTTCGCGGCCGACGATGTCAACAATGGCGCTCATGCAGGTTTTCTCCGAGAGTTCAAATTTTGTTTTTTAGCAAGAGAAGTCGTTTTCGAGCAGCGGCTCAGCCTTGACGATGCGGTCGATGGCGACGAGTTGTTCGAGCAGCGCTTTCATGTGCCTCAGGGGCACTGCGTTCGGGCCGTCGCTCATCGCAACGGCCGGGTTGGGGTGCGTTTCCATGAAGACGCCGGCCACCCCCGCCGCGATCGCTGCGCGCGCCAGCACAGGCACGAATTCGCGCTGGCCGCCCGAGCTGGTGCCCTGGCCGCCGGGCAACTGCACCGAGTGCGTGGCGTCGAACACGACCGGCGCGCCGGTTTCGCGCATGATGGCCAAGCTGCGCATGTCGGAAACGAGATTGTTGTAGCCGAAGCTGGCACCACGTTCGCAGGCCATGAAGTTGTCCTCGTTCAGGCCCTTTTCGCGCGCGGCGGCACGGGCTTTGTCGATCACGTTTTTCATGTCGTGGGGCGCGAGGAACTGGCCCTTCTTGACGTTGACCGGCTTGCCGCACTGCGCGACCGCGCGAATGAAATCGGTCTGGCGGCACAGAAAAGCGGGCGTCTGCAATACGTCGACCATCGATGCCACCCGCTCGATCTGGTCTTCGCTGTGCACGTCGGTGATGACGGGCACCTTCAGTTCGCGCCGCACCTTGGCCAGGATCTCCAGGCCCTTGTCCATGCCCGGGCCGCGAAATGTGGTTCCGCTGGAGCGGTTGGCCTTGTCGTAGCTCGACTTGAAGATGAAGTTGATGCCGAGCGAGGAGGTGATTTCTTTGAGCTGCCCAGCCACATCCATTTGCAATTGCTCTGACTCGATCACGCAGGGGCCAGCGATGAGAAAGAAAGGCGTGTCAATGCCCACATCGAATCCACACAATTTCATGCAGCCACCTTCCCAACGGGCGCGGCGAGGCGGCGTGTCTGATGATCGAGCGCGGCTTTCACATAACTGATGAACAGCGGGTGCCCGTCCCAGGGAGTGCTCTTGAATTCGGGGTGGAATTGCACGCCCACGAACCACGGATGCTGGGTTTGCGGCAGCTCGACGATCTCGGTCAGCTTCTCGCGCTGGGTGATCGCAGAGATCACGAGGCCGGCAGCACGCAGGCGATCGAGGTAGTGCTCGTTCGCCTCAAATCGGTGGCGGTGGCGCTCGGTCACGACCTTGCCGTAGATCTGAAACGCGAGTGTTCCCGGAGTCACGTCGGAGCTCTGCGCGCCCAGGCGCATCGTGCCGCCAAGATCGGAGTTGGCGTCGCGCTTTTGGATCGATCCGTCGGCGTCTTGCCATTCGTCGATCAGGGCAATGACTGGGTGCGGAGTTGCGGGGTCGAACTCGGTGCTGTTTGCGCCTTCCAGCCCGGCCAAATGGCGCGCGACTTCGATCGTGGCAACCTGCATTCCCAGGCAGATGCCGAGGTACGGAATCTTGTGCTCGCGCGCGTACTTCGCTGCAAGCACCTTGCCTTCGACACCGCGTTTGCCGAAGCCACCTGGCACCAGAATCGCGTCAAACTGCGCGAGCTGGCCGACGTTTTCGGCGCTCAGCGTTTCAGAGTCGACATAGCCGATCACCACGCGTGCGTGGTTGTGAATGCCGGCGTGACGCAGCGCTTCGTTGAGCGATTTATAGGAGTCGGACAGATCGGTGTACTTGCCGCACAGTGCGATCTTTACTTCGAACTTCGGATGCGTGACTTCGTGCACCAGCTCGTCCCAGCGCCGTAAGTCGGCCGACTTGGTGAGAAGCTGCAGCTTCATGCAGATGATCTCGTCTAGCCGCTGCTCATGCAGCATGCGGGGAACCTTGTAGATGGTGTCAGCGTCCCACATCGAAATCACGCCTTGCAAGCCGACGTTGGTGAACATCGAAATCTTGTCGCGCTCGTCGTCGGGAATCTCGCGGTCGGCGCGGCACAGCAACACGTCGGGCTGAATGCCGATCTCTCGCATCTTCTGCACGGTGTGTTGGGTCGGCTTGGTCTTCAGTTCGCCGGCGGTTGCGATCCATGGCACGTAGCTCAAGTGCACGAAGGCCGAATTGTTCGGGCCGGCTCGCAAGGCCATCTGGCGAACAGCTTCGAGGAAGGGCAACGACTCGATATCACCGACCGTGCCGCCGATCTCGACGATGGCCACGTCCACGTCGGCTGCACCGCGCTTGACAAACTCCTGAATCTCGTTCGTGACGTGCGGAATCACCTGAACGGTCTTGCCCAGATAGTCGCCGCGGCGTTCTTTCTCAAGCACGGTCTTGTAGATCTGACCAGCGGTGAAATTGTTGCTGCGCTTCATGCGCGTGCTGATGAAGCGTTCGTAGTGGCCAAGGTCGAGGTCGGTTTCTGCGCCGTCGTCGGTGACAAACACCTCGCCATGCTGAAACGGCGACATCGTTCCTGGATCAACGTTCAGGTACGGGTCAAGCTTGATCAGGGTGACTTTGAGGCCGCGTGATTCGAGAATCGCACCGAGAGAAGCAGAAGCGATGCCCTTGCCCAGCGAGGACACCACACCGCCGGTGACAAAGACAAACTTGGTCATTGTGTGCAGCACCTGTTTGACACAAATGCAGGGGTGGCAAAGCGTAATTATAGGCGTGGGGTCTGCATCAACCCGATCCAGCGCAGCACTTCGGCCGCCGTCTCTTGTGGCCGCTCGAACGGGTAGAGATGGCTGCCTTTGATGCTCGAAACCCGGCCGTGCGCCAGGCGCGTGGTCGCCGCCATGCCGACAAGCTTCACCTCTTGCGATTCGGTGCCACGCGTGAAGGCCAGCGGGCATTGCAGCGGGTGGGTGCGCAGCATGCGCGCCAGGTGGTGCGGCAGGCTCGTATAGATGGCGGTCTCAATTGCACGGTCGAAGGCCAGGCCACGGCCCGCGCCTTGCGGCTCCGTGCCGAATTTGATGTAGTCGGCCAGTACGCCCGGGGACCAACGCGCGAACGCCGGCTTGGAGGCGAAATGCTCGAAAGCTTCGGTGCTGTTCAGCCATCGCTCGCGCCGCGTCACTGAAACCTTGGCGGGTGTGACGCGATGGCCCAGGCCCGACACCTTCACGACCTGCAGGGCGCGTGCCTTCCAGCCAGAAATAAGCGGCGAGTCGAGCAGCACCACGCCTAGCGCCAACTCAGGCCGGTGCGACGCTGCCATCAGGCTCAAGTAACCACCCAGCGAATGCCCGACCAGGAAAACCGGGCCTTTGGCTGCGCGCTGAATGAACTCGACCAGCTGATCACGCAGGTTCGGCCAATTGCTCGTGACCGGGAAACGAGGGTCGTGGCCGAACTTCTCGATCGCGTGCACCGTGCAACCGGCTGCACGCCACTGTTCGAAGAGGACTCGATACGTGCCCGACGGGAACCCGTTCGCGTGCGAGAACACGATGGTCGGTGGACCAGGGCTCGCGGTCATTAGACTATTTTTTCCCCAGGGTGCGTGATCTTCCTCATCGGCTCATACCGTGGCGACACCACGCACAGGGGCGCGCTGGTGGCGCCGCCCGTCCACTGAGGATCCTCGATTGACTCGAACACCTGGCGGAGTTTTTGGCCCCAGCTGCCTCGGATCATCTGAAAGTACGGATTGTGTTCGTCGATGCAAACGATCTGCTGTGTCTGCAATTTGCCGGCCTCATACACCAGCAGGTCGAGCGGCAGACCGACCGAGAGGTTCGACTTCAGCGTCGAGTCCATCGACACCAGCGCGCACTTCGCGGCTTCGTTTATCGGTGTGGTTGGTGTGATCATGCGGTCGAGCACCGGCTTGCCGTATTTCGATTCGCCAACCTGGAAGTAGCAGGTTTCGCGCGTCGCTTCGATGAAGTTGCCGGCTGAGTAGACAAGGAACAAGCGCATCGCTTCGTTGCCGATCTGGCCGCCGAAGATCATGGTGGCGTTGAAGTCAATGCCCGAGGCGGTGAGCGCCGCGCCGTCTTGCTCGCGCACGCGGCGCACCGCAGCGCCGAGCACGCGCACGGCGTCGAACATGCTCTTCGCGTTCCAGATCGTGATCGGCGCGCCGTCGTTGCCTTCGATTTTCTCGACCTGCAAAATCTCGCGCACCGATTGGCTGATCGACAGGTTGCCTGCCGAGAGCATCACCATGAAACGATCGCCCGTCTTTTCGTAGACGATCATCTTGCGGTAGGTGCTGATCTGGTCGAGCCCGGCGTTCGTGCGCGAGTCGGACATGAACACGAGACCGGCGTCTAGCTTGATGCCAACGCAGTACGTCATTTTGGGTCTCCCGCCGCACCGCGCCGAAGGAGACGCGCGGCTCCATTAGGGGTGGCGAACGCACTGAGCTTAGGGGTCGTCATGTCGTTCCTTGCAGTGCCTTGAGTTCGTAGAGTGCCGCGAGCGCTTCTTTAGGAGAAAGCATATCTGGGTCGAGCCGTGCCAAGGCCACGTCGACGGCCGACGGTTCGGCCACTGCCACTGCCACTGCCGCGGCCGGTGGCGCAGCGAACAGGTCGATCTGTGCATGGGCCGCGTGTTTTTGTGCTTCCAGCGCTTCGAGCGACGCACGCGCGTGGCGCAGCAAGCTGGCAGGCATGCCTGCCAGTCGCGCGACCTGCACACCGTAGCTGCGGCTTGCCGGGCCGGGCTGCAATTCGTGCAGGAAGACGATATCGTCTCCGCTCTCGACCGCCGACACGTGCATGTTGAACGCCCGCGCGTGCTTCACCGGCAACTCTGTCAGCTCGAAATAGTGTGTGGCGAAGAGTGTGAATGCCCGCGTGCGCTCCACGAGGTGGCTGGCGATGGCGCCTGCCAGGGCCAGTCCGTCGAAGGTGGACGTGCCGCGGCCTATTTCGTCCATCAGCACCAAAGACTGGTCGGTGGCGCTGTGCAAAATAGCCGCCGCTTCGGTCATCTCAAGCATAAAGGTCGACTGCGCATTGGCCAGGTCGTCGGCCGCGCCGATGCGGGTGTGGATCGCATCTATCGGGCCGAGCCTGCAGGCGCGTGCCGGCACGAACGAACCCATCGCCGCCAACAGGGTGATCAACGCAATCTGGCGCATGAAGGTGCTCTTGCCCCCCATGTTCGGGCCGGTGATCACAAGCATTTTCTGCGCCGCGTCGAGCCTGCAGTCGTTCGCCATGAAACTGCCGCGGCCGCTTTCGAGCAGGCGCGCTTCGACCACCGGGTGGCGTCCGGCTTCGATGTGAATGCAGGGGTCGCGCACGAATTCGGGCCGGCACCAGTTAAGTGTGCTCGCGCGCTCGGCCAAGGCCACGAGCGCATCGAGGCTGGCCAGCGCGCGCGCCAGCGCCGAGAGAGGCTCGATGAACTCCTGCAACTGGTCGAGCAGCTGTTCGAACAACAGCTTCTCGCGCGCCAGCGCACGGTCCTGTGCCGAGAGCGCCTTGTCTTCGAAAGCCTTCAGCTCGGGTGTGATGAAACGCTCAGCGTTCTTCAGCGTTTGGCGTCGCTGGTAGTCGAGCGGCACCTTGTTGGCCTGGCCCTGCGTGACCTCGATGTAGAAGCCATGCACCTTGTTGTACTGCACGCGAAGGTTCGTGATGCCCGTGCGCTCGCGTTCGCGCGCTTCCAGCGCGAGCAGGAAGGCATCGCAGTTGTCGCTGATGCCACGCAGCTCGTCGAGCGCCGCGTCGAAGCCGGTGGCGATCACGCCGCCCTCGCGCAGGATCACGGCGGGCTCGTCGGCAATCGCGGCAGTGAGCAACGCCTGGATTTCCTGTGGCGGCGTCAGCGCTTCGCCCAGCATGTCGAGCAGCATCGCTTTGCCGGTGGGCACCTGAAGGCGCAATGCGTGCAGTGATTGGAGCGTGGCACGCAGGCCGGTCAACTCACGCGGCCTTACCTGGCGCAGTGCCACACGTGCGGTGATGCGCTCAACATCGCTGACACCACGCAGCGCTTCACGCAGGCCGTCGATGCCTGAGCTTTGCAGCGCATCGATCGCATCGTGGCGCTGTGCCGCCACGCGGCGCTCTCTCCACGGGTGCGTGAGCCAGTGGCGCAAGGCGCGGCTGCCCATGCCGGTGCGGCAGGTGTCGAGCAACGAAAGCAGCGTGGGTGCAGTTTCGCCGCGAAGCGTTTGTGTCAGTTCAAGGTTGCGGTGCGTTGTGAGCGGCATGTCGAGCAGGTCGCTGGCGCGCTGCACGAGCAGTGTGCGCACATGGGCGAGGGCCTGGCCTTGGGTGTGCTCGGCATACGCCAGCAAGGCCGCCGCGGCGGATTGAGCGGCACGCAAGTCCTGCGCGTTGAAACCGGCCAGGCTTGCGACCTTGAGCTGCTCGCAGAGCTTGCGCAGGCCAAGCGCGGCGTCAAACTGCCAGGCGGGGCGGTTTGTCAGGGTGACCGAGGCACGTTGCAACGCCGGCGGTACGTGCTCGCGGTCGACCAGCACTTCGGCCGGTGCCAGGCGCGCCAGCCAGGCATCAAGCTCGGCCTCGCTGCATTCGGTCAGGCCGAGTTCGCCGCTTGTCAAAGCCAGCCAAGCCAGTCCGAAGTGTTTGCCCTGTTTGCTGACTGCGAGCAGCAGCGCATCGCTCTTGTCGGCCAGCAATTCGGTGTCGGTCACTGTGCCGGGCGTGACCACGCGCACCACCTTGCGTTCGACCGGGCCCTTGGCCGTGGCCACGTCGCCGACCTGTTCGCACAGCGCGACCGCCTCGCCCATCTTGATCAGCTTGGCGAGGTAGGACTCGACCGAATGCACCGGCACGCCGGCCATCGGAATGGGCTCGCCGGCACTCTGACCGCGCTTTGTCAGCGTGATGTCGAGCAGGCGGTTTGCCTTGCGCGCATCGTCGAAAAACAGCTCGTAGAAGTCGCCCATGCGGTAGAGCACGAGCGTGTCGGGGAAGTCGGCTTTGATGCGCAGGTACTGCTGCATCATTGGCGTGTGGCCCGTGAGGTCGGGAGTCGCCGTTTGGGAAGCGAGCGACGGTTTGTTTTCTGTCAGCACGTGGCCTCCGGCAGGTGTTGTTCCGTCAGAGGAGACCGTTCGATAGTCTTCAATGCGATCTGACCAGCGCTAACTTCTTTGCATTTTCTTCCTGGCGGTGGAAGCTCAGTTCATGAAAGCAATTGACACCGTTCTTGCACTGGCCGCAGAGCGCTCCTCGATCACCGCGACGGTGACGCGTGTCGGGCAGGGCGAAGGTCATGGTGATCGCGCTCATGGTGGAAGTGGGGGTGGGGTGGGGTGGGCGATGATTTCCGAGATTGTGGCGCAGCGGTGGTGCGAAGCCGCCGAGCGACGCGAGTGGCGAGATCGGCGTCGGCATCGGCATCGGTCGTATCCCGGTCGGTAAACCCTATTCGGCATTCACGCGACCAACGCACAGTCCGGCCGTCAAGCTTGACCCGGGTTGACGGCGGCCGCGTCGGACGCATCGAAGTGCCCGGCGTCTTGGGGGAGGGGCACCCGAGCGCCGTTGGTGGCGGCGACGGCCGCGATGTGGCCATCGGTGGTGGCCATAGTCAGCCGCGGCGCTCAACCCTTGGCCATGGTGGGTGCCGCGCTGTCGGCAGTGAACATCGAGACCTGCTTCGAGACACCCAGCGGATCAAGCCACGCCGTTGTCGCGCCCGATGTCTTGTTTGCGGATTCGAATCGGTGCCTTGCGGGCTGCCGTCGCCGGCAACGGGACCGGCGACGGCACTGCCGCCCCAGCAACAAACGCGTCGGTGGCATCGGGGCTGGCCGCGCCGGCGGGCACTTCTGCCTCCTTGATCACATGCGTAAACGGCGCCAACAGCGGCACCAGCTGCGCATAAACCTTCGGGTTACCCGCCAGCACTTCACGCTGGTACAGGTAGTCCGCCTCGCCGGTGAAGTTGCCGATCAGGCCACCGGCTTCGGTGACCATCAGTGACCCGGCAGCGATGTCCCAGGGGCTCAGGCCGGTCTCAAAAAACCCGTCGGTGTAGCCCGCCGCCACGTAGCAAAGATCGAGTGCGGCCGAGCCGGGGCGACGCAGGCCAGCACAACTCTGCATCACGACTTCGAACATCTGCATGTAGCGCTTGAAGTTGTCGCCCCTGCGGAATGGGAAACCGGTGCCGATCAGGCAGTCGGCCAGACGAATACGTTTGGAGACGCGCAGGCGCCTGTCGTTCAGAAAAGAACCACGGCCCTTCGAGGCGTAGTACAGGTCGTTGCGCGTCGGGTCGTACACGACAGCCTGCTGCACCTGGCCGCGGAACGCGAGCGCTATCGAGACCGCATACACCGGAAAGCCGTGGATGAAGTTGGTGGTGCCGTCGAGCGGGTCGATGATCCACACGAACTCGCTGTCTTTCGCCCCGTGCGCGCTTCCAGACTCTTCGGCCAGGATGCCGTGGCCCGGGTAGGCGCCAAGCAGCGTCTCGACGATGATGGCTTCGGCCTTGTGGTCGACCTCGGTGACGAAGTCGTTCGGCGCCTTGGTGTTGATCTTCAGCAGGTCAAGGTCGAGAGAAGCCCGGTTGATGATGCCCCCGGCGCTGCGGGCCGCCTTGATGGCAGTGTTGAGCATGGGGTGAAGCGCTTGAGACATGGTGCGACCGATCGAGGCGAGGGCAAAAGAGTGGGCTGGCAGAAAGAAAGAGCGTTGCAACGAGCCCGTGTCGGCTCATGCAGATAATTCACATTTTACCTGCTGCCCCATGCTCGCCACCGACACCACACGCTTTGTCCTCATCGGCACCAGCCACCCCGGCAACGTGGGGGCTGCGGCGCGGGCGATGAAGGTGATGGGCTTCACCGACCTTGTGTTGGTGTCACCGCGTTTTGCCAATGTACTGCAGCAGCCCGACGCGGCCGCGATGGCGAGTGGAGCGACTGATGTGCTGACGAATGCGCGCGTCGTCTCAACACTGACCGAGGCGCTTGAGGGCATCAGCTTCGCGTGCGCTACAGCCATGACACCGCGCGACTTTGGCCCGCCCACGCGCGCGCCGCGCGAATGCTTCGCCGAGCTCGCCAGCGGCACGCAGCGCGTGGCCTTTGTGTTCGGCTCGGAACGCTTTGGTATGAGTAACGATGACGTGTACCGCTGCCATGCGTGCCTGAGCATCCCGACGGTGGCCGACTACGGTTCCCTGAACCTCGCCCAGGCCGTGCAACTACTCGCTTACGACTGGCGCCAGGCGCTCGGTGGCTTCCCGGTGCAAGCCCGCAACGTGGATGCCACACGCGCCGATGGGGTGGCCGTGCAAGGGCTGCTCGACCACTGGCAGCAGACCCTCGTCGACATCGGGTTTCTTGACCCTGAGGTTCCACGCAAGCTGATGCCGCGCCTGCAGCAGTTGGTGAACCGTGCCCAGCTTACTGACGAGGAGGTGCACATCTTGCGCGGCGTGGCCCGTGCGATGGCCAAGGCGCGGCGCTGAGGGCACTGCTGTGCAGGCCCGGATCCAAATCCAGGTGCGAGGGCAACGCTCAGCGGCATCGCAAGTGCAGCCGGCGCGATCCCGGCGCAACGGATAAACTGAAAATGACGTCACTACCGTGATTCACATGTTCCAGCGCCTTCGCGAAGACATCGCCTGCATCCTTGAGCGGGACCCTGCTGCCAGCAGTTCCTGGGAGGTGCTCACGTGTTACCCGGGTCTTCATGCGCTGGTGTTGCACCGGCGCGCAGCTTGGTGTCGAACCCACGGTGTCCACTGGCTGGCGCGTTTCATCTCGCACCTGGGCCGCTTCTTCACCGGCATAGAAATTCACCCCGGCGCAACCATCGGCCGGCGAGTCTTCATCGACCACGGTATGGGCGTGGTCGTCGGCGAAACTGCTGTGATCGGCGACGATTGCACGATTTACCAAGGAGTGACGCTGGGCGGCACCTCGCTCACCAAGGGTGCCAAGCGCCACCCGACCCTCGGGCGCGGCGTGATTGTCGGCGCCAACTCGCAGGTGCTGGGCGGTTTCACGGTCGGCGACGGCGCACGCATCGGTTCCAGCGCGGTCGTGGTGAAGGAAGTGCCCCCGGGTGCCACCGTGGTCGGAAACCCGGCGCGCGTGCTGCAAAAGGAAATCGACGCAGTGCGCGAAGAGGCGGCCGCGAAGATGGGCTTCTCGGCCTACGGCATCACGCAGGGCGACGACCCGGTGTCGCACGCGATGAAGGGTCTTATCGACAACGCCTCGGGCCACGAGCACCAGATCGCGTTGCTGTGGCAGGCGATCGAAAAGCTCTCGGCGCGGTCACGCGAGCTGCCCTCGACCGACTGTGTGCCTCAAGACGCCCAGACGACAGAAACCTTTGACGCCGAGCGGCTGAACCGGCTCGTCAAGTAGGCCCTCTTTTCGCCATACAGAGCGAACAGGGGCGCAACACTGTCAACAGTGGGCTCCAGACGCGCGGCAAGCTCGATATTCAGCGTGCCGCGGTGGGGCTGCTGGCGCCGTCAGGCTCGGCGCCGCGGTCGCGGAAAGTAGCCGGTGCAGCCGAGGCTCGGCGTGGGCACCACCAAATCGGGCGACTTCAGATCGTGCTGCTAGAGGCGGCTACCGGCCGCTGGGCCGACTTAGGGCGGAAGGCCGCGCAAACCGCGGCATCGACCTCGATGTAAGGCCCGCCGATCAGATCGATGCAGTAGGGCACCGCGGCGAAGATGCCGTGCACCGGCGGGTCGCGCGCGGGCAGGCCAGCCAGCGTTTCTGCGATCGACTTCGGCTGTCCTGGCAGGTTGATGATCAAGGCTTTGCCTCGCGTTACCGCCACCTGGCGCGACAGGATGGCGGTGGCCACGAAGTGCAGGCTTATCTGACGCATCTGCTCGCCAAAGCCGGGCATTACCTTGTGCGCAACAGCGAGGGTGGCTTCGGGGGTCACGTCGCGCAGAGCCGGGCCAGTGCCGCCGGTGGTGAGCACCAGATCACAGGCAGCTCTGTCAACGAGATCGATCAAGGCCGCGCTGATGGCCGCCTGCTCGTCGGCGATCAACCGCGTTTCCCACACGATCGGGTTGCGCAGCGCTGACGAGAGCCAGCTTTGCAACGCAGGAATTCCGAGGTCGTCGTAGACACCTTTCGAGGCACGGTCGCTGACCGAGATCAGGCCGATGCGAATGGTGTCGAAGCCGCTCATTCCGATGCTGCAGGCGCGTTGCCGAGGTGTTGCTTGAGGAACTGAAACAGTTCGCGGTAAGCGCGGCCGCTGCGTTTTTCGGGCACGAGCGACGCATCTTTGCGCGCAGCGCGAATAAGGCTGCGCAACTGCTGCAGATCGGTTTGTGGGTGTTCGGCAGCCCAGCGCGTGGCGGCGTCGTCGTCTGCGATCAGCTCGGCGCGCCAGCGCTCGGCCTGGTGCAGCGAGAGCGCGTCTTGGGCGCGGCCGAGCTGCATGTCGGTCACTGCCTGGCGGATCGGCGCAGGGTCGTCGCGCCGCATCAGCTTGCCGATGTACTGCATCTGGCGGCGCTTGCCTTCCCAGGTGCGGGTTGTTTTGTAGGCCCTGATCGCGTCGAGCAAGCCCTCCGATATGCCCAGGCCGGACAGACGCTCGTTGGACAAGGCCACCACCGCTTCGCCAAGGTTTTGCAGCTCGTGCGAATCCGCCTTGCGGCGCGTCTTGCTAGGACGGTCCAGCAGCGGCGAAGCCGAGGGCTCGGCGCCGGGGGCTTCGTCGTCGGCGGGGTTCGGTGCGGGCATGGTCGGTCGGGGCGGGAAAGACAGTCGGTCAGTATGATAGACGGCCATCTTCCCTGCGCACAGCGCGACCACCACGGTTCACACCAACCCATGCCTACCCCCGTTTCGACCGGCCCGTCTTCGACCTCCGGTTTCGCTTATTCACGCGAGCAGTTCCGCCAATATGTCGAAGACACCCTGGCGTTCGCGCGCTCGGTCGGCGCGACCGACGCAGCGACCGAAGTGTCGGAAGGGGTAGGGCTGTCGGTTTCGGTCCGCAAGGGCGAAGTTGAAAACGTCGAACGCAACCGCGACAAGTCGATGGGCGTCACGGTCTATGTGGGCCAGCGCCGCGGCAATGCCAGCACGTCTGACTTCTCGCGTGCCGCCATGGAGCAGACGGTGCGCGCAGCGCACGACATTGCCCGCTTCACCGCCGAAGACCCGGCCGCCGGCCTGCCCGATGTCGAAGATATGGCGCTCGGTGAAAGCGCGCTCCTCGACCTCGACCTGTTCCACCCTTGGGCGATTGACGCCGAGGCTGCGATGCAACTGGCCTTGCGCTGCGAATCGGCTGCGCTCAGCGTTGATCGCCGCATCACCAATTCCGAAGGCGCTGGCGTGTCGGCGCAGCAATCGCACTTCTACGCCGGCAACAGCCGTGGTTTCGGCGCGGGCTACGCCAGTTCCCGCCACTCGCTCTCGGTGGCGCCAATTGCCTCGACACCGGCGCGCGGCGGCGACGACATGCAGCGCGACGCCTGGTACACATCGATGCGTTCGGCCAGCGACTTGGCTGCACCCGAAGCGGTGGGTCGATACGCGTCGGAGCGCGCGCTGTCGCGCCTGAAGTCTCGCAAGATTAAGACCTGCGAGGTGCCGGTGTTGTTCGAGTCGACCGTTGCGGCCGGGTTGCTCGGTGCTTATGTGCAGGCCACCAGTGGTGGTGCGCTTTACCGAAAGTCGACCTTTCTGCTCGACAGCCTGGGCCAGCAGGTGTTGCCCGTGCACATTGACGTCCACGAAGACCCGCACGTGCCGCGTGGCAAGGGCAGCTCGCCGTTCGATGACGAAGGCGTACGCACGGCGGCACGCGACGTGGTGAAGGCTGGCGTGGTGCAGGGCTACTTCCTGTCGACCTATTCGGCACGTAAGCTGGGCATGCGAACCACAGGGCACGCCGGTGGCTCGCAGAACATGGCACTGACAAGTCGCCTCACCGCCGCTGGCGACACGCTCGAGGTCATGCTCAAGAAGCTGCACCGCGGCCTGTTCGTTATTGAGTTGATGGGGCAGGGCGTCAACTACGTGACCGGTGACTATTCGCGTGGCGCAGCTGGCTTCTGGGTTGAAAAGGGGCGCATCCAGTACCCGGTGCATGAAATCACGATCGCCGGCAACTTGCGCGACATGCTCAAAGGCATCGTCGCGGTTGGCGCCGACGCATACACGATGGGCAGCAAGACCATCGGATCGGTGCTCGTCGAGCGCATGAAGATCGCCGGGTCCTGAGCGCGCGCGCACGGGTAAATCCCGTTGGGAGCGGCCATCGGCCACTTCTAGAATTCGTCGCGCCGAACATCGGCTCGCTTATCTAACAGGAGACCTCTATGCAGCGTCGTTCTTTCGTCAACGGTGCCGGTATCGCCGGTGTGCTTGCTGCGGGTGTTGCGCCGGCGATCGTGCACGCGCAGGCCACCCTGCGCTGGCGGCTCGCTTCCAGCTTTCCGAAATCGCTCGACACATTGTTCGGTGTTGCCGATGTGTTCGCCAAGAAGGTCGGCGACATGACCGGCGGCAAGTTCGTGATTTCGACGCATGCGGCCGGCGAGCTAATGCCTGCGTTCGGCGTGCTCGACGGCGTGTCGAACGGCACGGTCGAGATGGCCAACACGGCGCCCTACTATTTTTTCGGCAAGGACCCGACCTACGCGCTCGACTGCGCGATTCCCTTCGGCCTGAACAGCCGGCAGATGACCGCTTGGATGTACGAAGGCAACGGCCTGAAGCTGACGCGCGAGTTCTACGCCAACGTCGGTATCGTCAACTTCCCGATGGGCAACACCGGCTCGCAGATGGGGGGGTGGTATCGCAAGGAAATTAAGACACTGAAGGACCTCAAGGGGCTCAAGTTCCGCGTGGGCGGTTTCGGCGGCAAGGTGATCGAACGCATCGGCGCCGTGCCTCAAAACATTCCGGGCGGCGAGATTTACCAGGCGCTCGAGAAGGGCACGATCGATGCTGCCGAGTGGGTAGGCCCGTATGACGATCTGAAGTTGGGTTTCAACAAGGTCGCCCCGTTCTACTACTACCCGGGTTGGTGGGAGAACGGCCCGCAACTGTCGCTGTATGTCAATCAGAAGGCCTACGACGGTTTGTCGGCCGAGTACAAGGCGATCGTCGAAGCCGCGGCTGCATTTGCTCACACCGACATGCAGGCGAAATACGACTACCGGAACCCGGCCGCGCTGAAGACGCTCGTGAGCCAAGGCGTCAAGCTGCGCCCGTTCCCGAAAGACGTCATGGCGGCAGCGTTCAAGTCGGCCATGGAGGTCTATGCGGAACTCAATGCTTCCAATCCGGCCTGGAAGAAAATTTATTCCGACTACGCGACCTACGTCCGCGACGCGAATCTGTGGTTTCGGTTTACGGAAGCGTCCGCCGACAGCTTTATGCAGTCGCAGAAGCTCTGAGCCCCACGGGGGCCAATTGACGGTCAGCAGAAAACCCGCCTCGGCGGGTTTTTTGTTGACCGCACGGCAGGCGCCTCAGGGTTTCTTCTTTTGCTGCTGCTCATCCTTGAGCGCCTCCATCAGGCCCTTCATTGGGTCGTCCTTGTCGTCGGTTTGCGCACCCTCAACAGCTGACGCAGCATCGGCGGCCGGCACGGCGGCTGACGCCGCAGGATCGCTCGCCTCTGCCGTCTCTTTGACCTCTTTTTCCAGCTGCAACTGTTGGAATACTTTGTCGGCGTCGATCGTTGCCTCCTTCGTCAACCCGCTTGAGACCAGCCCAGGGAAGGCGATGATCAGGCCGACCATAAAGACCTGGATCACCACGAAGGGCACGGCGCCCCAGTAGATTTGCTCGATCGTGACCTTCTTGATCGGCTTCTTGGTCAACCTGTCGGTGTAGTCCTCGTGCGGCGCCACACTGCGCAGGTAGAAAAGGGCAAAACCGAACGGCGGGTGCATGAACGAGGTCTGCATGTTCACGGCCAGCAGCACGCCGAACCAGACCAGGTCAATGCCGAGCTTTTCGGCCACCGGCCCGATCAGTGGGATGATGATGAAGGCCAGTTCAAAGAAGTCGAGGAAGAAGGCCAACACGAAGATCAGCAAGTTGGCCACGATCAGGAAGCCGAGCTGCCCGCCGGGCAGGCCCGAGAGAAGGTGCTCGACCCACTTCGGCCCGTCGACGCCCTGGAACGCCAGGCTGAACACGGTGGCTCCGATCAGGATGAAGAGCACGAAGCACGACAGCTTCATGGTCGAGTCCATTGCCTGGCGAATCAGCTTCAGGTCGATGCGCCGGCGCATTAGAGCCATCACCAAGGCCCCCACCGCGCCCATCGCTCCACCTTCGGTTGGTGTGGCAATACCAAGGAAAATTGTGCCGAGAACAAGGAAGATCAACGCGAGCGGCGGGATCAATACGAAGGTGACACGCTCGGCCATGTTCGAGAGCAGCCCGAGCTTCGTCAGCTTGTTGAGCAGCGAAGCCACGAAGGCGCTGCCAACACCGACGCACATCGAAGTCACGATCAGTTCGTCGAGCGGCACTGTTGCCGGGCGGGACTTGGCGAAGCCCAATGCGGTCAGCACCGACAGCACCACCAGCACTGTGAGCGAGCGCAGCCCTGAGGTGCCGTCGGTCTCACGGATGGTGCGCGCTTCCACAGGCAAGGCCGGAACCCATTGCGGTCGGATGAAACTGACGACGAGGATGTAGCCCACGTAGAGCCCGGTGAGTACGGCGCCCGGAATGAATGCGCCTTTGTACAGGTCACCCACGCTCTTGCCCAACTGGTCAGCCAGGACGATCAGCACCAATGAGGGCGGGATGATTTGTGCCAGCGTGCCCGAGGCCGCGATAACGCCGCCGGCCACGCGCCGGTCGTAGCCGTAACGCAGCATGATGGGCAGCGAGATCAGACCCATCGAGATCACCGATGCGGCGACGACGCCGGTGGTGGCCGCGAGCATGGCGCCTACCAGGATCACAGCGTAGGCCAGACCGCCACGGATCGGGCCGAACAACTGGCCGATGGTGTCGAGCAGGTCTTCGGCCATGCCTGAGCGTTCGAGGATCAAGCCCATGAAGGTGAAGAACGGAATCGCCAGCAGCGTGTCGTTCTGCATGATGCCGAACATGCGCAGCGGCAGGCTGTGCAGGAAAGCGGGTTGGATCATTCCCAGCTCCACGCCAACGAAGCCGAAGAACAGGCCGCACGCGGCCAGAGAGAAGGTGACCGCGTAGCCAAACATCAGGAAGATGATGAGCGAGACGAACATGATCGGCGCCATGTTGGCCATCAGGAAGGCCGTCATTTGCGCGCTCCGGCGAGGGCGGCCTCGCGTTCGGCGCCCTCTTTTTGCAACAGGAATTCGGCCAGTTCTTCTTCCGCGGTTTTTGACCCCTGCTTCTTGCTCGGGTCGGGGATCAGCCCCTTCAAGAACGCAATGCGCTTGATCAGTTCAGACATTCCTTGCAGGCCCAGCAGTGCCAGGCCAGCAGGCAACAAAGCGAACACCGGCCAGCGAATCAAGCCACCTGCGTTCGACGACATTTCTTTCGTGACGAAAGCGTTGATCACCAGTGGCATCGACAGCTTGATGATCATGAAGATGAATGGGAACAGGAACAGGCACAGTCCAACGATCTCGATCCAAATTTGAGTTCGCTTGGACAAGCGACCCGACACCACGTCTATCTTCACGTGTTCCTGGCGCAGCAGCGTGTAGCCCGAGGCCAGCAGAAACACGGCGGCGAAGAGATACCACTGGATCTCAAGGAACGCGTTGGAACTTAAATTGAAGACCTTTCGGGTGATGGCGTTGCCCGCACTGATGAGCACCGCAGCGAGCACCAGCCAGGCGACCCAGCGCCCGACGAATTCGGTCAACCGGTCGATCAACCGGGATAGTTGTAGCAAGAGTGGCACGGCTTCTCCTGAGGGCCAGACAGTGGCAAATGCGAGGCAGCCCCGAGCTCTAAACGGGAAAGCCTGCTGCGCAGAAGCGGCGCATTCTAGGCAAGCGCGCGGCCCGGCCCGCGCGGTCTAACCCTTAGGACTCGCCCCGGGCGCGGGCGCGTCAACGGGTGGTAGCGGCCTGATGCAGCTTGCTCGAACGCGTGCCACTGCGGCAGAACGCGAGCACCGGCTTGGGCAGTTCGTTCAGCAGCTCAGCAAATCGCGCGATCTCTTGCGGCGTCTGCATCGAGGGAGCAACGGGGAGGAACGCGTACTCCAAGCCGGCGGCGAGTGCGGCGGCCTGCATGGCGGCGCTGGTGGGTTGCTCGGCGCCGCCTTCAAAGTCGGGCCGGTTGTTGATCACGCTCTTGAAGCCGGCCTGGGCGGCCCAGGCCATCGCGGCGGGGTCGAGCTGCGCAGCCACGCACACGTGGTCGCTGAGTTGTCGGACCTCTGGCAAGGTCATGGCGAAAGCGCTTTTTTTACGGCGGCCGATACCAGGCCCATCTCGGCCTTGCCGGCCAGGCGAGTTTTCACCGCGCTCATCACCTTGCCCATGTCGCCGGGGCCTGACGCGCCAACTTCGGCGACGACCTTCGCCACCTCAGAAGCGATCTCGTCCGCCCCCAGGCGATGCGGCAGGTATGCTTCCAGCACCAGCAACTCTGCCGCTTCCTTGTCGACCAAGTCCTGGCGGTTGCCGGCTGTGAACTGAGTGATGGAATCCTTGCGCTGCTTGACCAGCTTGTCGACGATGGCGATCACAGTTGAATCGTCGAGCTCGATGCGTTCGTCGACCTCGCGCTGCTTACAGGCAGCGAGCAGGCCGCGGATCGTCAGCAGCCGCGCCGCGTCTTTCGCGCGCATCGCCGTCTTCATGTCTTCGGTGATTCGGTCTTTCAGGGTCATGCGAACTCCCATGTTGGAAATGACAAAACCCTCAAGCTGCGGCAGAAACAACAAAGCCCGCACGGTTGCGGGCTTCGGCAGGTGAGAGCTGGAAAACTCAATACCGCGAGTTCAGGGAAGCTGGTTCAGAAAAGCTTCTTCGGGAGCTGCATGCTTCGCACGCGCTTGAAGTGGCGTTTCACGGCCGCAGCCTTCTTGCGTTTGCGCTCAGCAGTAGGCTTTTCGTAGAACTCGCGGGCACGCAGGTCGGTCAGCAGGCCGAGCTTCTCGATGGTGCGCTTGAAGCGGCGCAGTGCCACGTCGAATGGCTCGTTTTCTTTGACGCGAATCGTAGTCATGTAGAGGTTGGATCTTGGGGTTGGCCGCGCGGCTCGTCGCTGCACGGGGTTAAATCGTTTTCGCCGGGAGGGTGTGCTCCCCGGGAATCCCCGGGCGCCCAATAGGCAAAGACCTTCGAGTATAGCCCGGGCTTATCCCCTGTGCAATGTGGCCGCCATGGCGCGGGCGCAGGCCGCCGCGCTGGCCCAGGCCCACTGGAAGTTGTAGCCACCAAGCCAGCCAGTCACATCGACCACTTCCCCTATGAAATACAGCCCCGGGATGCGGGTGCTTTCCAGGCTTTGCGAGCTGAGTTCCCGTGTGTCGACGCCCCCAGCGGTCACCTCGGCCTTGCGGTAACCCTCGGTGCCCTGTGGTTTGAGCTCCCAGCGCTGTAAGCGAGCCGCCAGCTCGGCCAGATCGCGGTCGCGCTGGTCGGGCATCGGCCGCTGCGCAAGATCTGGCGTGCTGGCCAGCCAGGCATCGGCCAGGCGGCGTGGAATCAGCTCGGCAAGTTCGTTGCCGAGCTGGCGCTGCGACGAACTTTTGGCGGCCACCAGCACCTCCTTGAGATCAAGGGCGGGCGCCAGGTCGATCCGCACCGGTGTTCCCTGGCTCCAGTAGCTCGAGATCTGCAGCACTGCGGGGCCGCTCAGGCCGCGGTGGGTGAAGAGCAGGTCTTCGGAAAAAGCGACGCGTCCCTTGCCGACGCCAGTCTCAATCTTCACTTCAAGAGCTGCGCCTGAGAGTGCGGCAAACCGTGCCCAGCCGACCGGGTCGAAAGTCAGCGGTACGAGGGCAGGGCGGGTCTCGATGAGTTGGTGGCCAAATTGGTTCGCCACGCGGTAGCCGAAATCGCTGGCGCCGATCTTGGGTATCGACAGCCCGCCGGTGGCCACGACGAGCTGACCGGCCCGCACGAGACCGCGGTCGGTGTCCAGCTCGAAGCCTGGCTGCGTGCTTCGCACCGCTGCGACTGCACAACCCTGCCAACGGGTGACGCCGCCCTGCGCGCATTCACGCAGCAGCATCTCGATGACCTGTTCGCTGCTTTCGTCGCAAAAGAGCTGGCCCTTGTGCTTTTCGTGCCAACCGATGCGGTGGCGCTGCAGCAGGGCGATGAAGTCTTGCGGCGTGTAGCGCGCCAGAGCCGAGCGGCAAAAATGCGGGTTGGCCGAGACGAAGTTCGCGGGCGTGGTGTCGCGGTTCGTGAAGTTGCAGCGCCCGCCGCCTGAGATCCGAATCTTCTCGGCGACCTTGGGGGAATGATCGATCAACAGCACCCGCAAGCCGAGCTGCCCGGCGATGCCGGCGCAATGCAGGCCGGCGGCTCCAGCGCCGACGATGACCACGTCGACATTCACACCGTCCGCCGCGCCGCAAGGTTTGGCTGCCTGACGAGGCGGTTTGGCGCGTCGCCGCCGACCACGCGCTGCCCAGACTGAGCGAGCTCAGACACCCGCGCGATCAGGAACACCCTTCTGAAGAAATTCAGGCGGCGGTATTCGGCGAAGCGGAGCGCCCGCAGGAGCACAGAACCCCAGACAGCCATCACCAAAGCCATAACGTCGGCGCACAAGCCCTTAGCCGGGCGCAAGGCGCCATGCGCTTTGGTGAGCTGCTTGCACTTGTTGAGTTCTCTTTTCATACGAGCGCGCCCAGTTGCAGGCGCGCATTATGACCTTGCCCCTGGAATCCGTACCCCATAACCGAGTCACGAATTGACTTGCCTTGGTTGATTGGCAAGCCAGTCTTGCTCGAACTTCATCGGGCTGACGTATGCCAGCGTCGAGTGCAACCGGGCCCGGTTGTACCAG
>JBBRPV010000061.1:0-26606 GCA_038227445.1 Burkholderiales bacterium | reverse complement strand
GCCCGTTCTGCACGACGTCGATCGCCGCCACGCCCATGTAGATCACGAGGGTCAGGCCTTGCGCCGCGGCGGCGCCGAGCGTGTTCCAGTCGAGCGGCGTGCCGCCGTCGCGTGAATGCGCCGTCACCAAGATCACGCCGTGCGCGTGGTTGCGGTGCGTGAGCGGCGCGCCAAGTGCGGTGGCCGCGGCCAGCCCCGAGGTGATGCCGTTGACGATCTCGACCTCGATGCCTTGCGCGCGAAGGTGCTCTGCCTCTTCGCCGCCGCGACCGAAGATGAACGGGTCGCCGCCCTTGAGTCTCACCACACGCTCGCCTTTCAGTGCTTCGGCGGCCATCAGCTTTTCGATGAAGGCCTGCGGTGTGCTCGCGCAGCCACCGCGTTTGCCGACGTGCACGATGCGCGCCGAGCTGCGCACGAAGCGCAGCACCGAATCACTGACAAGGTCATCGGCGAGCACGACGGTGGCTCGGCGGATCGTGCGCACCGCTTTCAGCGTCAGCAGTTCCGCATCTCCCGGACCAGCGCCGACCAGCGCCACGTGGCCCAAGCAACCCTTGCTCACGCGATTTGCTCCTCAGTCTTCGGCTGGACGATGGCCGCCAGCGTGCGCACCAGGCACTCGACCTGGCGTGTCAGGGGTGCCGGAGCCGGGCTCTCGCCGCTGACCACCGACTGGATGTAGCGTGCCGTGGTGGCCGCGTCGTTAGAGCGCGGCAGCAGTGGCAACTCGGTGAGCACACCTTCGTGCGCTGCGCGCGACAGGTCGCTGCGCGGCTGGCCGCCGACGAACACGTCGAGCTTGGGCGCGCGGCGCGGGTCTGCCACCGGCTCGCCTTCGGTGCCACGCAACAGCACCGCGTTGGCCCGGGTGTGGCCGAGAAAGCCGGCCAGCAGCGTCGCATATTCTGGGTGGGTGTAGTTGACGACTCGCAGCGACGCGACGCCGCGGCACGGCGCCAGCAGTTTGGCGATGGTGTGGCCAGAATTGCGCAGCCCCACCACACGCCGCACTGCGAGCAGGCGTGCAAGCGGGGGGCACAAGGCCTCGGTGGCAATGAACACCGGTTCTCGGCGAGACCAGGCGTTGTCGATCTCCTCGGTGTTGGTGGCGAAAGGCAGGCCCAGGTCGTGAAAAATCTCGGCGGTGCTGACGCGCCCGGTGTCAAGCATCGGGCCATGCACCAGCACTTGCAGGCCTTCCTGAGCGAGCAGCAGCGCAAGCAGGGCGGTCAGGTTGGGCAACTTGCGCGCACCGTTGTACGACGGCAGCACCACGCTCGGGCCGGTGGGCAAGACCGGAATGCAGCGCGCGTGCGCAGCCTCCAAAAAGCCCGCGAGCTCGGCGATGGACTCGCCCTTTATTCGCATGGCCAGCGCGAAGGCGCCAATCTCGAGGTCGGTGACCGCGCCGTCGAGCACCTGGCTCATCAGGTCGTGTGCCTGCGCTTGGGTGAGCGAACGGGCGCCTTCCTTGCCGCGCCCGATTTCTCTGATGTAGTTTGCGATCGGCATGCTGGTTCCTCAAGCGGCGAATTGCAATTTTTGGGCCCGCGAGCATTTGCTCGCACCTTGGGCTCGCAGTTTGCGCCGGTCGCTCGGGGTTCAGGCGGCAGTCTGGTGCAAGTGCACCATGCGCTTGAGTTCGGGCAGGCATGAACCGCAGTTGGTGCCGCACTTGAGCAGGCCCTGCAACTGCGCGAGCTGGACGTCGGCGTTGCCGGTGGTCGTTTGCAGGACGGCGTCAATTTGCGTGGTGCTCACATCGAAACAGCTGCAGACCTGCTTGCCCCGCGCGGCCACCGCCACGGGCGCCTTCGAACCCGGCGCCAGCAGCAGGCGGCCGTAGGCCTGCGCTGGAAGTTCGTCTTGCAGCAGTGGCTTGACCCAGGCTTGCGCGCTGATGTCACCGGCAAGCAGGAAGCCTTCTAGGCGCGTGTCGCCCTTCACGCTGGCCAGCCGCATGCTGCGGCGCTGGCCGCGGCGCTTGTCGGCGTAGTGGAGCACGCCCTGGGTGTGAAGGCCGAGCGCACCTTCGATGCTTGCGAGCAGCGCGTCGTCTACCGCCTCAAACGCAGCGGCGCGAAAAAGCACGCCACTGCGTTCGCGGCCGAAGGGCACACACGCGGCAAAGGGAAACTTTGACATCAGTGGCACGAGCTGCGAACGGGCACGCAAAGCGGCATCGCCATCGAGCCAGGCCACGCACAGCAGTTTCCATGGCAGCTCGGCCTTGATGAGCTTCACGGCCGCATGCTTGAGCTCGGGCTGTTTTGAGCTCGGGCAATACGCCGACGAGGTGAGGGCGTTCACACCCGCGGCGCGGGCCCCGCTGCTGGTGCTGCCCGACAGGTACTCTTCGCCCCAATGCATCGCGATGAAGGTCTGCGCTGGCGCAACTTGCCCGCTGGCGCTGGCCGGCAGCACGATCGAGCCGCGCCTGGAGGTGACCTGCACCAGGTCGCCTTCTGCGAGCCCCAAGCGCGCCATGTCTTGCGCGTGCATCTCGATCTGTGGCTCGGGCACGTGGCCGAATAAGCGGCCAACGTTGCCGGTGCGGCTCATGCCGTGCCACTGGTCGCGCAGCCGCCCGGTGTTGAGCGAGAAAGGGTAGCGTACGTCGCGCGGCTCGGCCAGCTTGGCATAGGGCGAGTCCACGAAGCGGGCCTTGCCGTCTTCGGTCGGGAAAACGCCGTCTTCGTACAAGCGTGCCCGGCCGGTGCTGGCGCCGGTGATGAAGGGCCACTGTTGGGGGGCGACATCGAGCAGCGCGTAGCTCAGGCCGGTGATGTCGAGATCGCGACCGCGCGTCGACTCGCGGTGCTCGTTCCACACCGCTTCGGGTGTGGTGTGGGCGAAGCCGCTGATTTTCCCCGGCCGAAGTTTCGCTTCGAGGCGGCGCGCAAATTCGGCGGCGATCTCCCAGTCGTCACGCGACTCCCCCGCGGCGGGCACTGCCGCGCGCACGCGGCTGATGCGGCGCTCGCTGTTGGTGACGGTCCCCTCTTTTTCACCCCAGGTGGTGGCCGGCAACAGCAGGTCTGCATAAGCGCAGGTGGCGGTGGTGGAGAAGGCTTCCTCCACGACGACGAATTCGCAGCGTTCGAGCGCGCGCCGCACCGTGGCCAGGTCGGGCATCGACTGGGCCGGGTTGGTGCAAGCGATCCACAGCGCTTTGATCTCGCCATCGGCTGCGGCCTCGAACATCTCGACCGCGGTCTTGCCGGGCTTTGACGGCACGTCCGGCACGTTCCAAAGGCGCGCCACTTCGGCGCGGTGCTGGGGGTTGGACAGTTCGCGGTGCCCGCTCAGCAAATTTGCAAGCCCACCGACCTCTCGCCCGCCCATTGCATTCGGCTGACCGGTGAGCGAAAACGGTCCGGCACCGGCCTTGCCGATCTGCCCTGTGGCCAGGTGCAGGTTGATCAGCGCAGCGTTCTTCGCGGTGCCGGCGCTGCTCTGGTTCAGGCCTTGGCAGTAGAGTGAAAGCGCCGGCTTGCGGGGCGCGCCGGCGCCCACGTCGTCGAGCCCGGCGAACCAGCGCGCCGCCTGCACCAGGTCGGCTTCCCTGATGCCGCAGAGCTCCGCAGTGTCTTTCGGCGTGAACTCGCGCACGCGCGCCTTCATTGCATCGAAGCCGCTCGTGTGCGCCTTGATGTAAGCGTTGTCGATCCAACCTTCCCAAAGCATGACGTGCAGCATTCCGTGGAACAGCGCCACGTCGGTGCCGGGCAAGATCTGCAAGAACAGGTCTGCGCCTTCAGCTGTTTCCGTGCGGCGCGGGTCAACGACGATGCTGCCCAGCGCCGGGTTGGCACGCTTTGCGTCTTCAATGCGGCGGTAAAGAATGGGGTGTGCGAACGCGGTGTTCGAGCCCGCGATGAACAAGGTAGACGCGTGGTTCAAGTCGTCGTAGCAGGCCGGCGGCGCGTCGGCCCCCAGCGTTTGCTTGTAGCCGGCCACGGCGCTGCTCATGCACAGGCGCGAGTTGGTGTCGACGTTGTTGGTGCCGACCAGGCCCTTGGCGAGCTTGTTGAAGACGTAGTAGTCCTCGGTCAGCAACTGCCCCGAGATGTAGAAGCCCACGGCGTCGGGGCCGTGGGTCTGAATGACGTCTGCGAAGCGTTGCGTCGCGGTGTCGAGCGCGTGGTCCCAGCTGACCACGCTGCGTTCGTCGCTGCGGCGCTCGCGCAGTTGCGGCTGCAGCAGCCGCGTTTGCATCGTGATGCTGTGGCTCGCCGTGAGGTGCAGCGTGCTGCCCTTGGTGCAGAGTCGGCCGAAGTTGGCAGGGTGGTCGGGGTCGCCCCGCACGCCTGTGATCTGTGCGCCCCGGGCTTCGATGATCACACCGCAGCCCACGCCGCAGTAAGGGCAGGTCGAGCGCGTTTCTCGGGTCGCAGCGGCCGACGCGAACGAATCCGTATTCACGCCGTGTGCGGCGCCTGCACGTCGAAAGTGGCGTCGCCCAGCGCCCCGGTCGATGCGCCGGGGCCGGACTTCGGGGCAAGCAGATCGAGCGCCAGCGTCGCCAGCTCGATGCTGTCGAGGTGCACCAAGCCGGCTTCCACTTTCACGGCGAATGGCACGGTGCAGCCTTCATCGGGCGCCCTTGCGCAGCCGTCGGCCAAGCCAATCGACCAGTTGTGCAATGGGCAGGCCACGCTCTCGCCGAAGACGATGCCCTGGCTCAGCGGGCCGCCCTTGTGCGGGCAGCGGTCAAGCAGGGCGAAGACCTTGTCTTCGCTGTTGCGGAACACCGCCACCGCGATTCCCTTGGTGCGCTCAACACGGCGGGCGCCGAGCACGGGAATGTCGGTGATGGCGCAGATTGGTTTCCAGTCGCTCATGGCAGTTCGATTCAATGCTGTTTTGTACGGTGCAATCAGACCACCGCGAGGGGCTGGAACTGGCGCGTGTCGACCGAGGCCTTGTCGAATTCGAACCAGGGGTCGGGCTCGCCGTCGAGCGAGAACTGAAGCCTCTCCCACAGCGCCTTGCGGCCGGTGGCATCTTCAAGGATTTTCTTCTTCACGTGGTCAAGGCCAACACGGTTCACGTAGTGCACTGTGCGTTCCAGGTACCAGCCCTCTTCGCGGTACAACTGGCAAAACGCGCCGGTGTATTCGAGCACTTCGGCGGCTGTCTTGAGCTTCACGAAGAAGTGCGCGACCTCGGTCTTGATGCCGCCGTTGCCGGCCACGTACATCTCCCAACCAGAATCCACGCCGATGATGCCGACGTCTTTGATGCCGGCCTCGGCACAGTTGCGCGGACAACCGCTGACCGCGAATTTCACCTTGTGCGGCGCGTACATGCGCCACATCGCGCGCTCCAGGTCTTTGCCCATCTGCGTGCTGTCTTGGGTGCCAAAGCGGCACCACTCGCTGCCCACGCAGGTCTTCACGGTGCGCAGCGCTTTGGCATACGCGTGGCCGCTGGGCATGCCGATGTCTTTCCAGACGTTCACAAGGTCTTCCTTCTTCACGCCGAGCAGGTCGATGCGCTGCCCGCCGGTGACCTTCACGGTCGGGATCTTGTACTTGTCGACCGCGTCGGCAATGCGCCGCAGCTCACTCGAGGTGGTCTCGCCGCCCCACATGCGCGGGATCACCGAGTAAGTGCCGTCTTTCTGAATGTTGGCGTGGCTGCGTTCGTTGATGTAGCGCGACTGCGGGTCGTCTTTCGCTTCCTTGGGCCAGGTGCTGATGAGGTAGTAGTTGACCGCCGGGCGGCAGCTCGAACAACCGTTCGGAGTGCGCCAGCCAAGCGCCGAGTAGACGCCGTTGATCGTCAGAAGCTTCTGCGTTTTGATCGCTTCGCGCACTTCGCCGTGGCTTTGCTCGGTGCACCCGCACATCGCCTTCTTCTTCGGCGTGGCCGAGTAGTCGCCACCGGCGGTGAACATCAGCAGCTGTTCGACCAGGCCGGTGCACGAGCCGCAAGATGCGCTCGCCTTGGTGTGCTTGCGAACCTCTTCGATCGTGAACAAGCCCTTTTCCTTGATGGCTTTGCAGATCGCGCCCTTGTTAACGCCATTGCAGCCGCAGACCTCGTCGATGTCAGCCATGGTGGCGGCCTTGCTGTGGCCTTCGTGACCGACGTCGCCGATGTTCGATTCGCCGAACATCAGTTTGTCGCGGATATCGCTCACCGAGCGACCTTCGCGCAGCAACTTGAAGTACCAGCTGCCGTCGATGGTGTCGCCATAGAGGCAGGCACCGATCAGTTTGTCGTCCTTGATGACGAGCTTCTTGTAGACGCCGCCGTAAGGGTCGCTCATCACGATCTCTTCGCAGTCGGCGCCGCCGGTGAAGTTTCCTGCGCTGAACAGGTCGATGCCGGTCACCTTCAGCTTGGTGCTGGTCTGGCTGCCGGTGTAGCGGCCGATGCCGAACTCGGCCAAGTGTGTGGCGCAAACCTTGCCCTGTTCGAACAGCGGGGCCACCAGGCCGTAGACGGTGCCGCGGTGTGCGGCGCATTCACCAATCGAGTAGATGCGCGGGTCGGTGATGGTCTGCATCGTGTCGCTCACCACAATGCCGCCGCGGTTCTGTGGCCCACAGTGCAGCCCGATCTTGACCGCGAGCTCGGTGTTGGGGCGAATGCCCGCGGCCATCACGACCAGGTCGGCCGGTATTTCCATGCCGTCCTTGAACTGCACCGCCATCACCCGGCCGTCTTTGTCGCCGACAAGTTCCTGCGTCTGCGCGCCGATCAAAAACTTCAGGCCGCGGTCTTCGAGAGACTTTTGCAGCAGCTTGCCCGCCACATCGTCGAGCTGGCGCTCCATGAGCCACGGCATGATGTGCACCACGGTCACCTGCGTGCCGCGCAGCATCAGGCCGTTGGCCGCTTCCAGGCCAAGCAGCCCGCCGCCGATCACGACCGCGTGTTTGTACTTCTTGGCCGCGTCGATCATCGCGTTGGTGTCGGCGATGTCTCGGTAGGCGATCACGCCTTCAAGGTCTTTGCCCGGCACCGGCAAGATGAACGGGTTGGAGCCCGTGGCGATCAGCAGGCGGTCGTACTCTGCTTCGGTGCCATCTGCGGCGCGCACCACCCGCCGGCGGCGATCAACCTCGGTCACCTTCTTTCCGAGATGCAGCGTGATGTTGTTTTCTTCGTACCAGGAGAGCGGGTTCAGCACGATCTCGTCGAGCGTTTGTTCTCCTGCGAGCACCGGGCTGAGCAGAATGCGGTTGTAGTTGGGGTGAGGCTCCGCGCCGAACACCGTGACGTCATACAGATCGGGCGCGATCTTCAGTAATTCTTCGAGCGTGCGCACGCCGGCCATGCCGTTGCCAATCATCACGAGCTTCTTCTTTTTCATCAGGCGGTCTCCAGCCGCGGGCGCGCGGCCTTCGGTCTTCAGGAACGCAAACGGGGTGCCAGCGCGCAGACCCGTGAATGCGATGTCGCGGTGCGGCGGCGCACCTCCAGCGGGCAGATATCTTGCTTGGTTCATCACACCAGGCTTTAACCGCGCACCGAAACAGTGTCCAGGTGACCAACCTTCATGAGCTTTGATGTAGACACAGGCCACGCGTTCAGAACGCGCCTCACGCGCGGTCAGCGAAGACTTTGCGGCCGCAGCGCGCCATTCGCCGCACGAGGAATCGCTCGGTTTCATCGCGGCGCTCGCCGATGGTGTGTCCACGGGTGGGCAGGGCCTGATGGCAGCCCAGACGAGCGTGATGTCGCTGGTCGAAGACTATTTCGCCGCGCCGCCCACCTGGGACACCACCGTCGTGCTCGACCGGGTGATCATCGCGCACAGCAGCTGGCTCGCGGGGCACAACCGGCGCAACGCCGAAGCGGCCATGAGCGAGCTGACCGCCGTTGCGCTGCGTGGCCACACGTGGACCGTGGCGCACGCGGGCGACACCCGTGCCTACCTGCTGCGCGGCGACTCGCTTCGGCTGCTCACGCACGACCACTCGCTCGACCATCCCGACCTGCGCAGCCAGCTCACCCGCGCGATGGGCTTGGACGACGCGGTGCGGGTCGACGGTCTGCAAGGCGATCTGTCGGGCAACGAAATCGCCGAGCAGCGCGACTTGCATGCCGGTACGCCGAGCTACATGAACCCCGAGTGATGGGAAGGTGAATGCGCAGACGCGCGCAGCGATCTGTTCGCGCTCGGTGTCACGATGTACCAGCTCCTCACCGGGCACCTGCCCTACGGCTGCGCTCGCGCGCTTAACGAGCACTTAGTTTTTTGTCTGCAAAGTTGGCCGGCGAGGAGGCAGAGGAAGAGGGCAAGGGCGAGGGCAAGGGCGAGGGCAAGGGCGAGGGTGTGCTTTTTGCGCGCCCTCCCTTCTCGGCCCAGGTTCGGGTCCAGCGGATCTGCACCCGCCGAAGCTTCAGCAGCATCAGTGCAGCGAGCGCCGCGAACGCCAGGAAACCCCAGAGGTAGGTGCCGAACACCTGCTTCGACTGGCCCAGGGCATTCGGAATGAAGCCCCCGCCGAGCGCACCGATCTCGCCGATCATCGAGCCCGCCACGGCGGTTGAGAGCGGCCAGCGCAAAGGCACCAGTTGGAACAGTGCGCCGTTGCCCGCGCCGAGTGCCGCGAAGCACAGCATGAAGAGCAGCGTGGTCACCGTCACCGACTGACCGGCCAAGCCGCAAAACATCAGCGTGATGCAAACCAGGCTCAACACGCCGCTCAGCGTGTTGATGCCGCCGATGCGGTCAGACACATAGCCGCCCACCACACGCACCGCTCAGCCCATCAGCGTGGCCAGCATCGTGAGCTGCCCAGCCTCGACCTTGGTGACCTTGAACTGGTCGTAGAAGTAGGTGGGCAGGAAGCTTGCCAGCCCGATGAACCCGCCGAAAGTGATGAGGTAGATCAGGCTGAAGGTCCAGCCGTCTTTTTCGAACAGGCACGAGACGTGTTCGCGAAAGCTATGGTGCTGTTCGCGGTCAGCCGGCTCCTTGGCGCAGAACCACATCACCAGCATCGGCAGCACCATCGTGGCGGAGGCCAGGCCATAGACCGTGGTCCAGCCGTATTTCATTGCCAGCGGCGGCGCGAACAGAACGGTGAGCACCGTGCCCGAATTGCCGCCGCCGGCAATGCCCATCGCCAGCCCTTTGTATTTGGGTGGGAACCAGCCCGAGCCAAGCGACAAGGCGACGCCAAAGCTGGCACCGGCAATGCCCAGCAGCACACCCATCGCCAGCACGCTGTCGTGGCTGTCGACAAACCTGAAGCCATAAAGTAGGGCGACGCCGATGAGGCCCATCTCGACCATGGCCGCGTTCTTGCGGCCGATGTACTGCGACAGCACGCCGAGCGGGAATCGCATCAGCGCGCCAGCGATGATCGGCACCGACACCATGAAGCCCTTTTGTGCGGCATTGAGCCCAAAGGCCTCGCTAATGAAAGGTGCCATTGCACCGTTCAGCACCCAGATCGCGAACGTGAAGTCGAAGTACAAGAAGGCTGCGAACAGCGTTGGCGGGTGGCCCGCCTTCAGAAATTCCTTGAAACTCGCCATTGATACCTCCGCGTGCGCGCAGGGTTCACCTGTGAGGCCTGCTTTGTGGTGGAGAAAGTGAATGCTAATCCCGTGCCAGCCGTCCATTGCGCCAAGGCAGGGAGCGCCCGTTTGCGGGTGCGGCGCGGCAGGGTGGGCTTGGCGTTCGAAAGGCGTTGAAATTTGCGTGAACATCTCAGTAAGGTAGGGGGTTACAGTCCGCCTTTATCGAGATGCGCTTGCCAAGGCGTTTGCCCAGGGACAAGATCAAGCGAGTGGTGTCGTCGGCATCGCACAGCAGTCTGAAAAAATGGAGCTCATGATCGAATCGACAACGTCCACACCGCAAGAGCGCACTGATTTGGCGCGGCAGCTTTCGGCCGCGATCGGCTTCGATGCCGCGGTGCTCGGCGGCGCCTTGTTTGAAATGCTTGATCGGGTCGACGTGCTGCTGGCTGTGAAAGACGCCGCGCAGGGGCGTTATCTGCACGTCAACCGGCGCATGGCGGAGTTGCTGGGCCGCCCGGCCGCCGAGGTGATCGGCCTGACCGACGCTGAGCTGCTGCCCGCCGGCCCGTCGGCGGCATTTCGCAGCGCAGAGCAGGCCTCGATTGCCCAAACCAGCGCCACGCTCAGCGAGCACCGGCTCGAAATCCAGGGCCAGAAGCGCGAATTCAGTGTCACGCGGGTTGCCCTGCACCGGCCCGCTGGTGGTTCGCCTTGTCTTCTTTCGGTGTGGGTCGAGACCACCGCCACGCTGCATCGCGAACAACAACTTGCCCAGGCCCTCGCGCAGATCGAGCTGCAGCAGGTTGCGGCCGAACAATTGCGCAGCGAAACGCTCGATCAATCGTTGCGTGACGGCACCACAGGCTTGTACTTGCGTTGGCATTTCGACGACCAGTTGCGGCGCGAGGTTGACCTGTCGTCGCGTGAGCACCGCGAGTTCGCGCTGGTGTCGATCGCGCTAGACCCCCTGACCGACGCCGTTCTTGCCCTTGGCAGTGGCGCCCGCGACCGTGTGCTTGAAGCGCTCGGCCGGCTGTTGCGTGGCAACACACGGGCGATGGACGCTTCGTGCCGAATCGACGAGCACCATTTTGCGGTGCTGCTGTCGGGTGTCGGCCTGGCAACGGCGCACTCGCGCATGGAAGGCCTGCGCCGCCAGTGCGCCACGCAGATCGTTGTGCTTGATGGGCGCGATCTCGGGTTCACTGTGTCGATGGGCGTGGCGAGTTTCCCCCACACCGCGCACACCGAAGGCGAGCTCATGGCCGCCGCTGACCTGGCGCTGTCAGAGGCTCACAAGCGCGGTGGTAACCACGTGGCGCTGGCGAGCATTCGGTTCGAGCTGGGAGGCGTCTAACTGGGAGGGGATGGGAGGGGCTGGGAGGGGCTTCAGCCCATGTCCGCGCGCCAGGTCCATACCCGCCCGCAAGCGTTACGTGGCAAATGCTTTGTAGGCCATGTAGACCGCGAGCGCGTACAAAAGCACGGCGAACGCACGCTGCAGTTGGTCCACGTTGAGCCGGTGCGCTGCGCGGGCTCCAAGCGGCGCTGTAAGCACACTCGCTGCGGCGATGGTCAGCAGCGCTGGTAGGTAGATGAATCCAAGCGTTCCGGCCGGCAGGTCGGGCAGTGACCAGCCCGCTGCGATATAGCCCACGGTGCCGCCAAAGGCAATGGGCATGCCGAGTGCCGCCGAAGTGGCCACGGCGTTGTGGATCGGTACATTGCGCGAGGTCATGAACGGCACCGACACGAACCCGCCGCCGGCACCCACCAGCGAGGCCAGTACTCCGATCACTCCACCGGCACCCAGCATGCCAGCGGTGCCGGGCAAACCGCGTGTTGCCTTCGGTTTTCGCTTCAGGAGGGTGCGCGTGGCCGACGAACTGATGAACAGGGCGAACAGCAAGGCCACCGCCTGCGAGGGCAGGGCCTTCGCGATCTGCGCGCCAAGCAGCGAACCGAGCAAGATCCCAGGCGCCAGCAGCCGGGCGATGTCCCAGCGCACGGCGCCACGCCGATGGTGCGCGTGCACCGAAGAAATCGAGGTGAAGAGAATTGTTGCCAGCGACGTGGCCACCGCCACCTTGACCACGTATTGCTGCGGCATCGCCTTCGACGAGAGCAGCAAAGTCAAGAAAGGCACCATCAAAATGCCGCCGCCAATGCCAAGCAGGCCGGCGAAGAAGCCCGCGATCGACCCCAGCAACAACAACTCGACGATGAGCGGCCAACCCAGCCCGAAGCCATCTGTCAGAGAGCTCACTCTGGCCCCAGCAGGGCGAGCACCGTCGACCACTCTTCTGGCGTGACTGGCGTGATCGACAACCGATTGCCACGCCGCAGAACCTGCATCGTGGCCAGGGCCGGCGCCAAGCGCATCTCGGTGAGCGGCAGCAGGCGTGTTTTGCGCGTCAGTTTCACGTCGACGTGTACCCAGCGCGGCGCGGCGTGGCCAGAGCGCGGGTCAAAGTAGGGGCTGCGCGGCTGGAACTGGGTGTCATCGGCGTAGGGCGCGCTGGCCACCGAGGCCAGGCCCGCCACCCCGGGTTCAGCGCAACTCGAGTGATAAAACAACACGCCGTGGCCGAGCTTCATGTGGTCGCGCATGAAGTTGCGTGATTGGTAGTTTCGTACCCCAACCCAGGGCACGGTCTGCGCCGGTGCTTCAGCGAGGTGGTTGATCGAACACTCTGAGGGCTCGCTCTTCATCAGCCAGTACATTCTTGCCCCTTGCTGCGAGCGCGTACGGCACGCTTCGACTGTTCTGAATAAGGTGTCCGCCGCGAACCGTGAGCCGCATTCCTGAACCCAGGCAGTTCAGGTGGGCGAGGTCAGCCGGGCTTCGGGTTCATCTGACGCGAGACGATCACACCAACCGAGCGATGTTCCAAGCCCTTGCTCGTAAGAGCATCGGTTCAAGGAAATATAAAGCTCACGCGAATGCGACGGACAAAAAACATTCTACGCGTGCGCGATGCCTGCTTCACAGTAATTGACCATCGGCGCCGAGGGCGCGATCAAGGCGCCGGATCAGCGCATCTATATCGACATTCGCGTCGATATTTGCGTGGACATTTGCGTGGACATTTGCGTGGACATCTTGGCTCGCGCCGGCGTTGTTCGCAGGCGCCGCAACGTTGCGTGGCAATGGGCGGCCGGCCAGCGCGTAGGCGAGGTTCAACGCGGCCAGCACGGCGATCCGCTCGCGTGCTTTTACCTTGCCGCCGTCGCGGATGGCGCTCATTTCTTTGTCAACGTTGTTCACCGCTTCCAGGAGCGCGCTTTCCCCGCCGTCGGGGCAGCCAAGGATGTAGCTCTGCCCAAGGATCGTGACTTCCATCTGCTTCATGCGGCGCTCCCTGGGTTGTCGGGTTCGGTGATGGAATTGGCGCTGGACGCCGGCTCGGTTGGCAGGCGTTCGAGCAGAGCATCGATGCGGCTGCGCGCGGCATTCAGGCGCGAACGCAGGTTGTCGCGCTCGTGCGTCACGGCGCTTAACTGCTGTTCGATCAGCGCGTTGGTGCGCTGTAGTTCCTCGTGACGCAAGAGCAACCGGTCGACCCGGTCGGCGAGTTCTTCGATCTTCGACATGGCTTGGGCTCTGGCGTGGCGAGAGCGCGGATTGTAGGCGTCGCCCCTGCATACAATGGCGCCGTTGGTGCCCGTGCCGGCGTTCATGCCGGCACAGTTAAACGGGAAGCAGAAGGAAGCCACGCGACTGCATGGCGACCGAAACTGCGCTGCCCCCGCAACGGTACGGCGGACGAAGCCCTGTTCTTCACGGACACAGTTTCGACACTTGCGCGCACACCACTGGAAGCTTGCGCTTCTGGGAAGGTCGCAAGCGTTGTTCCGCCAGCCCGGATACCGGCCAACGCGCGAACGCTGCCTTCGGGTCGCGTTCATATCGCAAGCACCCGCGGGGAAGCGGGTGGATTGCATTTGTTCCAGGTCATCCTTCCATGAGTTCCATTCTGTCGGCGCCGCGTGCGCCTCGGGCTGTCATCAGCCCGCTTTGCCTTTGCCTGCTTGCTGCCTTTGCGGCATCTGCTTCGGCCCAAACCACCCTTCACCCTGTTGTCGTCAGCGGCAGCCGCGAGCCACAGCCGCTCGACCTCGTCACGGCCGACGTGGTTGTGATCGACGCTGAGCGCATTCGCAACAGCACCGCCGATTCGGTCGAAGACCTGCTGCGCCGCGAGGCCGGTATGCAGCTTGCCCGCAATGGCGGGCCGGGCAAGAGCTCGGGCACCTTCATTCGCGGCGCTTCGTCGAACAGCGTGGTCGTGCTGATCGATGGTGTTCGCATTGGGTCGGCCACGCTGGGCCAGGCCGAATTCGAAGGCATCGCGCTCGCGCAAATCGACCACATCGAAGTGCTGCGCGGGCCGGGCTCCAGCTTGTACGGCGCCGACGCGTTGGGCGGTGTGGTGCAGATCTTCACCAAGCGCGGCGAGGGTGCCGCGCGCATCACGGCCAACGGCGCCGTGGGGTCATACCGGTCGTATGAGGTCGGTGTGGGCGTGAGCGGCGCGCAGCAGGGTTTTGACTACACCGTTTCGCTGGGGCGCGATGGCAGCCGCGGAATCTCCACGCTCAAGCCCGGCGACCAGTTCGGCAACTACAACCCTGACGACGACGGCTACAAGCGCGACTCGGCCGTGTTCAAGCTCGGCTACGCACCCGCGGCAGGGCACCGAATCGGGCTGAGCTGGAACCACAGTCGCCTCGACTCGCAATACGACGGCAGCGAATACCTCGCCTCCAACAACTTCAACCAAGATGCCACGCCCGACTTCCGCGGCCTGCTGAAGAACGACGTGGTCTCACTCGACTACCGCGGCGCCATCACCCCAGCGTGGACGATGAGCGCACAGCTCGCCTACAGCGACGACGACCTCGTGAGTGGCGGCACCGAAAAGTCGCGCTACCGCACCCGGCGTGACCAGCTCACCTGGCAGAACGCCTGGACGCCGGTGGCGGGCCAGCAATTCGTGTTCGCCTACGAGCACCTCACGGAAAAGGCCCACGGCGAGGCCTACCTGGCCGACGTGAAGCGCAACAACAACGCGCTCGTGTTCGGCTACTCCGGCGAGTTCGGCGTGCATGTGCTGCAGGCCGACATTCGCCACGACAGCAACTCGGTCTACGGCAACAACACCACCGGCCGCTTGGGCTGGAGCATGGAGATCGCAAAGAACCTGCGCGTGCGTGCACTCGCCGGCAACACCTTCCGCGCACCGAGCTTCAACGAGCTGTACTACCCCGGCTATGGCGTGGAGGGCCTCACCCCCGAGCGCGGCCGCAGCGTCGAACTCGGCATCAACTGGCGCGAGGCCGGCAGCGAGCTGGCCGCCACCGTCTACGAGAACCGCGTGCGCGACCTGATCAACTACGAGCCCGACCCGACGCCGCCCAACTGCCCGGGCAGCCCGGCCTACGCGTTCGGCTGCGCGCGCAACATCGGCAATGCGCGCATGCAGGGCGTGACGCTGGCCGGTTCGCACCAGTTCGGCGACTTGCGCATTGCCGCCACCATCGACCTGCTAGACGCTCAAGACCTCGACGCGAAGCAGCGCCTGAATCGACGCGCTGCCCACCAGGAAAGCGTGAGTGCCGATTACGACATGGGCCCTTACAGCTTCGGCGCGGCTGTGCTTGCGGTCGGCGCCCGGCCCGATGGCGGCAAGCAGCTCGGCGCTTACGAAACGCTCGACCTTCGTGCACGCTGGCGCTTCGCGCCGCAATGGCAGCTCGAAGCGAAGCTGATGAACGCCACTGGCCGCGACTACGAGCCGGTGCGCGATTACCAGTCGCTCGGTCGCCAGGCCTGGATCGGCGTGCGCTTCGATGGCCAAGGTCTTTGAGGCGAGTCTGTGGCTTCACGTGAGCTGATCCTCGGCGGCCAGCGCAGCGGCAAATCGCGCTGCGCTGAACAACGGGCTGTGGCTTGGCTGGCGCAGCGCGGGCACTCGGCGCTGCTGCTGGCCACCGCGCTGCCACTCGACGGCGAGATGCGTTCGCGCATCGCCCGCCACCAAGCCGACCGTGCCTTGCACGCGCCGGGCCTGAGCGCGCTTGAGGTGCCACTCGATCTGGCCGGCGCGTTGCAGCAGCACAGCGCGCCGCATCGCCTGGTGCTGATCGATTGCCTGACCCTGTGGTGGACCAACCTCGTGATGCCAGTGCAGGGCGCGCCGTTGCCTTCCGAGGCGTGGGCCGATGCGCGCGAGTCGCTCTGCGCCGCCTTGCGCGCCGCGCCCGGCCCGGTCTTGCTCGTGTCCAACGAGATCGGCATGGGCGTCTCGCCGATGTCGCCAGAGGCGCGCAGTTTTGTCGACGGCCTCGGCTGGTTGCACCAGTCGGTCGCCACGGCCTGCGCGCACGTGACGCTGATGGTCGCGGGAATCGAAATGCCCGTCAAACGAGGCGCCACATGAAGCACAGCTTCCCCAGAGTCGCAGCGGCGGCTGCCATCGCCGCGCTGCTGTGGCCGCTGGCCGCGCAGCCGCAAATTACCCTGCACGACGACCGTGGCGTCCAGCTCGTGCTGGCCACTGCACCGCAGCGCATCGTCAGCCTGCTGCCTTCGCTGACCGAGAGCGTGTGCGCGCTCGGTGCCTGCGCACGCCTGGTGGGCACCGACCGATTCTCGAATTCACCGGCCAGCGTGATCACGCTGCCGAAGCTTGGCGGCATAGACGACGCGCAGATCGAGCGCATCGTGGCGCTGCGGCCCGACGTGGTGTTGGTCTCAGCCTCGGCTCGCTTGATCGACCGGCTCGAAGCGCTCGGGTTGAAGGTGTTGGTACTCGAAGCGCGCGACCATGCCGACGTGAAGCGCAGCCTGAAGCTGCTGGCGCACATGCTCGGCACGCCGGCCGAGGGCGATCGGGTCTGGGCCGCGGTTGAGCGCGACATCCGCGAGGCCGCCGCGCGGGTGCCGGTCTCGTTGAATGGCAAGCGGGTTTACTTCGAAGTTGATGCCACGCCCTATGCGGCCGGCGCCGGCTCGTTCATCGGCCAAACCCTGGCGCGCCTGGGCCTGGCCAATGCGGTGCCGGCACAGCTCGGGCCGTTCCCGAAGCTGAACCCGGAATACGTGGTGCGCATCCAGCCAGACATCGTTATGGCAGACGAGCGCAACCTCGCCGATATGCCAAAGCGCCCAGGCTGGTCGACGCTGCGTGCGTTGAAGAAGGGGCACAGCTGCGGCTTTGGCGCAGACCGCTACGAGCTGCTCATTCGCCCCGGCCCGCGCATGGGCGAGGCAGCGCTCGTGCTGGCCGACTGTCTCGTGGCGATCACGAAAGCGAGCTGATGTCTGACGACGACCGACAGCGCCGCCGCCGCCTCACGTTCGGGCTGGCGCTCCTGACGCTTTTGCTGATGGTGGCAGGCCTCGCCGCGGGAAGTGAAGGCTGGTCATTGCAGCACCTGCTCGACACCTGGCGTGGCCCCGACGGCATGCTCATCATTGGTGAGATTCGCGCACCTAGAACGCTAGGCGCGTGGCTCACCGGCGCCTTGCTGGGTCTTGCCGGCGCGGTGGCGCAAGGCCTGTTTCGCAACCCGCTGGCCGACCCGTACCTGTTGGGGTCGGCCTCTGGTGCGTCGCTCGGCGTGGTGCTGGTGCTGGCCGGCAGTGCGCTGGGTGGCCATGCGATCAGTCTGGCCACTGCCGATACGCTGGCACGCTTCGGGCTCGTTAGCGCGGCATTTCTCGGCGCCTTCGGCGGCGTGCTGCTCACGCTCGCTTTGGCCCGTGGCGTGCAACAGACCACCCGGCTGTTGCTGGCCGGGGTGGTCGTCGGCATGGTGCTGTCGGCCGCCAGCGACCTCGTCACCACTGCTGCGCCTGACGCCTTGCGCGGCAAGCAGGCATTCATGCTCGGCGGCACGGGCTTTCTCGGCTGGAGCAGTTGCGTGGCGCTGGCCCTCGGCCTGCTGCTCACGCTGCCCTTGAGCTGGCGATTGGCGCGAACGCTAGACGCATTGACTCTTGGCGTAGACAGTGCGCTCAGCCTCGGCCTGGCGTTGCCGCGCGTTCGCCTCGCGCTGGTGGCGGCGCTCGCGCTGGCCACCGGCTTGGCGGTGTCGCAGTCGGGCCTGATCGCTTTTGTGGGCCTGGTGGCGCCGCACCTCGTGCGGCGCTTCGCCCCGGCGCGGCACGGTTTTACCGTGGTGGCCAGCGCTGCCGCCGGCGGCACCCTGCTGCTGATGGCCGATGTGCTAGCGCGCACGCTGATCGCGCCGCAGGAGTTGCCAGTCGGCGTGCTCACGGCGCTGCTCGGTGGCGCCTACCTAGTGTGGCTTCTGCACCGCAGGCGGGTGACATGACCGCGCCGCTCTCGGCCAGCCGCTTGAGCATCAGGCTTGGCAGCACGCAGGCACTGGCGGGTGTGAGCGTGGCCGTGCAAGCGGGTTGGACGGCCATTGTTGGCCCCAACGGCGCCGGCAAATCGACGCTGCTGCGCGCGCTGGCCGGCCTGCAAAAGCCCGATGCGGGCGAGGTGCTGCTGCACGGAAGGCCGCTCGCGCAATGGCCGGTGCGCGAGCGTGCAATGCAAATCGCGTGGCTCGCCCAACAAGGCGAGGCCGGCGGCGAGCTCACCGTGCGCGAGGTGGTGCACCTAGGCCGTCTGCCGCGGCTTGGGCTGTTCACCGCAGCGACCGCCACTGATGAAGCGCGTGTTGACCAGGCCATGACCGAAGCTGAGTGCCTGCCTTGGCAATACCGCCGCTTGCACGAGTTGTCGGGTGGTGAGCGGCAGCGGGTGCTGCTGGCCCGCGCGCTCGCGGTTGACGCGCCCTTGTTGTTGCTCGACGAGCCCACCACTCACCTCGACCCACCGCACCAGGTGGCATTGGTGCGGCTGGTGCAGCGCCAGGTGCGCGCGGGTGCCACGGTGGTCAGCGTATTGCACGACCTGTCGCTCGCGCTGCTTGCCGACCGCCTGATCGTGATGGACCGTGGCAGCATCGTCGCCGAGGGTTCGCGCAACGACCCCGCGCTTCACGCCGCGCTCGTGCATGTTTTTGCCGGCGCGATCCGAATCGTGGCCTTGGAATCCCGCTGGGTCGCGGTGCCGCATCTGGAGGTTTGAGCGCTTCTGTACAAGCCTGGTGCACGCACTTGGCCGCTGTCTCAAAAGCATCGTTCTTAAGGCTGCCGTCAAGCGCGAAACACGGCATTAAATTGGTTCAGCTTGGCTCGCCCGCTCGGGCGCGCCTGATTTCCTGAAGGACACCGAAAGTGCAAATAGAAACCCCCCCTGAACACTGCGGCAGCAGCCAACGCATGGGCGAACGCCGTGGCCTCGTGCTCGTGCACACGGGCGACGGCAAGGGCAAGAGCACCGCTGCCTTCGGCCTGGCGTTGCGGGCCCACGGTCGTGGCAAGGCGGTTGCGATCTACCAGTTCATGAAAGTGCCGACGGCGCGCTTTGGCGAGCACCGAATGTTCGAGCAGCTCGGTCTGCCGATCATCGGCCTGGGCGATGGATTCAGCTGGAAGAGCCGCGACCTCGAACACTCGGCGCAACTCGCGCGCGAAGGTTGGGCGCGTGCCGAAGCGGCAATTCGAGGCGGCGAAAAATTCATGGTCGTGCTTGATGAGGTCACCTACCCACTGCGTTACGGATGGCTGCCGCTGGAGCCGCTCCTGGCTTGCCTGCGCGAACGGCCCTCGCATGTGAACGTGGTGCTCACCGGGCGCGGCGCGCCGCAAGAACTGATCGACCTGGCCGACACCGTGACCGAGATGACACTCATCAAGCACCATTTCAACGCCGGCGTGCCGGCCCAGCGCGGAATTGAAGATTGAAGCCGGCTTCCAAACCACGCGCCGCGGTGAGCTGGAGCGCAGGAAAAGACTCATGCCTCGCGTGGTTGCGAGCCCGCGAGCAGGGCTTGGACGCGCTCAGCTTCGTGACGATGTGCGACGCTGACGGCACGAGCAAATCGCACGCCTTGCCACCCGCGCTGGTCGAAGCGCAGGTGCACGCGCTGGGTGGAATCTGGCTCCCGGTGAAGGTGGCAACCAACGGCTATGCGTCAGCCTTCGCTGACACGCTGCACGGCCTGCGCGAAAGCGGCCACACGCACATGGTGTTCGGCGACATCGACCTTGCCGCGCACCGCGAATGGATCGAGCCCATCTGCGAGCGTGCCGGGCTCACCGCCGTGTTCCCGCTCTGGGGCGAAAAGCGGGCCGACCTGGCGCAAGAGATCATCGCTCGCGGCATCCGAGCGCGCACCGTCTGCATCGACACGCGCTGGCTCGACGCGAGCCACTGCGGTGTCGACTACGACCCAGCATTTCTCGCCCGCCTTCCCAGTGCGGTGTGCCCGTGCGGTGAAGACGGCGAGTTCCACACCTTTGTTTACGGCGGACCCGGGTTTGCGCAAGACATGCCACTGCAAAACGGCCCGCAGCGTCGGGTGCGCTCGGCGCCACCCTGGGCGCCCACCGAGTTTGTGTTTCAGTCCTTGGTGCTGGCCGTGCAGGCCAGCGCGGCTAGCGTGGCCTTGCCATGACGGCGCGTGCTGTGATGGTGCTGGGCACGACCAGTGGCGCCGGCAAGAGCTGGCTCGCCACGGCCATGTGCCGCTGGTACGCGCGCCGCGGGTTGAAGGTCGCGCCTTTCAAAGCGCAGAACATGAGCAACAACGCGCGGGTTGTGCCGACCTTCGATGGCTCAATGGGCGAGATCGGCAGCGCCCAGTACTTTCAGGCGCTGGCGGCCCGCGCCGCGCCCGAGGTGCGCATGAACCCGGTCTTGCTCAAGCCCGAGCGCGACACCGCCAGCCAGGTGGTGGTGATGGGCCGGGTGCGCGCCGACCTCGCCGGCGTGCCATGGCGTGAACGCAGCGAACACCTCTGGCCGTTTGCGCGCGCGGCGCTCGACGAGCTGATGAACGACAACGACGTGGTCGTGATCGAAGGTGCCGGCTCGCCAGCCGAGATCAACCTGCACGCCAACGACTACGTCAACATGCGCACCGCCCTGCACGCCCACGCCGCCTGCCTGCTCGTGACCGACATCGACCGCGGCGGCGCTTTCGCCCACCTGTTCGGCACGCATCAGTTGTTGACCGCTGAAGAGCGCGCGCTGATCCGCGGCTTCGTGCTGAACCGGTTTCGCGGCGATGCGGCGCTGCTCGCGCCCGGGCCGCAGCAGCTGCAGCAGCTCACCGGCGTGCCCACGCTCGCCGTCTTGCCAATGTGGCGTGGCCATGGTTTGCCCGAAGAAGACGGCGTGTTCGACGACCGCGCCACCGGCTCGCGCGGCGGCGTGCGTGTGGCCGTGATCGCTTTCCCACAAATTAGCAACCTCGACGAGTTCGAGCCGCTGCGCCAGTGCCCCGACGTGTCCTTGAGTTGGGCGAAAACGCCGGCTGAGCTGAAGGGCGCCGACTGGATCGTCTTGCCCGGCTCGAAAAACACCGGCGGCGACTTGGCCTGGTTTCGCGCCCAGGGCCTGTTTGACGCCGTGCAGCGCCACGCGGCGGGTGGGGGCAGGGTGCTCGGCATTTGCGGCGGCTTGCAGATGCTGGGGCGCGGCCTGTTCGATCCTCACGGCATGGAAGGCCACGTGGGCGGCGGGTCGCACGGTCTGGCGCTGCTGCCGATCAACACGCACTTCGAGCCGCACAAGGCCTTGCGGCAAACACGGGCCTGCTTCGACACGCTTGCCGGTGCTTGGTCCGCGCTCTCTGGCCTGGCGTTCAGCGGCTACGAGATTCGCTGCGGCCGCACCGACGCCGAAGCCGTTGCCGTGTGCGCCCTGCGCAACGGCGATGGTGACGCCATTGGTTGGCAGCAAGGCAGCGTGCTGGGCGTCTACACCCACGGCCTGTTTGAAGCACCTGGCCCGATGCGCGCACTGTTCGGCGCCGAACCCCGACCGCTCGACACCGTGTTCGAAGGCCTGGCCGATTTCATCGACGCTCGCTTCGAGCCCGGCTCCTTGCGCAGACTCATCGAAAGACACGCATGAACGATCTGATTCCGAAAATCGCACCCGTCACAGACCCGGCGCTCGCGGGGCGCTTGCAGAACCGGCTCGACCAGAAAACCAAACCGCAGGGTTCGTTGGGCCGGCTCGAAGCACTGGCGTTGCAGATCGGCTTGATCCAACAGGCAACGGCGCCCCGCCTGCGCGAGCCCCAGGTGCTGGTGTTCGCGGCCGACCACGGGCTGGTCGCCCACGGCGTGTCGGCCTACCCGAGCGATGTGACCTGGCAGATGGTTGAGAACTTCTTGGCAGGCGGTGCTGCCGTTAGCGTGCTGGCGCGCCAGCACGGCCTCGCGCTCACGGTGGTTGATGCCGGTGTGCGCCACGACTTCGCGTCGCGCGCCGGCCTGCTCGACCGCAAGATCGGCCCCGGTACCGCCGATGCCTTGCACGGAGATGCGATGACCGCAGCCCAGTGCGCCGCGGCCATTCGCGTCGGTCGTGAGGTGGTTCGGTCTTTGCCCGGCAACGTGGTGCTGCTTGGCGAAATGGGCATTGGCAACACCTCAAGCGCTGCGATGCTGCTGGCGCGTTTGGCGGATGCCGACATCGGCCGATGTGCAGGCCGCGGCACCGGCCTGAACGACGCCGGCCTCGAACGCAAGTGCCGCGTGTTGCGCGCCGTCATGCAGCGCCACGAGCGCGCGCTGGCGCCGCTCGAAGCACTGGCCGCCTTCGGCGGCTTCGAGATCGCCATGCTGGCCGGCGCTGCGCTGCAGGCCGCCAGCGAGCGCAGGCTCGTGGTGGTCGACGGGTTCATTGCCGGTGCGGCGCTGCTCGTGGGGGCAAAGCTTGCGCCAGAGCTGCTTGGGTACTGCGTGTTCTCGCACCTCTCTAACGAGTCCGGGCACCGCTTGATGCTTGAGCACCTCGGTGTGCAGGCCCTGCTTGATCTGGGGTTGCGCCTGGGCGAAGCTTCGGGTGCCGTGCTGGTCTGGCCATTGATCGCTAGCGCCGTTCTGTTGCTCAACGAAATGGCCAGTTTCGAGTCGGCCGGCGTGTCCAACCGCGAGTTGCCGTGATCCACGAGTTGCGCCTTTTCTTCGTTGCGTTGCAGTTTCTGACCCGGCTGCCTTCGCCGAGCTGGGTCGGCTTCGAGCCCGACTGGCTGAATCAGAGTGCACGCCACTTCCCGCTGGTCGGCTTGCTGGTGGGCGTGGTCGCGGCCGTGGTTTTGGTGGCTGGCCACCTGTTGCTCAGCCCGGCGGTAGCGGTCGGCCTGTCAATCTCAGCCACGCTCGTGCTCACCGGCGCGTTCCATGAAGACGGCTGGGCCGACACCTGCGACGCGCTCGGGGGCGGTGCGGGCGTTGGCCGCGAGCGCGCTCTCGCCATCATGAAAGACTCGCGCATCGGCACCTACGGCACGGTGGGTCTGGTGTTGATGCTTGGCCTGAAAGCCGCGACCCTGGTCGCCTTGCCGCTCGTGCTCGCCTTGCCGGCGTTGCTGTTCGCGCACACCGCGAGCCGTGCGGCGGCAGTGGCGCTGATCCGCTGGCTGCCCTATGCCGGCGATGTAGAGCACGCCAAAGCCAAGCCACTGGCGCAGCGCATCTCGCGCGCCGGCCTCGTGGTGGCATGGTCTTGGGTGCTCTTGCTGTGCCTGCTCTTGTGGGCCGCCGCGTGGCGCTGGGGCGAACCGGCGGTGTTGCCATCCATCGCCCTCGGCCTGGGGCTGGTTGCTGCTGCCGCCGTCTGGTGTGCACGCTGGTTCCGTTTGCGGCTGGGCGGCTACACCGGCGACACGCTGGGCGCCACGCAGCAGGTCAGCGAGCTGCTGGCCTTGATGGCGTGGCTGGGCGCCTCACTGGCTCGCTGGTGAATAAAGCCGCCGCCCTTGCGGTGTGGCGCCACCCGCTGCCGCGAGGTGTGCAGGGGCGCTGCATCGGCCACACCGACCTTCGTGTCGATCCGCGCAAGACCAAGCGCCTAGCTCACCGCATTCGGCGCTGGGCTCGGTTGCAAGGCGCGGCGCGCGTGGTGGTCACATCGGGTCTGGAGCGGGCGGCGAGCGTTGGGCGCATGCTGGCCAGCTGGGGCTGGCGCCACCACGTTGACGCGCGCCTGAACGAAATGAACTTCGGCCATTGGGACGGCCTTGCCTGGTCGCTCATCGGCGCGCAGGCCGTAGACGCGTGGTGCCGCGATTTCGCGGCGCATCGGCCGGGTGGTGGTGAGTCGCTTGCCGACTTAATGGCTCGCTGCAAAGCCTTCCTCGCCGAGCCGCCGCAGGCCGCGGTCTGCATCGTGGGGCATGCCGGCTGGATCAGTTGTGCGCGCTGGCTGGAAGCAGGCGAAACGGCTCTCCCGTCGGCTGCCCAATGGCCCGCCTCAGTGCGCTACGGGGGGCTGGTGCTGCTTCGCGGAGGGCTCCCACCCCGCGAGTGAATCGGGCGCGGCCCTGCGGCTGGGTCGGTCGTGTTTCCGGGCTCGCAGGGTGCAGCTTCCTTCAATTGGGGGGAGAGCCGGCACGTTCTTCTCCGTCCCCTGGATTGAGTCAGTTGCAGGCGCAAGCCGCACCAAGGCTTTATCGGCCTGAATCAACTCATGGAGTCGCAATCGTGGCAATCGATCTGACCAAGCCACTGGATGACACCGTGATTACCACGCGAGACTCGGCGGCTTGGCCTTCGACCAGTCGGTGCAAATGGCGCGCCGCGACATCACCTTTGGCGGGCGCTTGCAAGCCCCCGATTCGGATAAATTGATCGACCGGCCCAACGACAGGGTTGGTTTGCTGTTTATGAGCTACCAAGCGTCGATCAAAGAGCAGCTTCGCTTCATGCAGCTCCAGTGAATAAGCCCCGAAAACTTTCCGCAAAGCGGTGTTGGCGCGGACCCAGTTCTTGGCGATGGCGGAACTCTGCCGCAGAACTGGAACACCCGACACGGCCCGCCGATTGCGGCCAAGCCCAAGCGGTTTCACGGCCTTGTGGCGCTCAAAGCTGGGGAATACTTCCACATCCCGTCGATTCAGGGCCTGAAGAATCTGTGAGCTGCGCCGCATTTTCTTTACCCAGCGGAGAATGCGCTCATGAAAGCACCCCCACGACTGCAAACCCTGATCGACGAAGGCCTGATCGACTCCGTCTCGCGCCAGCTCATGAGCGGCAAAGAAGCGATGGTCTTCGTTGTTCAATGCGGCGAAGAAACCCGCTGTGCCAAGGTCTACAAAGAAGCCACAAACCGCAGCTTTCGGCAGGCCGTGGACTACACCGAGAACCGCAAGGTCAAAAACACCCGCCAGGCCCGTGCCATGGCCAAGGGCACGCGCTTCGGGCGTGAAGCGCAAGAGGCAGCGTGGCAAAGCGCCGAGGTCGATGCGCTGTACCGCCTGGCGGCCGCCGGCGTGCGGGTACCCAAGCCCTTCAACTTCTTCGAGGGCGTGCTCTTAATGGAGCTGGTGGCCGACGAGCACGGTGCTGCCGCGCCGCGGCTCAACGACGTGCAGTTCACGCCCGAGCAGGCCCGCGCTCACCATGCCACGCTACTGACCGAGGTGGTGCGCATGCTGTGTGCCGGCGTTGTGCACGGCGACCTGTCTGAATTCAACATCCTGCTCGCGGCCGACGGCCCAGTCATCATCGACCTGCCGCAGGCCGTAGACGCCGCCGGCAACAACCACGCGCAGCGCATGCTGCTGCGCGACGTGGGCAACCTGAGCAGCTACTTCGGCCGCTTTGCCCCCGAGCTGCTGCCCACCACCTACGGCCCCGAGATCTGGGATTTGTACGAGCGTGGTGCGCTGCAAGTTGACACCGTGCTCACCGGCCGCTTCGTGCCGAAGGCCGGCGCTGTCGACATGGGCAGCGTGATGCGCGAGATTGACGACGCGCGCGACCAAGAGAAGATGCGTTTGCTTCGCTTGCAGACCCCGCGCTGACGGGTTGGCGACGCGCCCGGCCGTTCGCCACAGGCCGTGATCTAAGCCGGCGCCAAGCGCGCTGTGCGCCGCGCTGCCAGCGCTAAATTGGCTGACCAATCACCTCAAGCCGCAAGCACCATCGCGTGCAAGTGGTGGTCACCCCGCGAGCTTCGGGAGGCGGGTGATTTTCGGCGCCCCGCCGCGTGCTCTGCTTGCTGCGCACGCCATGCTCGCGCCGCGAGGCGCGGTGCGCGCCTTCGGCAAACGCTGTAGCGGTGTTGCGGTCTGGTCGGCACTTAAAACCGCGAATTACCGGCCGCGGCCTCGTTACAAATGCTGAATAAACCTCAGCAACGCTTCAGTTTGCCACCAGCCATGGGCTCAAACGCGCGATTTTTAAGGCTGACGTGAGGCATGCCACACGGCACGAACCGGGCCAACGCAGTCTGTGTCGCGGAGAAGTGGCTGTAGCACATCCTGTTAATCCGCCTTTAGCAGGGTGATAGCAAGCGCAAGCTTGAGGTCCGGCACGGATTGGCGGTTGAGTGCATCTTCAAAAGCCCGCCACCCGCGCAGGTTCGGCGGAGGCCGTCCGGCGTCTGCACCGTCTGATGGTGGATGCGCCGCAGCTGCGCCAGCAGGGTTGCCGGCGACTCCTCGCGCTGGCTGGCCTTCAAGCGCATGCGCAGCACCCGGTGCAGGACCAACGCCAGGAAGCACACCAGCGCGTGCGCCCGGATGCGTTTGGGCAGCCGGTGGTACACCGGGCCGATCTCGATCTCACTCTTGAGCGCTCGGAAGCCCCGTTCGATGTCGGCCAGGCTCTTGTAGCGCTTCACCACCTCGGCGGCCGGGGCGTCGGTGTTGGTCACGAGCACCAGCTTGCCGTCCAGGCGCTCCAGGTACTGCTGGCGCTGCTCGTCGATGGTGAAGTTGAACATATCACTGTGCAGGTCGACTTTGATCAGATGCGCCAGGCTGGCGTCCTTGACCGCGTGGTACAGCCGCGCCTTCGCGCCCGAGTCCGAGTCCGACAGCGGGCGCCCGCGCTGTCGTTGTCCGCCGTCTTGCTCGTCCAGCCGGCCGCCCCACTGAGCAGGTGCTCCTAAGTTCGACACCAAACTCAATTGCACGCCTTTTTTGACGATCCAGGATCAATGGAATCAAGGACTTAGCGGCGTCGCTGAATATTTTATGTAGTGGCAATTGTGTTTGGTACAGGT